>NZ_BSDR01000001.1:275000-602500 GCF_027925305.1 Desulforhabdus amnigena | reverse complement strand
AGTTTCAATGGGACGTGATCATCGTGGGGCGGGGAGGAGGAAGCATGGAGGATCTCTGGCCGTTCAACGAGGAGATCGTGGCCCGGGCCATTGCAGCCTCGCACGTTCCAACCATTTCGGCGGTGGGTCACGAAATCGACTTTACCATCTCCGATCTGGCCGCCGACATGCGTGTTCCCACCCCTACCGCCGCAGCCGAATGGGTTGTTTCTCAGCTGGAACGTTTCCATAGGGACCTTTCGAACCTGCATGAACGCATCCTGCAGGCTGCAGCCCAGAAAATCATGAAATATCAGCAGCACCTGGACTTTCTGGAAAAAAGGCTCGTCCACCCTCAGAGACGGCTCGCAGACCTGCGGCTCTTTGTGGATGACCGTCTGGAGCGGCTGCAGCTGGCCTTTGGCAGGCACCTGGAAAGATTACGCACGCTTCATACGCATCTCACGGAGAAGCTTCAAAGGACTCATCCCGCCAGGGATATTCAGGCATATCGAAAGGTGCTGGATCAGCAGTACCGGGAACTCGTCCTGCACCAGCAAAAGATCCTTGACGCGAATCGATTCAAGCTGCAAAGTTCCACCGCCCAACTGGAGAGTCTAAGCCCACTGGGAGTTCTGGCCCGCGGGTACTCCATCACGTACCGCCTTCCGGACAAAAAGGTCCTGCGAAGAGCGGCCGAGGTCTCTCAAGGGCAGGATGTTCTCGTGCAGCTTTCCGAAGGTTATCTGGAATGCAAAGTACTGGAAGTGAAGCCCTAGCACGCGGTGGCCAATGGTTTCACTCCATCGAACGATGCAATTCTCCCCTCGTGGCGGAAAGGGAAAGCAAGCATATATACATCTCTCTGCACCCCCCGAAGAGGAATTTCAAACAAAGGATATGCCGTGGCTAAGAAAAAGGGTGAACCGTTTGAAGAGGCTCTCAAGAAACTACAGATGATCGTTGAAAAGCTGGAGAAGGGGGATCTCCCCCTGGAAGAAGCTATGGAATCTTTCACAGAGGGAATAAAATTGGCGCAGTACTGCCATCAGAAGCTGGAAGAAGCGGAAAACAAAGTTCAGATGCTCCTCAAGGACCCGGAGGGGAGCTGGAGTGTTGTGCCTTTTGAACCCACAACGGCAAAAAATTCCAACGAATGAGACTTTTTAGCGTTGCCGCCGATTCTCGAATGGCGCATTCTCGCATGCATGTTATGTCCAGCAATTTTCATTTTGAAAAACCTACCCCCCCTGCCCCCCTCAAGGGGGGGAATTTTTTAGGATAAAATTCCTCTTTGAAGGGCGATCAATGGGGATGTCGGAAATGCCAATACCATGAGAGACATCTAAAATGAGAATTGCTTTGTTATGTCTCAAAAGAGTGGAAAGCCTCGATCAAGCATGGTATGTTAATATGTTATAAAATCTTCCAATATGAATGGACAAAATTACAATGAACGACTTCAATCTGAAGGGTTATCTGGCGGAACGAAAGCAGATGGTGGATGCCGCCCTGGAAAGGCTGTTTCCGGTGCCGGCGGGTCTCGAAAAGAGTGTCCTCGAAGCATCGCGTTACAGTCTCTTTGCCGGGGGGAAAAGGCTTCGCCCAATTCTCTGCCTTGCTGCAGCCGAAGTGGTCGGTGGCACCCCAGAAAGCATTCTGCCCGCCGCGTGCGCACTGGAGATGATTCATACTTACTCCCTGATTCACGATGATCTTCCCGCTATGGACAACGATGACTTCCGCAGAGGCAAGCCAACCTGCCACAAAGCCTTTGGTGAAGCCATCGCCATTCTGGCGGGGGACGCTTTGCTGACAGAAGCTTTCGGGTTTATCGCGGAAGGTCAGATGCAGAAGGATTTTCCTGCGGACAAGTTGCTCAAGGTGATCGGCATCGTCGTGAAGGCGTCCGGATACCGGGGTATGGTCGGCGGACAGGTCATTGACCTTGAAAGTGAAAACCAGGCCGTGGACGTGGCTACGGTGGAATATATGCACATCCACAAAACGGGCGCTCTCCTTTCCGCTTCCCTGGAAGTGGGGGCCTTGCTGGGAGGAGGAACGGAGGAACAGATTGCTATCCTCACACGATACGGGCAGCATTTCGGACTGGCATTCCAGATCACGGATGATATTCTGGACATAGAGGGAGATGCTGCACTCATGGGAAAAACACCCGGTTCAGATATAGCGAAGAACAAGAAGACTTATCCCGTTCTTCTGGGAATGACGCGCTCAAAAGAGGCGGCTCTGGCCCATGTCAAGGGAGCGATGGAGGCTCTGTCGAATTTCGATGAGAAGGCCGATCCTCTGCGGGCCATCGCTCAGTATCTTTTAGTGCGTAAAGCTTAATAAATCGGGAAAGAATCCCGGCTTGCATTTTCATGTTTCGTTGTGACCGCCGGTCATGGGGTTATAGATAGACGGAGAGGTTGAGCCTTGAAAGATCAAGAAGTCAAAACGCTACTTTCTCAGATTGATTGCCCATCGCAACTGAAAAATTTATCCATTCCACAACTGCAACAACTGGCGGAGGAAATCCGCGAAATGATCATCTGTACGGTTGCTAAAAATGGTGGGCACCTGGCTCCGAATCTCGGAGTGGTCGAACTGACGCTTGCTCTTCATTACGTGTTTGACACCGCCGCCGACCGGATCATCTGGGACGTAGGCCATCAGGCCTACACCCATAAAATTCTGACGGGGCGTCGGTCTCAGTTCCATACGCTGCGGCAATACCAGGGAATCAGCGGTTTTCCCAGAAGATCCGAGAGCAAGTTCGACGCCTTCGGAACGGGACATTCCGGGACTTCCATTTCTGCCGCTCTTGGAATAACGGTCGCAAAGGCCCTCAAGGAGAGCTCGCACCGGGCCATCGCCGTCATCGGTGACGGAAGCATGACGGGCGGCATGGCCTTCGAAGCCCTCAACCACGCAGGAGACCTGAACAAAAACCTCATCGTGGTACTCAACGACAATGAAATGTCCATTTCTCCCAACGTTGGAGCCCTCTCCTCCTTTCTGAGCCGCAAACTCTCCAACAAGACCCTCATGAATCTCAAAAAGGATGTGGAGGATTTCCTCAAGTCGATTCCCGGCCTGGGCCCCAATATTCTCCAGATCCTCAAGCGCAGTGAAGATTCATTGATGACTCTCCTCACTCCGGGCATGCTCTTTCAAGCCCTGGATTTCCATTATATCGGTCCCATCAAGGGCCACCGCCTGGATCGCCTCATTGAAACCTTCGAAACCGCCAGTCACATCGAAGGGCCTGTTCTCATTCATGTCATGACCCAGAAGGGCAAGGGATATAAGCCCGCGGAATGCGATCCTACGAGCTTTCATGGCGTTGGTTCCTTCGACATCGCAACGGGCGAGAGTTGCGGCTCTTCCAACGGTGGAGCGTGTGCTCCGTCCTACACCAAGGTATTCGGAAGTTCCATCACCAGCCTTGCGGAATCCGATCCAAAGATAGTGGCCATCACTGCGGCCATGCCTCAAGGAACAGGGCTTGAAGGCTTCTCTCAGCGCTTTCCCGCCAGGTTTTTCGATGTGGGCATCGCCGAACAGCATGCCGTTACTTTTGCGGCAGGTCTTGCCACTGAAGGCTTCAAGCCGGTGGTGGCCATCTATTCCACGTTTCTGCAGCGCGCCTACGACCAGATCATTCACGATGTCTGCCTGCAGAACCTGCACGTCGTATTTGCCATGGACCGCGCCGGGATAGTGGGTGAAGACGGTCCGACGCACCATGGAGCATTTGACCTCTCTTTTCTGCGCCATATTCCCAACATGGTAGTGATGGCCCCCAAGGACGAAAACGAACTGCGGCACATGCTGAAAACCGCCGTGGAATACAATGGCCCCGTTGCCGTAAGATATCCGCGGGGAAATGGTTTGGGAGTCGCCATGGACGAAGATTTCCACACGCTCCCCATGGGCAAAGGAGAGCTCCTGCGTGAGGGAAATGACCTGCTGCTCATTGCTGCGGGTTCCACGGTGCATCCCGCCATGGAAGCTGCCGAACGATTGGAGCAAAACAATATCCGTGCAGCCGTCATCAACGCCAGGTTCATCAAACCCCTTGATCAGGAGCTGATCTTGTCGTGGACAAGGAAAACCGGCTGCGTCATCACCATTGAAGAGAATGTGATCCAGGGGGGATTCGGAAGTGCGATACTGGAGATGCTGCAGGAGGCCGGCTGCCTGCCGAAGTCCTTCTTGAGACTGGGCCTCCCTGACGCTTTTGTGCCCCACGGCAGCCAGAAGATCATAAGGAATCTCTGTGGCATAGATGCTGAAGGCATAGAAAATGCGGCGTACACTCTGCTGAAGGAGCGTCATGGCCAGATCCTTCGTGCGATTGGATAAACTGCTCGTGGACAGAGGCCTGACACCCAGCCGCGAAAGGGCGCAGGCCCTGATACTGGCAGCAAAAGTGCTCGTAGACGGACAAAAAATCACGAAGGCGGGTCAAAAGGTGCCCACGGACTGCCGGACTCAAATCACCGGTGAAGATATCCCCTACGTCAGCCGGGGCGGCCTCAAACTGGAACACGCCCTCAAGGCTTTTGAGGTGGATGTTCAAGGCCTGGTGGCCATGGACGTGGGGGCATCCACGGGGGGATTTACGGACTGTCTGCTTCAGAACGGTGCCGCACGGGTTTACGCCGTGGATGTGGGGTATGGGCAGCTGGATTGGAAACTGAGGCAGGATTCCAGGGTCGTCGTTCTGGAACGCAAAAACATACGCTATCTCGAAAAGGAATGCATTCCGGAACCCCTTCAACTCGTCACCATAGACGCATCTTTCATCTCACTCAAACTCGTCATTCCCGCAGTGCTGCCCTTTCTTGCCGCCGGTGCGCAACTCATCGCTCTCATCAAGCCACAGTTTGAAGCCGGCCGCGAACACATCGGAAAGGGCGGGGTGGTGCGGGACGAAGCCGTGCGCCGGCAAGTCTGCGAATCCATAGCTCAATTCTGTCAAAACGCAGGGCTTCAGGTGAAAGGGATCACCCCTTCTCCCATTCTTGGTCCCAAGGGAAACCAGGAATTTTTGCTATGGGCTGTTTACGCCGGAGCCCCCTCCTCTACCGAATAGTTCTTTCGATCATGCAACTTCATCTCGTCTTCGTCGGAAAAACAAATTTCCAGGAAATGGACAAGGGTATCCAAAGATATCTGGACCGCCTTCGTCATTATGCGCGGATTGAAATCCATCTCGTCAAGGCGGAAAAAATATCTTCAAAAATCCCGGAAACTCTCGTTTGTGAACGCGAAGGCGAACGGATACTGAATCTGTTGAATGCTCAAGATTATCTAGTGGTATGGGATATAGGGGGAAAGCAGTTGGATTCCAACGGCTTTGCCCGCTTCCTGGAAAAACTGCAGAATGGCGGAGTGGCTTCGGTGTGGATGGTGATTGGCGGTCCAGTGGGGGTCTCGCCCGAGGTTCTCAAACGCGCTGATTGCGTGCTGTCTCTTTCCAGGATGACATTCCCACATGACATGGCCCGCTTGATGATCGCCGAACAGCTCTACAGGGCCTTTACTATCATCAAGGGCGGACCATATCACAAGTGAGGAACGAGCGATTACTTTCCCCATGGACCAATGGGGATGGGATCAAGGGTCCTGCCATTTTTTGCATGAAGCAATGGAAGACAGGACCGGGGTAACGCATGAGTCTTTAGACGGCCACGACTTCTACGACCTCAGGAACTTCTTGCATGATCACCCGCTCGACACCAGCCTTCAACGTCATTTGGCTCATGGGACAACCATGGCAGGCGCCGGTCAGACGTACTTTGACGACTTTTCCCTCTATACCCACCAGTTCAACATTTCCACCGTCACGTTGCAGCATCGGCCTGATTTTATCCAGAGCTTTTTCCACTTTCTCGCGCATCTTGTTTATTCCTCCTATCAAAAAGTTTAGCTTTCTATAACCATTTAGACATTTAAAATCAATGAAAACTCCCCTGCTCCACCCTCCCCGCCTGGATAATTTATCCAGAATTGGAATATGAATGGTTTTAATGAGTTAAGTTGAATCTCCGTTGATTTTTGAAGGATTTCCCGGTACTATTGCACTTTCTATACACGGCTGGGTGCAGCGGGTTAATTCAGGTTGAAGAGAGGGAATATATGGAAGAGTATCAGTTGGTACCGCGTATCAAACCGGAAGAACTACAAAAGCGTTTGGATGATCTGGCCGTTCGAATCAACCGGGATTATGAGGGGACGAGCCTCATCATCATCGGTGTTTTGAAAGGAGCCTTTATCTTCCTGGCAGACATGGTGCGTCGTCTCTCCATACCCGTGGAAGTGGATTTTGTGCGCCTCGCAAGCTACGGTGAAAGTTCCGAGACCAGTGGCAAGGTCAAGATAACGAAGGACATTGAGCTCTCCATCAAGGACAGGAATGTATTGATTGTGGAAGATATCGTCGACACCGGTCTTACCATCGCCTGGTATCTTGACCATCTTCGTCAATATCATCCAGAATCGATCAAAGTGTGCGCCCTCATTGACAAGTTCGAAAGACGTCAGGTAGAAGTACCCATAGATTATGCGGGCATCCGTCTTGAAAAGGGTTTTCTCGTCGGATATGGTCTGGATTTTTCAGAGAAGCACAGAAATCTTCCGGGAATTTATGAGGTTCAATTCCAGAAATAGATCCCGCCCCCTGCCGGGGAAGGGAAGATCTGGTAAAGAATGGTGTAGTGGTTGCTGAACAATCGATGTTCGCGTGGATTCCCGAGCCATAGAGATAAGAGAGGGGATAAAGATCGATGATTGTCACCTGTGAATCTTGTAAAACCAAGTTTCGCCTCGATCCGGCGCGTCTCAAAGGGCCAA
The DNA here is from genome assembly GCF_027925305.1 of Desulforhabdus amnigena. NCBI lineage: Bacteria > Pseudomonadati > Thermodesulfobacteriota > Syntrophobacteria > Syntrophobacterales > Syntrophobacteraceae > Desulforhabdus > Desulforhabdus amnigena. The sequence continues at coordinate 595,657 of NZ_BSDR01000001.1, read as the reverse complement.
AGAGCAAAGTCCGCTGTTCGAAGTGCGGGAATGTTTTTTCGGTGGGGAATCCTCCTGAATTTATAGAGGAAAAACCTAAAGAGGATCTTTTCGTTCAAATGGAACTTCCAAGCGAGGAGATACAAACTGAAGAGGATGACCTGTTGATATCCCGCTCCATGCCGGCACCTTCAGTCCCTCTTCAACCCAGGAAATCCAGTCCATGGAAAACGGTCCTCATCTGGTTGGTTCCACTCATCGTTCTTGGGATTGTAGTTGTTTGGTTTTTCACCATCAAAGGAGGTTCGACAACGTCCGCACCGGATCAAAACGCCGCTTCTTCTCCCGGTGAAATGGAACAACCAACCGTGAGCATTCTCGACTCCACAAAGGCCTATTTCCTTGAAAACGTGCATGCGGGCCAGCTCTTCGTCGTCGAAGGTGAAGCGGTAAATGAATCCAGCAAGCCGGTCAGTTTCATCCTCCTCGAAGGAAAACTCTACACAAGCAACAATCAGGTGGCTCAGAATCAAAAGTCCTTCTGCGGAAATGCCATGACACGCGATGAACTGCGACAAATGCCCATAGCCGAAATTCAAAACCGCATGATGAACCGCGAAGGCAAGAACCTCAGCAACGTCCACGTGGCATCGGGAGTCAAAATTCCCTTCATGCTGGTTTTCCACAATCTGCCCGACTTGAACGTTTTGAACGACTATAGCGTTGAGGTCATCAGCGCAAAAATGGATTGAGATCGATTCTGGCTCACATGGCACCCTGCCGTCGGTCAAAGCGGCAAGAGAGCTGTCAAGCTCTTCCGCACGCTCCAAATAGATGCTAACTTATCGATGTAACAAAAGGAATTGACAAAGACCCTTTTGTAATGTAAGAAACTCAAACTTCAACCAGTTGAAAACTGTAGAGAAAAACTACAAGTATTCCTTTTTGCCAAAACGATGTGGGGGCTTTATGCTGGATCTTAAGTTCGTCCGAGAGAATGTCGACAGAGTGGAACAAATGCTCAAAGATCGACAAATGGATATGGATTTGCAACCTCTCCTGAAGCTGGATGAAGAGAGAAGACGCATCCTGGGTCAGGTGGAAGAACTGAAGCACCGGCGCAATGTGGCCTCCGACGAAATATCCCGCCTCAAGAAGGAAAAGCTGGATGCCTCCGCGCGCATCGAAGAGATGCGAGAGGTTTCTCAGGAGATCAAAACGCTCGATCAGCAACTGGGAGCCATCGAACAACAATTCAAGGATTTTCTTCTTGTCATTCCCAACATGCCGCACCAGTCCGTCCCCGTGGGAAAGGACGAAAAGGACAATCCGGTCGCGAAGCTCTGGGGGAATCCTCCGATTCTGGATTTCCAACCCAAACCTCACTGGGAAATCGGGGAAAACCTGGGCATTCTGGATTTTGAACGTGCGGCAAAGATGACGGGCGCCCGCTTTACGCTTTACTGGGGAATGGGTGCTGCTCTGGAAAGAGCTCTCATCAGTTTCATGATAGACGTGCACACTCAGAGGCATGGTTATACCGAAGTGCTTCCGCCTTTCATGGTGAATGGCGCCAGCCTGATGGGAACCGGGCAACTCCCCAAATTCAAGGAAGATCTCTTCAAACTGGAAGGGCGGGATTACTATCTGGTTCCAACGGCTGAAGTCCCCGTGACCAATATCCACGCCGGTGAAATCCTTGAAGAAGAGGATCTCCCCAAGTTCTACACGGCCTATACCCCCTGCTTCCGTTCAGAGGCCGGTTCGTACGGCAAGGACACTCGCGGGCTCATCCGTCAGCACCAGTTCAACAAGGTGGAACTGGTAAAACTGGTCAAACCGGAAACATCCTACGATGAACTGGAAAGCCTGCTTTTGAACGCCGAGACCATCTTGCAGGAATTGGGCCTTCATTATCGGGTGGTTACCCTCTGCACGGGAGATATGGGCTTTTCTTCGGCCAAGACCTATGACATCGAAGTATGGCTGCCGGGGCAAGATACCTACAGAGAAATCTCTTCCTGCAGTAATTTTGAGGACTTCCAGGCCAGAAGGGCCAATATTCGCTTTCGCCGGAAGGGGCAATCCAAGACAGACCTGGTGCATACACTCAACGGCTCGGGGCTGGCTGTGGGGAGAACCTTACTCGCCATTTTGGAAAACTACCAGCAGGAAGACGGCAGTGTGGTGATACCTCCTGCGTTACGCCCCTATATGCGAAATGCAGAAATAATCCAAAAATAGCCTATATTTTTTCGATTGGATATCGATAAGGAGTTCTAAAATGACAAAAAGTCAACTCATAGAAGCGTTGGCCAAAGCGGAAGGCATCACTCTGAAAGCGGCGGAAACGGCGGTCAACGTCACTTTTCAAAGCATGGAACAAGCGCTCATCCGTTCAGATCGTTTGGAAATTCGAGGATTCGGGAGCTTCAAAGTCAAAAATTACGAAGGGTACAAGGGCAGAAATCCCAAGACGGGGGAGCTCATCGAAGTGGAATCCAAAAAGCTACCCTTCTTCAAGGTGGGAAAGGAATTGAAAGAGCGGGTGAATGGCGGTATTTCAGAAGAATAACGGTCACCCCTTTAGAATATTAACGTTCTCATAAAAGTGCCCGTGGGTATGGTGCTGCTTGAAATATACCCCGGGCGCTTTCAGCTTTCGCGCATGAAGAGAAAGTAAAGGTTCACACCGCCCAATGCGACTGCCCCTCCCATAAATTGCAGAAGCTTGTCGAGGGACATGCTTTCCCCTGCAGGGGGAAGGGTGTGTTGCAGGAGGGCCGTCAAGAGCAGGAGAGAGACTCCGAAAACCATCAACTTGATCTGTTTTTTCCAAATCAGGAAAGACAGAAGCGACACGCCTACCACCCAAGCCCAAGGGTTTCTCACCGCCGCACTCCAGTCGATATCCCGAATGACCCCAGCAATTTTTTGCGAATCGTATTCCTTGAGGAAATGCAGGAAACTTTCCCAGAACTCCTTCACTTTTTCCTAAGCCCCCCCTATCTCCCGTAGTTGATTGCAAACTGATCGAATTCACCATGGTAGGTTTCTTCCCGGACTTCCACATGATCCACCCGGCTATAAGGGCTTCCTTCAAAACACCATTTTACCATTCTGTCAACACGATCGGCATCCCCCTCGAAGACGGCTTCCACCCTTCCATCCGGCATATTTCTCACCCATCCCGTGACACCTTCCGCAATAGCGGTATCTCGAGTGAAGGCCCGAAAGAACACCCCCTGCACCCTACCCTCGATCCAGACATGAACACGTTTCTTACCCATAACTTCCTCCATGCTTCAGGAAAGGGTACATCCTGCCCTGCTGATTTCGGATCAGACAACATCGCCCTCAGTCGCCGGCCTTTCGGAACCGGAACGAATTAAATCGAGCCATTCCTCTTCGGTCAGGATGTTCAACCCCAGTTCTCTCGCCTTTTTCTCTTTGGAACCGGCTCCCGGTCCGACAACCACATAATCGGTTTTCCTGGATATGGATCCCGCCACATTGGCTCCAAGCGCCTCCGCTTGAGCCTTGGCTTCATTCCGGGTCATGGTTTCCAACTTGCCGGTAAAGACAACCGTCTTACCAGCCACTGGAGACGTGGTGGGGGGCAACTCGAAGTCGGTCACCATTACAAGGGGACGGCCATTTTCCCCGGGAAGCGTAAGCCTATCCAATATTTCACGGTTATGGGGTTCGGCGATAAAGCCAAGAAGGTCATCCAGTACGCTCTCACCGATGCCGCTGATGGACAGGAGATCGGCATAATCGTCCGAGCTTCTTTTTTTAGCGGCTTCCAGCGAGCTGCGCCATTTGGCCAGTGTCAAGTAATGACGTGCCAGGAGACGCGCCGTGGCCTGCCCCACCTGGTGAATGCCCAGGGCATAAATGAAGCGGTCCAGTGAAATCGTGCGGGCACGTTGAATCATATCGAAGAGTTTGCGGGCGGAGACTTCTCCCCAGCCTTCCCATTCGCGCAAAGGAGGCAGCCCCTCCCGCCCATCGCGGGCTTCCAGGGTAAAAAGATCGACGGGTGTTTTGATCAGCCCCTTTTCGTAAAACAGCTCAATGTTTTTCTCTCCCATACCCTCTATATTGAATGCGTCTCGAGACACGAAATGCTTCAGACGCTCGACGATCTGGGCGGAACAGATGAGGCCCCCCGTACAATAGGTATCGGCTTGTCCTTCCTCGCGCACGAGAAGACTCCCGCATACGGGACATTCAGTGGGAAACTTGTAGGGACGGCTCCAGGCAGGCCGCTGTTCCGTCACTGCCGCGACGACCTGCGGGATGACATCTCCCGCCCGTTGAATGATGACCGTATCTCCCACCCGTATGTCCTTGCGCGCAATCTCATCCGCATTATGGAGGGTCGCACGCTGAACGAGCACACCTCCGACGTTCACTGGTTTGAGATGCGCTACGGGAGTGATTTTCCCTGTTCTGCCCACCTGGCATTGGATGGATTCCACGACGCTGACGGCCTGTTCCGGCGGAAACTTCCACGCAATTGCCCAGCGCGGAGAACGGCTCACGAAACCAAGCCGGGATTGCCAATCGAGAGGGTTGATTTTGAGCACCGCCCCGTCGATTGAAAAGCCGAGACCGGAACGCTGGATCTGCAGATCTTCGTAATAGGAGGAAAGAGCGCTCAAGTCCGCACCCACGACTTCCACCAGCCGTGACGGCTCGTTGAGATGAAACCCCCAGCTCCTGAGCTTTTCCCGCGCTTCCCATTGCGTTGACGCAAAAGGTTGAGATATTTCCCCCCATGCATAAGCATAAAACCGCAGCGGCCGGGAGGCGGTCACTCTCGCATCGAGCTGCCGCAAACTTCCTGCGGCGGCATTGCGAGGATTGGCAAAGACCTTGCCTCCGGATTGCTCCTGCTGCTCGTTGAGTTTCAGGAAATCCTCGTCATTCATATAGACTTCACCGCGCACTTCCAGAATATCGGGCCACCCCTCTCCTAGCAGATATTGCGGGATCTCTCCGATCGTTTTCACATTGGCGGTTACGTCTTCGCCTTCCAGTCCATTGCCGCGCGTAGCGGCGCACACATATCGGCCGGATTCATAGCGTATTCCAAGCGATACCCCGTCGATTTTCGGCTCGCAATCGATTTCGATGGGAATGGAAAGATCTCGAAGTTCCAGAAGAAAATTACGGATTCCCTCCAGCCAGTCCACAATATCCTGACGGGCAAAGGCGTTGCCGAGAGACAACATGGGAACACTGTGGCGCACCTTCCTGAAGCCAGCCGCCGGCGCTGCTCCTACTCTGCGGGATGGGCTGTCCGAGCGGATGAGTTCTGGAAAGCGCGATTCAATGGCATCATTGCGTCGGCGCAGCACATCGTATTCGGCATCCGTGATTTCCGGCTGATCCTTCCCGTAATACAACCGATCGTGATAAGCGATCAGCTCCGCCAGTTCGGCCAGCTCGGATACGGCCTCCTCCCGGCTCAGGTGTTCCACCGGCTTCTCAAACAAGGAGGTGCGATTTCGCGCCATTGTTCCCTTCCATCGATTCACTCTTTCCTGTTCGCAAAATACTTCCATTCATCCATTCACCGGTTTTTCATATAATCTTCCTCGATGGGCAGCGCTGTTGAAGTGGTGCAGAGGGCATTCAACGTCAGATGAACGAGTTGTTCCCGCGTCTCTCTGAATTTGGCATCCCTGAACCCGTGGACCCATTTCATGGTACAGAGTTCATCCGATACCACCAGCGCCACTGCGAGACGGATACCCCGGTAGCATGCGACAGTGAAAAGGGCTGTGGTCTCCATGTCCACTGCCAGAATCCCCTGCTCCCGATAGGCGATCACCTTTCCTATGGTCTCACGAAATGGGGCATCCGTGCTCCAGACAGGACCGTCATGGACGGTGATGTACCGGGACCGGAGGAGGCCTTTCAGACCATTCAAGAGATCGGGGGATGGACCGGGATGGGACGAATCGATGGGATAATGTGCGGAAGTGCCCTCTTCCGAGATTCCGCCCGACGCCAGGATGACATCGCCGATGCGCACGTGAGGCTGCAGAGAACCGCACCATCCCACAGCCATCACGCTCTTCACCCCCAAGGCAATGAGCTTTTCAAGGACCAGAATGGTTTGAGGGGCTCCAAGCATGGGGCCGACGAGCGACACCGCAGTGGAACCGTAAGTGCCTGTATATACGTCTGTAAGATAAATTCTATGCGTGCGTTGCGGAGGAAGGGGAAAAGAACGGATAAACTGGTCCAGATCCAGAGGAGTAAAAATCAAAACGGCAAGGGGTGGCAAGGGATCTTCGCGCTTCCCTTTTCTGGGTTCGATGACGGCTGCATTTTTATCCATGGCATGATTGTGATAGTAGAGGATTAAGATTCGAGTAAAAATAGTAGACCATATAATGCCAGGATCCCGGTTCACTGTTCATTTCCTGAGAAACCGGAATCCCTTGCCTTTCATTGCACCGCTTCTTTCAGCTTATTTCCCGCCTTGAACCGGACCATCTTCGAAGCTGGAATCGTGATGACATCACCTGTTCTAGGATTGCGTCCTTCCCGCTGCGCCCTCTCGGACACCTCGAAAGTACCGAATCCCACCAGCGTGATCTTATCTCCTGCGGCAAGGGCTTCGGTGACTGCGGCGATAAAGCCGTTCAGAGCCTTCTCCGCCGCTATTTTGGTCACGCCGGCATCGTCAGCCATTCTTCCCACCAAATCAGCCTTCGTCATATCTCGTCCTCCTTCAGCAAAGATTTTTCGAATCCCGCCCCTCATACGCCATAAAAGGGATTACAAAAAAGAATCACAGAACTCATGTCGACTCTCTGCGTACAGGATCGCAATTATACCGACCTCAAGATGCATAGCAATATTTAAATGACTTAAAACGGGCGCTAAATCAATATATTTTATAAATTTTACCTTGAAATGCGAAATGTTTGGGCACAAAATTGTCACTAAAGGAGGCAAAATCCATTTTTTTGATTTTGACCGCCTACATTCTCTATGATACTAATTTTTGGGATGAAGGGTCTAAAAACTTTCAGCACAAAATCCAATTGGTCGATGCGGCCTCCCAAAAGGCGAACATGGGGGATGGGACGACTCCTTTGTGTCGTGTTCCTTGCGAACATCGGCGTCCTTTCCTGGCAAAACATTTTTTCTTTGCCGAACGCACCATCGCCGGTCCCCATACCTGCATCTTTAACGAAACTGGATTATCCGGATCATTTCGCACTGCGTTTGGAATATCTCAAGCAGTATTCCTTCAAACATTACGTTATACGGCCGGGAGATACTCTTCTTCAGGTGATGGAAAAATTCCATCTTCCGCAGGACTGCCTTTACGCCTGGCAGGAATCCTGCGCAGGGATATGCAGGCTCGACCAATTGCAGCCCGACGATGAATTGACCATTCGGGTCGGCCGCGAGGATGGTCAGCCCGTCAAGTTTACTTACGCTTCCGTCGACGGCGCCACCTATGTTTTCCGAAAGGTCGGAGGCAAATGGGAATGCCGCCAGGGCAGCGTTCAGCCTGTCACTATCTTGGAATCGGTGAAGGGCACCATAACGGACACCCTTTACGATTCCTGCCTCAGGGCCGGGCTGCCGGCAAACCTCATCATGGATCTGGCCGATCTCTTTGCTTACGACATCGATTTCAATACGGATTTAAGACCCGGGGATTCCTTTGCCGTACATTTCGAAGATTCGGTCAAGGGAGGAAAAAGAGTGCATTCAGGCCCCATCCTCGCTGCAGAAATGATGGTCGGCGGGGAACGCTATCAGGCCTTTTTGTACACATTTTCCGACGGCTACAAGGACTATTTCGATGCCGAGGGCAATTCCCTGCGGAAACTTTTCCTCAAGGCTCCCTTGAGCTACAGCCGTATCAGTTCGACATTTACGAAAAAGCGTTTACATCCCGTGCTCAAAATCTATCGCCCCCATCTGGGAATCGATTACGCGGCTCCCACGGGCACCCCCATCAGTGCTTTGGGCAACGGCACGATCACTTTTGTGGGCAAAAAAGGCGGCTTCGGTCGCTACATAGAAATTCGCCACAACGGCACCTACAGGACCACCTACGGCCATCTCTCTGCCTTTGCCAAAGGACTGCACAAGGGAATGAAAGTGGCGCAGGGGGACCTCATCGGCTATGTCGGCTCTTCCGGTCTGGCGACGGGTCCCCATCTGGATTTTCGCTTCTACAAGGATGGCAAGCCCATCGACTTTCTGAAAACGGACTTCCCCCATGCCAAGTCCATTCCCAAATCACTTCAGGCTGATTTTACAAAAAAATTGGAAACTTATCTCTCAGCTTTGCACGGAAAAACCTTTGCTCTCAACAAGAGCGCGACTCCGACCATCCATGAGTGACTCACAGTCTGAACGCTTCGCGGAAGTCGCCGTTTTCAGCGCTCTCGATAAAACCCTCCATTATGTGGTGCCTTCCCATCTCTGCGAGCGGCTTCAAATCGGCATCAGGGTCCTGGTCCCTCTCGGACGCCGCGAAGCTACCGGCCTCATCGTCGCCCTGCACGAAAGACGGCCCGATGCTTCTGCAGGCATAGCCTTGAGGCCCATTCGCGCAGTCCTGGACTCCTCTCCCATCGTTCCGGAAGATCTCATTTGCCTGTGCAAGTGGATGGCTTCCTATTACTTCTATCCCCTCGGCGAAGTGCTCCAGACGGCCCTCCCCTCCGGAACCGGAAGCTCTCCGCAAACCCTTTTCGCTCTCACTTCAACAGGAAAAGAAAAGTGCACCGCGGAAAAAGACTCCACACTTCTCGGACTGCTGGCGGAAAGGGACGCTACTTCCCTTGAAGAGATCACCCGGGCCCTTCCCTCCGAGAAAAACATTCGCCATAAACTCAAGGTGTTGGAAGAAAAATCCCTCATCGAACGCATCTTCAGATGGCAGAATCCTCAGCCGGGCCCGAAAAAAATCAAGAGCCTTCAGCTGCTCGCCCCCCCGGAATCTGAACAGATGGAACGCAGCGTCCCTCTGCGACTCCTGGTGCAGCTTCTCGACGATGCGGGAGGAACGCTTCCCCTGCGGGTTCTGCGCCAAACCGTCCCTAACCTGGATTACTGGGTGAGAAAGCTGCAAAAACAAGGCGCCGTTCAAGTCTTGGAAACGGTTGAATTCCGGGAATTCCAATGCGCACAGTCGCTTCCTCCCTCACCCGCCCCCACCCTCACACCACATCAAAAAAAGGTGTTCGAGGCCATCCTGCCTCACATCGAACAGTCAAGCTTTCAGCCGTTCCTGCTTTTCGGGGTCACGGGAAGCGGAAAAACGGAAATCTATCTTCAACTGGTGGAAAAGACCGTAGCGGCGGGCAAAGGAGCTCTCATTCTCGTCCCGGAAATCGCCCTCAGCACACAGATGGAAGCGTTTTTCCGGCAAAGGTTCGGCTCACGCCTGGCCATCTGGCACAGCGGGCTGCCGGCGGGGGCACGCTATGACCAGTGGAGCGAAATCCTGAGCGGCAAAAGAGACGTCGTATTGGGAGTCCGCTCCGCCATTTTCATGCCCATCCCGCGACTCGGCCTCATCATTGTGGATGAAGAACATGACGCATCCTACAAGCAGGACGACCGGCTCCGCTATCACGCCCGGGATGCAGCACTCATGAGGGCGAGCATGCTCGGAATTCCCATTCTGCTGGGTTCTGCAACCCCCTCTCTGCAGTCGATTCATCATAGCCAAAACAACCGATATACAACGCTCACACTTCCCGGACGCATTTTCGACCGTCCCCTTCCCGACCTGCAGGTGGTGGACATGCGCAGGGAAATGAGGGGAAACAGAATTCTTTCAAAACCGCTCCGGGAAGCCCTCGAGGAAACCAAGCAGAACGGCCGCCAGGCTCTTCTCTTTCTCAACAGAAGAGGTTTCGCGACCTTTTATCTATGCAATTCCTGCGGCTACGTGCCCCAGTGCACCGCCTGCAGTGTGAGCCTCACCTATCACCAGAAGGCGGATCGGCTGCGCTGTCATTATTGCGGATGGGAACAGACCGTGCCGGAAGCCTGCCCCCAGTGCGGAAACACTATTTTGACCCCTCATGGATTCGGTACTGAACGTGTGGAAGAAGAGGTCCGGAAACTCCTTCCCTCGGCAAGGATCGTTCGCATCGACCGTGACACGGTGAATCACCCCCTGGACATGGTCAGGTCCCTCGATGCCGTCCGGCAGCGGCAAGCCGATGTGCTCATCGGAACTCAAATGATCGCCAAGGGCCACGATTTCCCCAACATCACCCTCGTTGGAATCATCAATGGGGATACGGCCTTGCAGATTGCGGACTTTCGCGCGGGAGAAACCATGGTGCAGCTTCTCATGCAGGTGGCGGGCAGGGCCGGCAGGGGAGAAGAGCCGGGCCGGGTCATTCTTCAGACCTACAATCCCACCCACTACACCATTGAATCCGTCGTCCGGATGGATTACTCCTCCTTCTGCGCCAGGGAATTGGAATCGCGGGAAAAGCTCCAGTACCCTCCCTTTACCCGTTTTTTGAAGCTTCTGGTCACGGCGTCCGATGAAACGACAACCCGCCTGGCAGCGATGGAATTGGGAGTGCTCTGCAGGGAAGTGGCTTTGGAACTGCGCGACAAGGACTGTCATGTGGCGGTCCTTGGCCCCGCCCCCGCTCCCCTGGCAAAACTGAAGAGCCGCTACCGCTGGCATCTCTTCATCAAGGCGTGGACCAACCGGGAGATGCAGCTTTTCACAGAGACGGTTTTAAACCGCGGCAAGAATCATCCCGCGCTACGTCGTGTCCAGCTGTCCGTAGATCGGGACCCCATGATGAGCGTATGAATCCTCATCCAATTTTTTAGAGTGGAGACCATGGCCGATATCCTTCTCATACAACCTCCCATTCGCGACTTTTATCTCACAGCCAAGCGGACCATTCCCTATGGGTTGGCATGCATCGCGGCATCGCTCATAAAAGAGGGCTTTTCCGTGGAAATCCTCGACGGACTGGCTACTTCAAAATCCAGAATCATCCCCTGGCCCGAAGAGATGTCTTATCTCCGGGAATACTACGGAAAAGCCGACTTCTCACCCTTTGCCCTCTTCCACAGCTTCAAACACTTCGGATACAGTTTCCAGCACCTGGGAGAAGCGGCCAAAAGGTCGGGCGCGTTTCTCGTGGGCATTTCTTCTCTTTTCACCGCCTACAGTACGGAAGCTCTGCAGACGGCGGAAGCCGTCAGGGCCGCTCATCCCCACTGCAGAATTGTCGTGGGAGGCCACCATGCCACGGAAATGCCGGAAAGGGTCCTTCAATGCGGAGCCGTAGATTTCGTCCTTCGTGGAGAAGGCGAGGTCTCCATGCCGAAACTTGCCCGGGCCCTGCGGGAAAAAACCTCCCTGGAATCCGTTCCCGGAATCGTCCATCGGAAAATCGACCGATCTATCAGGCTCAGCCCACCCGCCCTCATGGAAGACCTGGATCTCTATCCTCTGCCCGCCATGTCATTGATTCAGCAAAAGCATTACCAGAGATCCCGAAAGGCCGGCACGGTGGTGATGGCGAGCCGGGGTTGTCCCATGCAGTGCACCTACTGTTCCATGGGAGCATCCTCCTGCATCAGCTACCGCCGCAGAAGCGTCGACCGGGTTCTGCACGAAATCGAAGTAGCCGTGCTTCAGCAAGGTGCAGGCTTCATCGACTTCGAAGATGAAAATATATCCCTGCAAAAGGATTGGTTTCTGGAACTCCTGAAAGGAATAAGAGAACTCTGCCGCCGCGGGGCGGAGCATCACCAGGGCTCTTCCTCAAACCTGCCTCATCGGCTCATACCGCATTTGACCTTTGGGCATGACACTGCGCCCGATCCAAAACCTTCCTCGCCCTGCTGGGGAGAGGGTCTAGGTAAAGACTCTTCACAGAGTTTCATAACACCTGAACTGAGAGCCATGAACGGGCTTTTCCCTCCCACCCTGGATGAAGAGGTGGTTAAGACCATGAAGGAGGCTGGCTTCAAGACATTGAACCTCTCCCTGGGGACGACTTCACAGGAACAGCTTCGAAGCTTTCGAAGACCCGACGTCGTGAGAGCCTTCGATGCGGCCCTCTCCCATGCGGAGAAATACGGCCTCGAGGCTGTGGGATACATCATCGTGGGCGCACCAGGCCAGACAGCCGCGGATTCCATTTCGGACCTTTTGTTTCTCGCCTCGAGGCGGGTCCTGGCGGGAGTTTCCGTCTACTATCCGTCGCCCGGAAGTGTGGATTTCAAAAAGTGCGAGGAAGCAGGAATCCTCCCTTCCAGGCTCTCCCTCATGCGATCCACCGCCATTCCCATCTCGCACACCACAACGCGGGAGGAATCCGTCACCCTGCTGAGGCTCGGAAGGATTCTCAATTTCATCAAGCTGCTTCAGTCTACAGAAAACAGCCCCATCGCACCCTCCCCTTTACAGACTCAAAACCTCAGCGGCATTGTCGACAGAATGGAAAAAGGAAGAATTCTCCTGCAAAGTTTTCTTCATGACGGAATCATCAGAGGAGTCAGCCCGGAGGGTGAAGTTTACACACACAAAACATCCCATTCCCTTTGCAAGATGTTTATCGCAGGGCTGAAAAAGCTTGGAATTTTTTAGAGCCTCCCCCATGCCTCTGCGAGGGATTGAATTTCTTCGATCCAGATATGATTTTGGACAAGCTCTTATCGATCCTCAAATTGGATCGAGGAATTTTTCTAATCAAAGAGCAGCCTCATCGGAATCGCCCCCTTCAAACGCCAGGTCGCAAAAGAAAACAACCTGATTTTTGCTTGCATCAATTCATGAAAAATATTATAAGAAGCAGCTCAAATATCGAAAGGGCTGGCGTAGCTCAACGGCAGAGCAGCTGATTTGTAATCAGCAGGTTGCGGGTTCAAATCCCATCGCCAGCTCCAGGAAATTCAAGGGGTTAGCTAGTTTTCTAGCTAACCCTTTTCGTTTTCTTCTAGCTTATTTCTAGCATACTTCACGCTCACCATCTGATTGAAAACTCGGAGTTATAGTTCTGGCAGATGGTCAGGATAGAAAAGCCGACGCCCCCGAAAAAGCCGAGAAATCTGTTTCGGTTTGGGATGCGATCAATACAAAGAGGAAAATGCGCGCGAATTAGGGAAGCTCCCGCGCCAAGGCCTTCACTCTCTGGTCGGCATGATCCAGGAGTTTCGCCTTGTCATAGCTAATGCAATCGGGGTGGGTGGAAATTCGGTAGCGTTTGGAGCCATCGTTTTGAATGAAGGCGGCAGCATCTTTTTTCAGCAGAGAGCCGGTAAGGGTGTTGCGCAAGTTGCTGTAAGCCTGATAGGAGTCGGGGCTCGAGACCAGTTCCTTTTCCCACAAGGTGATCTTGTCCACCCAACCCCCTTCTCCTTTCTTGAGTTCCACGGCCAGATACAGGAGCAGCACGAAAAGCGCATCCCCCAAACGGAGCGGGTTATCATTGAGATGGATGAGATTGCTACGTTTGGTCGGAAGGGTGCCGGGGACATGCATCCGGTCATGGCAGAGAAATTCGAACCTTTGGTAATCCAACGCCTGGGCTTTGGAGAGAGGGGCAGACCGAAGTATTTCGCTTTGCTCCGGTTGCAGGAATTCCGAGACCATTTCTTCCAAGGAATTTCCAGTGTCTTGGGATCGAGGCACTGGGCCAGGGGCTTTTGGACCATGTGCTCCAGATGCAGGAGGTGGCGGGTAAACAGGTTTTCAATGGTGATGGATGGATTCAGAAGAACGAGGAATTCATCCTCCCGACACAGATGCCGGAGCCCTGCCAGTTTCAACAATTCTCTTTCGTCCACGCGGCGGAGAAATACAAATCCCACTCGGCGGTTTCCGTAAACCCGACGCCCCAGGTAAAATCCGTCTCGGTCCAGGCGGTGCACCCGGCCATGAAGACCGTTGATCCTGTGCAGCGAGGAGAGAAACTGCCGTAGGCACACTACATAACGGCGCATGCCGTTTTCACAAGGCACCGGGGCGTCTTCTTTTTCATGAGCCAAAGGACCGGCTTCGATACAGTCTTCGTGGGGGTAAGAGCACATGGGACAGGCATGGCTGCAACCGGCGGAAAATGTGCATCCATGGGCTTCAGCGCAATCCATGAGAATGCGCTGCTGCATCAGGTTTTCACTCTCTTGAGGAGTCAAAAGGGTGTGGAGTTCGCTTTCGCTGAGAACTGAATGAGGGAACTGTTCCAGGTGTTCCAGAAGCCGATTCATCATGGCAAAAGATACGCATGCTCACGGTGAAGTTCGCGCTAATATAACTTTTCTAGGTTCTGTTGACATTTCACCTCAACCAGATGAGAGCTGCGACAAAGCCAAGAAAGCCCAAGAAGCTTCTGTCGAGCTTGTCGAATCTGGAGAAAATGCGTCTGAAATGTTTGATCTTGCTCATAAAGCACTCGATCAGATGTCGTTCGCGGTAGCGGCATTGGTCGTATTCGCGGGGCTCTTTGCGATTGGACCGGGGTGGAATCACAGCAGTAGCTCCAGATTGGGTGATCGCCTGGACGAAGGCATCCGAATCATAGCCCTTGTCTCCCAGTGCATGAGCGAAGGTGAAGCCCTCGATAAGAGCCGGTCCCTGTTCGATGTCACTCTTCTGACCGGGAGTGAGAATGAACCTCAGGGGATTTCCCAAGCCATCTACCGCTACGTGGATCTTGGTGGAAAAACCTCCTCGGCTGCGCCCGAGAGCCTGTGTCTCTTGTCCACCGGATCTTTTGAGGGCTCCGGCAGCACAGGGATGGGCACGAACAATGGTGCTGTCAAACATGAAGTTCTCCATATCGGGATCATCTATGAAGTGCTCGTGCATTCTGGAGAAGATACCCTTGTTACACCAGCGGGCGAATCGTTTATAGACACTGTTCCAGTTACCGAATTTCTCCGGGAGCAGTCTCCACTGAGCACCACTTCGTGTAATCCAAAGGAGTGCCTCAATGAAAAGACGGCAATCACCTTCTTCTCCTACGTAAACATCCACACAGGAGCGAAGGAATTGGAGGATCTTCAACCATGTTTCATCTTGTAGTAGTGCTGTTGACATCTATTAATTAGAACCCAAATGTCAACAGAACCTAGGGACCACTCACAGATTTCGCATGATCATTCACCGGGACGACCATGCTGAGATCTTCCATTTCCCTGCAAGAGCATATGTTTTCCAGCAATCAAAAGCATGGAGCAGTAATATGCAGATTGTCCTTTAGATCTTGAATGTCAAGCCGTTACATGATAGCATTTTTTGCATAATACAATACAATATATTGATCCAAAGTTCAGAAGTCAAGCTTTTTTTGATTTAAAAATCAAAAAGGGGATACATGTCTCTTGCTGAGAGGCTCACAAGACTGCGAACCCGATTGTCTCTTCATCCCAGAGAAATGGCTGAAAAAATGGGTGTGACCGAGCGGGTTTATCGGAAGTACGAAAAGCAGGAGCAGGTCCCAGGATCCGACAAGATCATCCATCTCCTGGAAGACCTAAAAGACATCGATCCCACCTGGCTCATGCTCGGTGAAGGAGAGATCTTTAGGTCAAATGTGGTGAGTGAATGGAAATATCGTATGGGAGACGAGGAAACAAATGCCCTGGCCGGAGAGATCATCATGATGCTGAACGAGCTGGATCAGGCCGCCATTAGAGATATCCGATCCGTCGTTTCGGAAAAGAAGAAGCTCAAGCAGATGGAAAATATGATCTGTGAACTTCAGATGAAATTCGGGGAAAAGGAACCTTGAAAGTCCACAAACTGTCATGGTAGCAGTTAAACCCGGTCGAGCAGCGAGTTTTCTTTTCCTTCCACTTCTAAGGGACTTGGATAATTACTAAATTAACGTTTATGATATTTTCATGCAAATAAATCACCATCAGGATGTGTTACGCATGAAGACATAGATATTAGCGCAAAACAAGGTTTCTGAACAGGTCGTGGCCTTAATTTCTCGTTTGGTTGGCTTGATTCCCTGGCCCCTGCGACGGCAAGCAATGGCGGATGTGGCCCTATCGCTGCTCAACGGCAAGCAGCGTGTCGCCGAAGACGTGTTTGGCTGGGGACGATCCATGGTCGAATTGGGGATGAATGAACTGCGAACGGGGCTAATGTGCCTGCATGACCTCTTTAAACGGCAAAAGCCCAAGTCCGAGGAGAAAGAACCAAGATTGCTGGCTGATATTCGTGAAATCATGGAGCCTCATTGCCAATCAGGATCCCCATTTGCGAACGACGCTGTTGTATACGAACATGACGGCAAAAGCGGTATATACTGCTTTGTTGGAAAGAGGCTAGTCCGAGGAGGCATTGCCGACCATGTGGACGATTTCCAACATTTTGGAGCGCCACGATTACCGGTTACGCACGATTGAAAAGAGCAAGGTTCAAAAAAACGGCGAACACCGACGCGATCTTCGAAAACGTCAGAGAGGTGAACAGGGACGCCGATGCGGATCCAGCAACCTTGCGAATCAGTATGGATACGATAGTTGTCTGGAAGGTCATCATGCCACGGCGAATCTGATGACCGGCATTTATGAAAAAGGCGTTAAGCCTTGCGAGAAGCAGAAGGCGGCCCTTGAGCAACGTTTGCAACGCTCCCTAAAACTGCCGCTGTATGATATTCTTACCCAGCCAAAAACGGCAATTTAGTATTTTCTGTTTTCCTCAGTTGAGAAGCAGCCGGAATGTTCAAGTTGAGAGCCGTCTCTGCCATTAATGGATAGTGTACATCATCTCATTATTATGAATTCATCGTCATTTCAACTTTGTAGATTTTACACAGGGAACTGCGCAGGCATTCAGATCCGGTTTCAAAATCATATCCGGCTGTATCGCCAAAGAGAAGATTCACATTCGATCTCTTCCACCCGTATTCCGGAGGGCCTTCTTCGGGAAACCACCAGGCATGTTGCGCACTGACCACATCGGGGGCGATGCCGTCGAAAAGCTTGGCGCGCATTTTGATCCGGTTTTCCATCGTTTCAATCCAGACCCAGTCCCCTTCCGCGATCCCCAAGCTTTGCGCAGTCGCCGGATGGACTTCCACGATGGGATCCGGATTTGCCTTGCGAAGAGAGTCTATCTGCCTTCCTTCGCTGACAAAGAAAACCCTGCTTCGAGCTCCCGTGGTCAGTATCAGGGGGTATTGCTCGGCCGCTTGAGGCGAAGATAGGGGCGAAAGGGCCGGTTCACGGTATTGCGGGAGGGGCGATAATCCCAGCGCTTCGGAGATGCTGCTGTAGAATTCGAATTTTCCTGAGGGTGTGTCGAATCCATTTACTTTGTACTTGTAGTAGCGCATTTCTCCTTGAAGTATCCCGCGATCGCTGAATTCATCAAAGGTCATTCCGCTGTCCCTGAGGACCCATTCAAGGTATGCACGGTAATCTTCCCAGGGAAAAGCAGCTTCCAGGCCGAGGCGTTTGGCGAGCGCCAGGATGACTTCCCGATCATCCCGGACTTCACCGATTTGAGCGACCTTCTTGCGTGCAAGCACACACCAAATCTTGTGGAGGTTCACCACATCATCCGTCTCGAGCCACATGGCGGACGGGAGTACAATGTCTGCGAGCGCGGCCGTGGGCGTCATGAAAAATTCGGAGACCACGGTGAATTCAAGGTGGTCCCGCAGCGCTTTTTCGATAACAAGGGGATGCGTTTGGGACAGAAGCGGGTTGCATGCGGCTATCCACATGGCCCGGACTCGATAGGGGTCTCCGGTAACGACGGATTTCCAGAAAGTCGGCGGATGGATGGATCTCTCCAATGGATATTTCCCCAGGGTGACAGCACGGCCTATCTTGTCCGGGGGAAGGAACTGAGCACCATCCTGTTCGTAGCTCATGAAAATGGACTTCTGCTGCACGCCTTTTGGCGGCACCCAGAGGACATCGCCTCCGGGGCAGTCGATGTTGCCGGTAAGGGCGCGCAAGATGAGCAGACTTCGAGCCGTCTGGTAATTGGACGCACTTGCATCCGTCGCGCTGCCCCAGAGCATGCAGGCGGGCGATAAAGCTGCATAAGTCCTTGCGGCTGCACGAATTTCTTCGGGGGGAATGCGGGTAATGGGAGCCGCCCATTCCGGGGTAAAGGGCTTGATGTGCTCTGCGAGCTGCTCGTAGCCGACCGTGTAATGATGAACGAAATCCTGATCTATCAAGCCTTCGGTGATGATTACATGGATCAACGCAAGCGCAAGGGCGCCATCCGTGCCCGGGCGGATTTGCAGCCAGTGCGTCGCGTCTGTTGCCGGCTTGGTCCGTCTCGGGTCAACGACGATCACCTTCCCGGCTCTTTTCAATGCCCTCTCGATCATACCGCCGCACATGCCGTCCGCCGATCCGGAATGGGTGATGTTGCAGCCCCAGATCACCATGCACTCCGGGTCCTTTCCACCAAATCCGTAAACGTCGGTGACCGGAAGCTGTCCCATGGTGATTTTGCTCGCCGCCACCCTGGGCAGATAACATACGTGGCCGACAGACACGAAATTGGGGGTCCCAAAGGCGTTGGCGAACCGAACGGTGAACTCGATCAACGGCCTGCCGGTTCCCTGACAGATGGCCACGTATTCCGACCCGCTTTCGGCCTTTATTGCGGCGAAACGGTGGGCGATTTCATCGAGAGCTTCTTCCCAGGAGATACGCTTCCACTTGTTTTCTCCTCGCTTTCCCGCGCGCCGGAGGGGATAGATCAATCGATCCGGATGGTATAGGAGCTCCGGAGAGGCGGCCCCTTTCGGACATAAGTAACCTCTGCTGATCGGGCTTTCAGGATCTCCAGTAATCCTTACGACACGCTCCCCTTCCATGTGGACCAGCACCTGACACACGCCATGACACATGCGGCATGCAGAACGTACGATTCGTTTGACTTTTCCCATAACCAATCACTCCGGCTATTAAGAACCTATCCAGAAACCACCTGTGGACTTTGCGACACCCCCCTTGGTCCCCCCTTGAGGGGGGAATTAAAGGGGGGTGTCCGCTGCCGAGGTAGGTTTTTGGATAGGCTCTAAGAGGGTCAGTCCTGCACAATTGACAGAACAAAGACCCACCGTTCTCTCAAATGTGTAGTCCGGACCCCGAGTTCTATTTTCGAATTCTATTGAACGAAGATGTTCCCCGGCTGTGTCCTCGAATCCTCGGTAAGCCAGCGTTGTCTTACAGGGAATCCTGATCTCCGTTCACGATTTATGACATTAATTCTTGAAGGCCGTTGTAGAGTTCCAGTGCTTCCGGGTTAGCCAGTGCGAAACGGTTCTTGACTTCCTTGCCATGGATGACATTCCGCACTGCGAGTTCCACCTTCTTGCCACTAAGGGTGTAGGGAATATCGGCAATGGCAATGATTTTTGAAGGAACATGCCTTGGGGTTGTGTTTTCCCGGATTGTGTTCTTGATGCGCTTTAGGAGTTCCTCATCCAGTTCACATCCTTCCCGAAGCTTGACGAAAAGGATGACGCGAACATCGTTTTCCCAGTCCTGTCCAATCACCAGGCTATCAAGAACCTCGGGAACGGTCTCGACCTGGCGGTATATTTCCGCAGTGCCGATTCGCACCCCTCCCGGATTGAGGGTTGCATCCGAGCGGCCATAGACAATCACACCGCCCCGTTCGGTGATCTCGATGTAATCGCCATGACTCCAGGCACCAGGGTAGGATTCGAAATATGCGCTTCGGTATTTCTGCCCTTCTGGATCGTTCCAGAATCGTATCGGCATCGAGGGGGCTGCGGCAGTGCATACCAGTTCGCCTTTCTCTCCAATGATCGGCTTTCCGGCATCGTTATATGCCTCGACTTTCATCCCCAGGCCACGGCATTGCAGCTCCCCCGCATATACCGGCCCCATCGGGTTGCCGAGCGCAAAGCAGGATAGGATGTCCGTTCCTCCCGAGATGGAAGAGAGAACGATGTCATCCTTGATCTCCCGATACACGTACTCGAAACTCTCCACGGAAAGGGGTGACCCCGTAGAGAGCACCGCCTTGAGGGAGGAGAGGTCGAAAGTCTTACCCGGCTTCGACCCTGCCTTTTCAATGGCAGCCAGATACTTGGCACTCGTTCCGAAAATGGAGACTTTCTCGTCCTGTGCAAGCTGCCACAAAACGTCGGGACCCGGATAGAAAGGAGATCCATCGAAAAGGAGGATGCGGGCACCCAGGGCAAGAGAATTCACCAGCCAGTTCCACATCATCCAGCCGCAGGTCGTGTAATAAAAGATGGTGTCTCCCCGCTTCACGTCGGTGTGAAGCTTTAACTCCTTGAGGTGCTGGATAAGGGTCCCGGCCGCACCATGCACAATACACTTGGGAACGCCTGTTGTTCCCGAAGAGTACATGATGTAAACGGGATGATCCGCAGGCAGTTGTTCGAAAACTAGTTCAGGAGCTTCTCCCTGAACGAGAAAATCGTCGAAGAGTTCTCCGCCGGGAAGACAGGAAATATCCGGTTGGGGATCGGTGTAGGGTACAACGATGATGTGTTCGACGGTCGGCAGCTGTTTGGCTATTTCACCAATAGTCGCCAGGGAATCGAACTTCTTGCCACCATAACTGTATCCGTTGGCGGTAAAAAGGATCCGTGGTCCGATTTGCCCAAAGCGGTCAAGCAAACCGCTGGAACCGAAATCCGGAGAACATGAGGACCATATCGCTCCGATGCTGGTTGAGGCCAGCATCGCAATGACTGTTTCAATCATATTCGGCATGAAGCCGGCGATGCGATCGCCAGGTTTGATTCCGACAGTGCGCAAAGAACAGGCAAGGCGAGCGACCTTATCATAGAGCTCCGCATAGGTGATACTCACGATGGCATGGGTTTCACCCTTGAAGCTCAGAGCGAGCCGGTCATCCCGATATCTGAGCAGGTTTTCGGCAAAATTGAGCCGTGCACCCTCAAACCACCTGGCACCGGGCAACTTTTGAGCATCATCGACGACTCGATCAAAGGGACGGCTGTGTATAACACCCGCATAGTTCCAGACTGCTTCCCAAAAATGCGAGATATCGGTTATCGACCACCGGTAGAGGTCATCGTAGCTATGCAAAGGGATTTGATATTGATCCTTAACATAATCCATGAACTGATGCATATTCGTGCTTCTGATACGTTCTTCGGCAGGTTTCCAAAGCAATTTATTCATTTGTACCTCGTTGCTTAGCTTTAGTACTTCCAATCTTTAGTCAGGCAGTCTAATGGAGCTTTTTCCTTGACTACCAGCATGAATCGAGCAGGGGCCGGCAGAAGGATCAGAGTGCCGAGCATATTCCACAGGAACATGAAGGAAAGCAGGATACCCATGTCGGCCTGGAACTTGAGTGGAGCGTAAACTATCAGGAAAGGCCTGCGTTTGGTTGCGCTTCGCTCCACCACCCTACGGCGCTGCATGGTTGTGGATATATCAGGTTATAGCCATGGGCAGGCTGACGAATCTTGCCACTCAGCCCCAATGGGTGTTAAGCACCAGAGCAAAATTTTCTTGCCCTTGCCATGTACCACCCAACCCGTTCACCCTGATCTATAGAAAGGGTGAACGGGAATTGCCGGGGACGAGGTATTGCGGTGATCGGGTGGCACTTCTCCCGTTCGTGCTTCTATGCATCAGCACGAACCATTGGTTCGTGTTCCACATGCCAGAGAACTTCTGCTCAGGAGCTTAAATTTGGGGCAAGCCCTGCGCCTTTTGCTTGAATCTGCCGATCTTCTTTTCTATCTCGGGTGTATCGAGCCAGAGCTCGGGGTAGAGCTTCTCTCTGCCCGCCGTGGGGTTCACTGTGCAATCCATCCACTGGCACGTTATCAGGTTCATGTAACAACGCTGGCATCGTATGCATTTGACAATGTCATCCACGCGGTCTTCCTTTACCTTACTGGGCCAAAAGGGATCGGCAATGGACTGACGCCCCAGGGAGATGAGATCGGTATGTCCCGTTTTGATCGCATTTTCGGCAACTTCGGGATTAATAAAGTTGGGGGTGATCACCGGAAGGCCGCCAGAAGCCTCCTTGAAGCCGGGCGCCCATCGGGTGAAGTCATTCTCACCGTCAGGAGCAAAGGACACTCCGGGATTCTCATAGGAGCCCTGCGAAATATTGAAGAAGTTTGCCCCGGCGTCCCGACACCAGCCGACCACCTGCTTCATCTCTTCATGATCGATTCCTCCCGGCATCAGCTCATCGCCTGAGAGCCTGACCCCAAAAGCCTTGTCGGGTCCAATGAGCTTCCTGGTCTTCTCAATGATGTTCAGAAGAAATCGTGCGCGGTTTTCCAGGCTTCCCCCATACTGGTCGTGGCGCCTGTTCGAGCGTGGTGACAGGAAAGAGTGGATCAGGTATCCGTGTGGAGAGTGAACTTCCACGCCGTCGTAGCCCAGCTTGAAGGCCGCAAGGGCTTGAACGGCGAACCGTTCCTCAAGATCGACTATTTCCGGAATCGTCAGTTCGCGAGGGGTATCCCCATGGATGAGATGGAACAGGTCGGGAGCCGCTTTCATGAGGATCTCCATGCCTGCGGACTTGAAAGCCTCATACTCCTCATCGCTCATGTTTCGGATGACGTCGAAATCAGGCATCAGTTCCTTGAGTTTTGGATAGGCCGATTTGAACTGCTTCTCCCACCCCTTTGTGAAGGTCCTCATGTCCATTTCATAGGGAATGGCCGATGGAGAGCCAGCGGGGCAGTCGGGGGATTGCACGTGCGGGTGACCCTGCCTGCCCCACCCCGGGCTGAGCTGCATGAAGATTTTGCAGCCGTTGTACTGGTGCACCAGTTTGACGGTTTCACTGTGATAGCGGTAGTAGCGGTAATCGGTAAAGAGTGCAGGATTCAATACCTCCGAGCCGTTCCAGCGATAGGGATTCATCACGCAGCACTCGGTGATGATCAACCCGAAGCCTCCTCGGGCCCGCATGGCATACCATGCCAGGTTTGCGTCGCCGTGGTAGCCATTGGGAGCCGACATTCCGGGGTTCATGGGGGCCATGGCAATGCGGTTCTTGATCTTTACATCGCCGATCTCGATTGGTTCAAACAGTCTATCGAAGCTCATTTTTCTCTCCTTTGTTCATCATTCATCATTCCGTATTCATCATTCCCCTGCGGCTCTTCTCCTGGATGTATCGATTCCCAGAAGCCTCCCGAGGTTGCTTCCGAACATTTTGGCCCTGTCCTCATCGGTAATAGCCGGATAGCCGTAATCCCTCTGCATATCCTCGGGAATCTGGAAGGTCTGCAGTCCCATGACGGCACAGCGTATCTGGACACCGAACCCGGCGTAATCGGTGCCCCAGATAATCCTGTCCGGTCCAACCCACCGCAGGGCTTCTCCAATGATTGTGGCAAATTTCCTGGGAGCGCCGAGGGCCCAGGGAACCAGCAGGCTCAGGCACAAGTGTACGTTAGGATGGCCCATGGCCACCATGTTGAGATCGTCGCAATAGGGATAGCCCATATGGAAGGCGTTGATTTTGAGCTCGGGGAAGTCCCTGGCCACATCATCGAGATAGATGGGAAGAGCGTACTTGCTTTTTCCGGGAGGAACCCAGGAGAAACCGGTGTGTATATCGAGCACGATTCCCAGCTCTTCGGCTTTTGCATAAAAAGGCCAAAGCTCTTCATCGTTGATGTAGGTGTCCTCGGGCGGGTAGTATTTGAAGATCCTGGCTCCCTTTTCCTTGACCCAATACTCGAGCTCCCAGATGGTGTTCTTCAAACCTTTGTGCTTTATCGGCGAGAGGTTGGGCTGATACATGAACCGGTCGGGATGGGTCTCGACGATCTTGGCCATCTCTCCATTGGTGCACCACCTGCTTGTGTAGCCCGTGGTGTCCATCATGGACTCCGGCAAAAGACAAGCTACGTCCACTCCGTACTTGTCCATCGCCTCGATCAATTTGGCTGGGTCCGCACTTTTCTCCATCTCCCACGGCTCAATACCCATCAAAGCCTCCTGCGGTATGCCCGAAAGCAGGGGGCGACGGATCCCCTCAATAGCCCTCCACCACATCTGAACGCCAGGGAAATGGATCACATGCTCCATATTGCCGACCAAATGAGGCTCCGGGTCTATTTTGAAGAAAGGGTCCTTTTTGAATTCTGCACTCATGGCTATTTCCCCATTAGTTGATGGTGCGTTCATACCCCTGCCAGAACGTCTTCTTGATGTCCTTGCGGAGGATCTTGCCGACGGCCGTTGTGGGCAGGGAGTCCCGAAAGTCTATGGCTTTTGGGCATTTATACCCTGCCAGCAGGCTCTTGCAGTGGGCGATGAGTTCCTCTTCATTGACCTTCTGGTCCGGTTTGAGCACCACCACCGCCTGAACCCGCTCGCCCCACTTTTCATCCGGTGCCGACACCACGGCGGCCATCGATACTGCGGGGTGCTGATAGAGAACGTCCTCCACCTCCTTGGGGTAGACGTTTTCCCCCCCAGTCACGATCATGTCGGCCTTGCGGTCAACGAGAAACAGGTATCCATCCTTGTCCAGGTAGCCCATATCGCCCGTGTGATACCAACCGCCCCGCAGCGTCTCGGCGGTGAGGTCGGGGTTCTTCCAGTAGCCCTTCATGACGCACTTGCCGCGAAGGATGATTTCACCTATTTCGCCGGGCGGAAGCGGCTTGTCATCGGTTCCGGTTACCGCCACGTCCACTCCGATAATCGGCCTGCCGGCACTGGCCAGAAGCCGAGAACGCTCGCCCTCGAGGCAATGGTCTTCCATGGATAAGCTCGTACCCCCGATGCACTCGGTCATGCCATAGGCCTGCATGAAGATGGGACCAAACCGCTCAATGCACTTCTTGAGCAGTTCGGGGGGAAAGGGGCTTCCGGCATAGGTCATGATCCTGAGGCTGGAAAGATCGTAGGCGCCCTGATGGACCAATTGGAGCATCCAGTTGTAGAGCGTCGGCACGGCGTTGATGTGAGTGCATCTTTGGTCCTGGATCAGCTCGAGAACTCCCGCGACCTCGGGCCTCCGCATGATGACCACCTTGCCCCCGACCAGCAAATGGGCGAAGGCGGGCCAGAAGGAGACATGAAAAAGCGGCAGGACGAAGCAGGTGATGTCCTGCTTCGAGAAAGAGAAGGTCAATGCAGTACTGATAAATCCGGTCACGAGTGCCCGGTGGGTCATCATGA
Source organism: Desulforhabdus amnigena (assembly GCF_027925305.1). Classification (NCBI taxonomy): domain Bacteria; kingdom Pseudomonadati; phylum Thermodesulfobacteriota; class Syntrophobacteria; order Syntrophobacterales; family Syntrophobacteraceae; genus Desulforhabdus; species Desulforhabdus amnigena. The sequence goes on along the minus strand of NZ_BSDR01000001.1, from coordinate 570,505 downwards.
CTCCCTTGGGAAGACCGGTAGTGCCGCCGGTATACATCAGGATCGCCATGTCTTCTTCGTTCGTATCGCTCTCTGGCTCATCTACGGATGCACTGGCAAGGAGATCTTCGTAAAAGTCAAAACCCGCGGCCCGGTTATCCATGGCAATCCATTGCCTGATACCGGGAAGGCTGCCGGCCATTTGCATGGCTCGCTCTTCATAACCGTCGCCTGCAAAGAGCACGGTGGACTCAGAATCATTGATGATATGGATGATCTCGGGGTCGGCCAGCCGAAAGTTGAGCGGAGTGACGCTTATGCCGAGCTTTCCGGCCGCAAAGTAGATTTCAAGGTACTTGTAAGTGTTTTCGGAAAGAACTGCCAAGCGGTCCTCTTTGCCGATACCTTGAACTCTCAGTGAGTTACAGAGCCGGTTCACGCGCTGATTCAGCTCGGCGTAGGTCAGGGACGTTCCTTCGAAGGAAATTGCGGTTCGAGTGGGAAAACTCCTGGCCGAACAGCGTGGAATGTCGCCCAGTGTGTACATTTCATGCCTCCTTGTCACCAGCTCTTCGGGTAGCCCATGAACTGCATGATCATGTTCTTTGCCATCTCATCGGAGATGGGCGAGAAGACCATCTGCTTGTAATCTCTAAAATATCGCTGCATGTCGTATTCCATGGTGTAGCCGTACCCGCCCAGGATCTCCATGCCCCAGATCGCAGCCTTCTCGGAGGCCCGTGCGGCGACGATCTTTGCCATGCAGGCCTCGATGTGCATGGGCTTTCCCTGATCGGCGAGCCAGGCGCACTTGTAGACGAGGTTTCGTGCGTTTTCGATTTCGATGGCGATATCGGCCAGATAGTGCTGAAGGCTTTGGAAACGGGCGATGGGGCCCCCGAAGGCGTTGCGCTCCTTGGCGTACTCGAAGGCATCTCTGAAAGCTGCCTTGGCGACTCCAAGGCTCAGGACGGCAGTGCCTATGCGCTCGGGATTGAGGACATTGAGCAGCCCCCGCCAGCCGTCATTGAGCGTGCCGAGCAGGTTTTCCTTGGGGATGCGCACATCGTCGTAGTAGACGAAGTTTGCTCCGCAGGCGTGGCAGCCCAGTTTGGGGATGAGGCGGGTTTCAAGTCCTGCGGTTTCGCGCGGGACGATAAAGACGCTCAATCCGTTGGCTCGCTTCGCTTCGGGATCGGTGATGGCGACGGTCATGATGTAGTCGGCCACGTGAGCGCCGGTAATGAAGATCTTGCGGCCGTTTAGCAGCCAGTGATCTCCCTTGTCCTCGGCCCGGGTGCGCATCGCGCCCAGAATGTCCGTGCCCCCCTCCGGCTCGGTCAAGGCCATGGCCCATTTCTCGCTGCCCTGCGCAATGCGGGGCAGGTGGCGCTCTTTCTGCTCCTCCGTCCCCAAGTGCACGAGGGGAGTGGCCCCAAACGACAGGGTCGCTCCGACGCCGAGCGCGACGGCAGCCGAAGCCGTAGCCAGCTCTTCCATCACAACCATCTGATCGACGTGCCCCTGCCCGAGTCCGCCATACTGCTCGGGAATGCAAAGGCCGTGCACCCCGAGATCCACCAGTCCGTTCCAGATGTCATCCGGGACGAAATTGCAGTTTTCATCCATCCAGCGCACTTTTTCTTTGCTCAACTCATTGCGGCAGAACTTCTGGATGGTTTCGCGCAACATCTCTTGTTCTTCACTGAAATTGAAATCCATTGCCGTCCCCCTCTAGCTCTTCACACTCTTGCGGAATTGATCCATCATGGCCTGGACGTCCGGGGCGTAGGTCAGCCATTGGATGCCGTTTCGCTCGACCGCGAGAGCCGCATCAATGCTGCCTCCATCGGCCGACTTGGCCATGATCTCCTTGCCCATCCGCAGAGCGATCGGCTTCTTGGCAGCGAGCAGGGCGACGGCCTTATCGAATTGCTCCTCGAATTCCTCGTCCTTGAAAACCCGTGTGAGAAGACCCATTTCAAACATCTCGCGAGCCGTATAATCCTTGCGGCCGCTGTAGAGAATTTCCCGAGCGCGAAAGATCGGCATGCTTCGAACGATTCTGGCCGTTCCACCCCATCCGGGGAGAATCCCCATATTGATCTCCGTAAGGCCCATCTTGGCCGATTCCTTGGCGTAGAGCAGGTCGCAGCACAGGGCAAGCTCGAGCCCGCCGGCCAGGCAGTGGCCGTCAATTTTGGCGATGACCACTTTTTCGCAGTCCGTGATGGCCTTCTGCACATCAAGGCCTTCGTGGGCAAGCCAGTTGAGGCACGTTTGATGCTCGGTCAGGGATGGGAAAACATCCAGGTCTCCACCCGAGCAAAAGGCCTGCCCGCCAGCACCAGAAAGAACCACGATGCCGACAGCCCGGTCTTCCCTGACTCTTCGGAAGGCATCTCGCAGCTCCACAGCCATGCGCCTGTTGATGGAATTCCTCTTCTCGGGCCGGTTCAACGTGATGCGGCATACCGCACCATTCGGTCCGCTGACCTCGTAGAGAATCGTCTGGTAATCGTCGGGGCTCATGAAGAGGGTGGGCTCGGAATCCTTGGCGGCCTGCCCGCTATCCTTCGGAGCGATTCTCAGGCTCTCATCCACGGGCCTGAAAAGGGGCAAGGCATGCTGCTCCGTGATGTCCTCGAAAACCACTTCGACTTCCATGCCGATTTTGACCACAGCGGGATCGCACTCGACGATCCGGGTCATCATGCGGATGGATTCATCGAGCTCCACCATGGCCAGTACATAGGGAAGGTCGGGCATGAATTTGGTCTCGACCATGTCTCTGACCACGGTGAAGGTGTACACTTTGCCCCGGCCGGAGGCTTCCTGCCATCCCAGTTCGGACGACCAGCAGTCGGGGCAGCGCTTCCTCGGATAGAAAATCAGGCTTTCGCACGTCTCGCACTTTTGGATCAGAAGAGTGTGCTTTTTGGTCGCCTTCCAGAACGCTTCGCTCCAGGGTTGGACCACAGGAATCGGTTTGGTGTATTGTTCTGTCATATCAGCTCCTTTCCCCATACGGTAGCGATGTTGTTCATGCCGGATCCCCCGGACGTATTCTGAAAGACGAACCGGGCTCCCTGCACTTGGCGGCTTCCGGCTTTGCCCATGAGCTGGCGGGCGGTGTCCACGTAGGTCGCGGTGCTGACACCGGAGCCGGTGTGTCCCCGTCCAATGGCGTCGCCTATGGTGGACCAGGGCATTTTTCCCCCGGGCGACGTGCTGCCTTCCATAAAGGGCTTGCATCCCTGGCCCGGCTCACAGAGCCCGAGGGCTTCCATCATGAGCGGGTGGCCCACCGGATAGGCCAGGTAGATGTTCCAGATATCGATGTCTTCTTTGGTGAGGCCGGCTTCGGAGAGGGCTTTTGCCGCGGAATCCCTGAAGCCGCGAATCATCATGTCGTTATCTCTGAGCACGGGGCATGCTGTGAAAAAGACAGAGCCTTCGCCAAGCTTGTAGACAGGGGTCGCAGTCACTTTCGGTGCAAGCTCGGCCGAGGTCACCACCATAGCGGCGCCGCCGTCGGCCAGCATGTTGCACTCCCTTTTGTGGAGCGGGTCCGCAACCATGGGGGATGCGAGGATTTCTTCTATGGAGGGGACTTTCTTGTTGAAGAACATGGAATTCGGATCGAGGGCGGCCCACTTGCGCATCGACACGACAATCGCGGCCATCTCTTCCGGGGTGGCGCCCGATTCATGCATATAGCGCCGGGTCAGCATGGCGATGATGGCATTGTAGGTCGTTCCGAAAGGATACTCCCACTGGAGGTCCATGCCGGCCTGGGCGAAGAACTCGATCAGCTCGTCCTGCTGGATGCAGGAGTGGACCGTGACGTGAGGGATAAGGACTGTACGTGCAGCCCCGGTATCGATCAAATGCTCGGCGAGGCGAATGCAGTTGGAAGTGGAGGCGCCTCCCGCGTTGCAGATGCAGACGTCTTTGCAGCCTTTGAGTCCCAACTCTTCGGGAATCTTTCCGAAGGAGATTTCAGCGCTCAGCCTGGCCTGCGCCTGCGGCGCGACTGTGACGACCGCTTCAATGTCGTTCTTGTCCAGCCCCGAATCCTGCACCGCTTGCGTGCAGGTCTCGTAAATGATTTCCCATGGTAACCTCTGGGGATAGATTCCCGTGGGAACTTCTCCAATCCCGACGATCGCGATTTTGCTCTTGCTCATCTTTACCCCTTTTTCGCAGCTGAAGCTTTGTTAGTTGCACCATGCCTGTGTTTCGGGAACCCCATTGGCTCAGCTCTGCAGGATGCTGCTACAATCCTCATCCGAAACGATCTACATAGTTAGAACGAACATTCGTGACTAGACATACTCAATAGTTTTATGGCTGTCAACGGATAAACACTCTACAGTGCAAGATCGAATGAACCGACGTAAGTATTCATTATAGTTACTATATTTTTTACAAGAAACAGCGTTCAGCAGGATAAGCCGCTCCAGGCAGGTAACGAGATGTGCTTACTCTATAGATTTATAGTCTATAGAGTCGGCAACAGGGATGATTAGAGAAGGAAGCTGGTCATGCCCCATTTGGGGTGCTTGACATCTCCGGTCACCTCCACTAATCTATACATCTATGAATGAACATTCATTGCTGTGCTTGCTAAACAGTCTGGTGGCTGTCAAAGGATAGTGGCGGAATAGTGCAAATGGAGCGAACAGGAATAAGTCATGAATATTACGAGATACTACTGGGCTGCTGATCCTGGTTCGGTCGGCCGATCCGCGTACGCTGAGTGATCGGCGTTTCCTTACCTATAAAGCTACGGTCTGTTGGATGGAGAACAAGTGATGAACGAAAAAGGATTCATGCGGATTAACGAACTGGAAAAGAGAGCAGACGTTCCAAGGACGACCATACACTTCTACGTGAGACACGGCTTGCTTCATCCGCCTGTAAAGACCGGCCGAACGATGGCCTACTACGACGAGAGTCATCTCAAAAGGCTTAAAAACATTCAAAAAATCAAGATTGAAGGCCGGGTGTCGCTATCGTTCCTCAAAGAGAGTTTAGCAGAACTGGAGGAAAGAGAGGGCGAGCACAGGGATTCACCCGAATCCGCGGCCAGAGAGATTGTCACCACCACCAAAGCAAAAGACAAAAGAAGGCAGGAGATTGTCAATGCGGCCATTAAGGTTTTCTCTGAAAAAGGCTACCATGGTGTCAAAATAAGAGACATAACTGCCACCTTGGGCATCTCGACCGGCACGTTCTACATTTACTTTGAAGATAAGAAGGCGCTCTTCGTCGATGTCGTGGATGCGGTGATACGGGCCATCATTGGTGATGCCAGGGAAGCCCTGAAGGAGGAGGAGAACATCCTCAAAAGGCTGTTGATACGGGGCAGGATCTTCTACCAAAACTACTCGAAGTATAATGAAATCCTGAACCAGTTGCGTGCTGAAATGGTTGGAGAAGACCAGTGGCCCCACGAGAAGATCAAGAAGGCCTATCATGCTCTTACACAGCCCGTCATCCGGGATATAGAAAAAGGAATCGAGACAGGCCTATTCAGAAACGTCGACCCTGATCTCACAGCATATACGCTGACCGGCATCGTCGAAATCATGTGCTTGAGAACAATGATAAACGCAAAATACAACTACGAGCAGATCGAGCCGTTCGTTTTTGACTTCATAACCAACGGAATGAAGCCTGATGATAACCGTTCAGATATAGATACAAGAAATGTATAAGGGCCTAATGCATTCCACTCCGGGCAAAGGGGGTTGCAGTGCTCGGGGCACTGCCTTTTATGGGAAGTCAGGGCCTGGTTCCGCACATGTCCAGGCTGCTGGCCAGTAGAGCCGTCTTCTGATTGGCCGGATTGGTGAACGCAAAGAGGAGACTTTTCTTGATTTCCTGGGCGCCGGCCAAGAAAATCCACGACAAATGAAGCGTGACCAAAAGCAGAAAGACAGCCTTCCCAGTTTGACCGTCGCTTTAAAAGAGCCGCACCCAATGGCGAAAGCTATTGCACTCCGAAATCATGAACAGCCCATCCGTTAGGGTTGCTCCAAATCCTGTCTCGAAAGCGCTTTCACATCGGGCACTTCCTTTAGCTTTCCAATGCGATGTAGGAATTCAGCCGTCATAGTCATGCTCTCGATCGTCTTCTCGTCCAGTCGGACTCGCCATTCCATCTTCCGGAACATGGCGGCTTCCAGAGAGGCAGGGGCGCCGGTGACGGCAGCCGTCTCCATTGCAGCCGCATCCGGATCGGCATTAATCCATTCGACGGCCTTACGTGTGCCGGCGACAACGGCTCGGACGGCTTCGGGATGGGCGGCGGCAAAAGCACTCGATGCAACGATGAGCAGGGGATAGTCATTGCCCAGGCCCGACAGACATGCAAGCTCCCGCGCGCCGGGAACCTTGCTCTGTGCAAGGGTAGGCGTGGGTTCCGATGCGGCAAGCGCATCGATGGATCCGCTGATGAGCGCTTCAATGAGGTCTTTCTGCGGCAGATTGACTAAATGTACAGTCGCCGGATCAACGCCGGAATGTTCCAGATAAAGATATACGGCACCGTGGGTGCTGGATCCGAACTGAACGCCGAGACGTTTTCCCGCCAGATCGGACGGTTTGGTGATGGTCGATTCCCCGGCGACGACGATGGAATGCATCCGCTCTCCGCCGCCGTAAGCCGCAACGAGAACGCAACTGCGAGGGCTTGCAAGGGCAATGAGGGTGGGCACGTCGCCCATGACCGCCACATCGGCGCTGCCGCTCACCAGAGCTTCGGCTGCGGCGATGCCGGCGCTCATCCCCAGTTTGACTTCCTGGATGGTCACACCGTCCACCGCGAACCAGCCCTTTCGGAATGCGAGGAACTGTGGCGCATAATACCCTTTTGGAGTATAGGCGAGTCGACAGACGATGGGACTGTCGCCGGCGCGGCATTCTTCGACAAATCCCTTCGCCATAATAACGGCAAGGGCGAATAGGACGGTGTATACGATACAAGCATGCATCTTTTTGGAATTCACGGCATCACCCCAAATTATCGTGTTGAGCAGAAACACTCTCCTCACTGTCAGCGTTATCAAAGCAGCCGCCCATGAGCACTTTCAGATGTTCGGCGTGTTCTCCCAGCCTTGCATCGCTGCGGCGGCGCGGACGCGGCAGGACTATGGGTTTGATTTTGCGCAATCCCGTCGGCGGCCGGTCGAGCACAACGACACGGTCGGCCAGGTAGATGGCCTCGGCCAGGTTGTGCGTCACGAAGAGCACTGTCCAGCCGCAGTCCTGCCAAAGCATCACCAGCTCATCCTGCAATCGGACGCGGGTGACGGCGTCCAGAGCGGCGAAAGGTTCGTCCAGCAACAAGATATCGGGTTTCAAAACCAAGGCCCGCGCCAGCGCCACCCGCTGCCGCATCCCCCCGGAAAGGGTCCCCGGATAGGCGTGTACGAACTTGCCCAGTCCCATCCGGTTCAGGGCCTCGCGGGCGCATTGCCGGGCCCGGTCTCGTCCCATCCCCTGCCGGCGCAGTCCATAGGCTACATTTTCCAAAGCGGTGTACCAGGGAAATACGGCGTGGTCCTGGAATACTACAACGCGGTCGGGCCCCGGCGAGCGCACCGGCTGTCCGCCGGCTGTTATACTCCCTTCGGTGGGACGGGTGAAACCGGCAATGAGGTCAATGAGCGTCGTCTTGCCGCACCCGCTGGGCCCCACTACGGCCACGAATTCCCCCACGCCTACCACAAGGTCGAGTCGATCTAGGGCCACAACGGCATCCCGGCGTCCCCCCCGGCCGGGGAATACTTTCCGCACCTGTCGCAGTTCGAATGCGATTTCAGTGCTCATCTCTTACCTCCCAGCATCCGACGGTGCGCCGTTCGAGCGGCGTCAGCACCAGGCGCTCCAGCCCCAGCCCCAGAGCGGCGATGATCGCAATGCAGACAAACGCCGACACATAATCCATTGTCCATCGCGATTGAATGACGGCATAGCCGAGCCCGTCACCGGACCCGACAATCATTTCGGCCGCTACCAGAACTCGCCATGCTGCCCCCAGGGCGATGCGCAGACCGCTCAAGATATGCGGCAAGGCGCCGGGAAGAAAGACGGTGGCGAAGAGAGTCACGGGACCGGCTCCACACATGCGGCCGGCTCTCACGTAGCGCATATCGACGCTGCGCACGCCCATTACGCCGGCGATGGCCACGGCGGGGAATGCCGTGAGGGCGATCAACGCCACCGTTGCAGTGTGGTTCAAGCCGAAGAGGAGGATGGCTACAGGAATCCAGGCGAGCCCCGGAATGAGCTGCAGAACCTCAACCGTCGGCATCGTCACATTTCTCAAAGACGGGGCCCACCCGGCGACGAGCGCGTAGACCAGTCCTCCACTCAGCCCTAGGCAGAAACCCTCCATCCAGCGCATGAGGCTGACAGAAACATGATGATAGATGCTATGATCCAGGAACGGCGAACCTCCAAGCAGATTCCATAGTCCCAGGGCGCATTCAAGGGGAGTCGGGAAGGGCACGCCGCGTGCGGCCGTTACCACCCAGGCGACGATCTGCCAGAGACCGATCCCGAACACCCATGCCGCAAGGGAATAAGCTGGGCGGACAAGTCGTCCGCCTCCATTTCTCTTCGTCACATCGGTCCGTCCAGGTGTTAACATTGCGGCAACAATCCCCAAAGTGATCTTCCTCTTTCCATACGGCAGATTCAACACAAACAGCTCCATCAATCCTTGGGATACAGGCGACATGCTTTCCCAAGGCACTCGGCGTTGCGGTTCGCCTGACGGCAGACCAGCTCATGATCAGCCTTCAGGCCGATGGGCAATATCTCTTTGGACAACTCGGCACATTTCGTCAGCGCTATCCACCCGTCCCTCTGGCAGCAGCGCGCGGCCTTCAGTTTTGCAATGTCGTTGAGCACAGATTGAGTGACGCTTTGAACCATCTTGCGTTCTTTTGCCTTGACGGGAGTGGCCTGCAACAGCAAACTGAAAGCGATTCCCACACCCGCCGCTGCTCCGCATACCCCCCAGAAGGCGCACGCTCCCCCGGCGATGTTCATGCCTCGCGAAATGGCGGATAAGAGAGTCTCCGCCCCGACGTCGCCGCCCAAGTTTCTATAGGTGGCCAGAATAACGGCTGCAACCAGGGGATGGTGCTCGGGACCGTGCATGGGAACGGCCGGATGGAGCCGGATTTGCTCGAAGAGCTTGATCATGTCGGTTTCTTCGGTATGGAGGCAAATATGGCGGATGATCTCCACGGCGTCTTCGGCATGGCAGCGGTCGCAGACATAATGTCCGTGCCCGCAGGCGCTGTTGGATGAGAAGACCATCCCGCAGAAGGAGCATCGATGCTCCATTTCCCGTACCGTATAGACCAGAGGCGCTCCGCACACCATGCAGCCGGACGGTTGCTTCGCGGCTGCGGAGGGCGTCAAGAGCCGATTCGGGGTTTGAAGCGCAGCGCTATCCGGGGGAGCGGTATCCTCGGGAGCGGTATAGCAACAGCAACTGTTTTCCGCCGCTATGTTCGTGACGTTGCCTGGCTCATCCAGTTGAAAGACCTGCTCTCCCAGGGAATTCGCCTGATGGCGCTCCATATGCCCGACAATCCCCTTCAAAAGCAGATCGCCGCTCTCAGTCACCAGGTATGGCAACGGCCCCCTGTACATCACCTTGATTCGTTCAGATCTCTGGGGTTTGAATGCCGAATAGGTCAGAGAAAAGAAATGGTGGCCGCGAACCGTTCGATAAGGGAACCTTTTGATCAACAGCACGTTCTCGAAGCCTGTTTCCTCGAGGATTGCCATCAAATGCGATTCGGTCAACGCCCCCGCGATGCATTCCCCCCGCAGGGATTCATCGTTTCGGATAGCGGGGTCGGGCTCGGTTTCGCAAACGACATCGGAAATCACGAGCCTCCCCCCGGAACGAAGAACCCTGTAGATTTCGCCATAAGCGCGGCGCTTGTTGACGGAGAGGTTCATGACGCAGTTTGAAATCACCACATCGGCCGAATCGCTTTCCAGCGGGAGCTGCTCCAGGTACCCTTTCTTGAACTCGAGGTTCTTGTAGCCAAGGGCCTTCTCAACTTTGACCATACCCTTCCGGGACAGATCAAGCATGTCATCGAGCATATCGATTCCGGTCACCATTCCGGCTCTGCCGGTCAAACGCGCGGCAATGAAGCATTCGACCCCACTGCCGCACCCGAGATCCACTATCTTCTCACCTTCATGGATGGCTGCGTCCAGCACCGGGCTGCCACAGCCATAGCCTCGAAACCGATACTGGCGAGGAATATGGTCGATCAAGGAGAGATCGTAGCTCACGGGGTTCAAGATATGCTCTTTCTTATCGCCTCCGGCCCCTGAATAGAATTCCTTGACAATCGTGAGGCTGTCTTTCTGCGCGGTGGCAAGGAGGCAGTTGGAATGGACCAGCGCCACCTTGCCGTGCGCGCCGCAGCTGTGCAGGACTTCGCCCATGCGAAGCAGCAGCCCCGGCTCAGGCCGCTGTTCTTGTCCTGAGGCCTCATTGCTTATGAGCCATAGAGCCATCCTCTCATAAAGGGAGTGGTAGGGATCATCGCCGAGGAAGCTCTTGTTGTGGAGGTAGCTGTGGTCGATGTCTCCGCCCCCCAACAGGAAACGGAAAGGAGAGCCTTGGCTGCCGGCCGAGCTTTGGCGTATAGACATCAAAACGGGGCTGTGGTGCCAGGCGTGCTTGAGACCTCCATCGAGGCTGCTTGCCAGCTCTTGCCGGCCCACCAGAGCGGCCGAAGGATACAGTAGCCCGTCCGGGCCGACCGCCAGCGATTCCCAGCCGGCCGTTCCTCCATCGTGAATGGTCCCCGCGGGAGCGAAAATCTGGGTTTTGAGCGCTTCGAGATTGTCGATGGTAATATTGTATTGCTTCGCACGCTCCGCAGCGCTCCGGAGATTCTCAAAGATGGTCTCGATGGGGGCAAAGAGCTCTTTGGTGCCGCGGCCGCTCACGAAATACCACATGAAATGGACGTTGGCGGCTCCGACGCTCCCTGCAAAGTCGATCAACGGCGCCATTTCATGGACGTTCCGGGCCGTGACGCACATGGAAAGAGTGTACGGCATGCCTTGAGACTTCAGGAGCCTCAAGGTTGTTGAAAGCCTTTCAAAGCTGCCGCGGCCGCGAAGCCGGTCATGGGTCTCCCCCAATCCGTCCAGACTGATTTGACAATGGAAACAGGTGGGGTCCGGTCGCAGGTGATCGAGAAACGGCACCAGCTCCAGGCCGTTGGTGAGAAGTGCAACGTGGCTCCCTTGGAGATCGAGAAGCTGCCTTACGATTTCTCTGATTTGAGGGTGAACGAGAGGCTCGCCGCCCGTCAGCGCAAACAACCTGCAACCCGTCCCGTAAGCCTCGTTTGCGATGGCTTGCAGCCGTTCGGCGGGCAGCTCCGAATGGCCAGCCGGAGAGCACGAGAACAGGCAGTGCGCGCACGACATGTTGCAGCGATTGGTCAGATGAAACCAGAGCTCACCGATTCGTTCAAGATCCAATACCGAGTATCTTCCCGCATAATCTAAAGGCTTGTTCAGGGGTAATCGCGACAGAAACTTAAAGGTGTTGTGATCGCCATCGGGTGTCCCGCCCTGTGCAATCCCCATGAGCACCCGATCGCCGGCAGTGTTCGGCACGAACCAATTCGGCTCGTTCTCACCGAGATAGATCGGGGTCTTATCAAAGAGCAGGCGGCGCCAGGGGAATCGCTCGCGGCGGTTCTGATCCACACCTGCATGTTTCGAGTTTACACTCATAGATCATCCTTATGGGCAATATCAGCTGAACTCGTAAGCGGGAGAAAGGTCCGGTTGGCTTCGTCCAACAATTTGCCGATCAGGGACATCTGAATGCTCAGGGTTTTCATCCATCGAGCAAGACACTCCTTGCCGGCCTCGGTGAGAAAAAAGGTGCGCCTCGCCGGTCCCGTCTCGCCGGTATCCCAGATGGGCTTGACCAACCCGCGCTTTTCAAGCATCTTCAGGTGGCGATAGAGTCCGGCAATATTCGATCCCAGGCCCAGCTCGCAGAGCCTTTGCTGGATCATCTTCTGGATTTCATATCCATGGGTCCCTTCGTGGCGGTAAAGAGTCAGGAGAATCCACGGCGCCAACAGCGTACTCATATTCTTCCCCGAACAGGGGCACTCATCCAGATCGACGGGCATTCTTCGTCCTCCTGATTCCGTTCTTCAAGGCGCGGGAACCTGCCGCGGAAACAGCGGGAGTCAACGACTTTGGAGTCGGAAGCTCAATGGCATCCACAAGGCAAATGTGCACAAGGTCCTTGGCCCGATCGTCGGTTACAGCCGCAATCGGCGGCCATGTTATAAAATCCTTTCGGACAGGCCCTGAGGGGCTGCTGTCTTTGCAGCTCCAAGGAACCAGCCGGTCAAATGGATGGAGCCTGTCTCCTGTCATCCCTCTTTTTCTTCTTCTGAGATTCGTTCCATCGATATGGGTGCCCGGGAAAAACGCACACTACTCATCCTCTTTGACTATTCGACGTTGTATAGCACCAGGCGATAAAATACGGTAGTACTTTAAGGTGCCACTATATAGTGTATATATTTAGCGAGTCATAGCCGCTATGTCAAGTTCTTTTGCTATCGAAACGAGCCGGAGGCAGCCATGGTGGAGGCGAGGCTCGGAGCTCACTCCTCTTGCCATGGCCCTCCTAGAGCGTTTTAGGCATCCGGACAATCTGATCGGGACGACACCTGATTTTGATAGCCTAAAATTCCCCCACCTAAGAGGCAAATGACGGTCGAAAATTCCCCCACCCTCCACAGTCATCTGGTAGCAAGATCTGGTGATAGAAAACTCAGCCAGAGTTATCGGAGGACAGGAGGAATGATCAACATGGATCAGTATGAGTACATTCGGACAGCGCATCGGGTTTATGGCAAAAGCATACGAGAGATTGCACGGGAAACGGGCCATGATAGGAAGACGATCCGTAAGGTTCTAAGAGGTGAGCCGAGCGGTTACGGGCGGAGGCGGTTTCAGCCCTACCCGGTGCTCGGTCCCTGCTTGAGTCTGATCGATTCCTGGTTGGAAGGGGACAAGGATGCTCCACGAAAGTAGCGTCACACCGCGACGAGGATCTATCATCGGCTGGTGAGCGAAGAAGGCTATGAAGGTAGCGCGACAACGGTTCGCCAATATGTGCGGCAAGCCAGGATACGTCTGGGAGTAGGAGGCGGCAAGGCTTTTGTTCCCCCGGAGCCCGATTGTGGCAAGGAAGCGGAAGCAGACTGGGGAGGGGCTGTGGCGATCATCGGGGGAGAGGAGAGACGGCTCAAGTTTTTTTTGCATGCGCTCCAAGTATTCAGGGAAGCATTATGTGCGGTTTTACCCGTGTGAGAGGCAGGCAGCCTTTTTTGATGCGCACATGCGGGCATTTTCGTTCTTTGGTGGTGTTTTCAGGACGGCGGTCTACAACAATCTAACCAGCGCCGTGGAAAAGGTGTTGAAGGGCAAAGATCGCAGGGAACAGGAGGCTTTCAGGAAGTTTCAAAGCTACTACAATTTCACGGCCCGGTTCTGTAACGTGGCGAGCGGCCACGAAAAGGGTGGAGTGGAAGGATTGGTGGGTTTTGCCCGGCGCAACTACATGGTGCCCGTCCTGAGAGCGGAGAGTCTTGAAGAACTTAACGAAAAGATACTGCGAGAGTGTCTCAACTACGGAGCTCATCGGATAGAGGGCCGTGAAAAAAGCGTCGATGAACTGTTTGAAGAGGAGAAGGCTCATTTATTGGCACTCCCGACGCATCCTTTCAGCAACATAGAGACGGTGGAGAGCAAGGTAAATCCTTATGCAACCGTGATCCTGGACAAAAACCGCTATTCGGTGCCCACATGCTATGTGGGGTTTCGGGTAGAGGCGATCCTCGGAGTGGACCGGGTGGAGGTTTTTCAGAGGGGCAAGAAAATAGCGACCCATGAGAGGGTGTTTGGCAACAACAAATGGCGGCTTGAGCCCGACCATTACCTGGATCTGCTTCATCAAAGGCCCGGGGCTTTCGATTCGGCCAGGCCCATAAGAGAGTGGCGCAAGAGTTGGCCGGAGTCCCTGGAGCGGCTCTGGGATAAGTTTGTGGTAAGTCACGGTGAAACCGATGGGACCCGGGAATTTATCCTGGTGCTGATGCTCTACCGGGATCACCGGGCCGAAGATGTGGAGGCGGCGGTGGAACGGGCGGTACAAAATGGCGTGAGCTCCAGCGCCGGCGTAAAACACCTGTTGCTGCCATCCGGTGGCGGCGAAAGCTTTGAGCCTGTGAAGGGCTGGCCTGCGACCGAACCGGCGGACGTTTCCGTGTACGCTGAACTTGGAGGCCTGTCATGAAAGCCTGCACAGAGATACTCTTAAAGGAGAATTTGAAGGCGCTCAACCTATCGCACCTGTCTGTGGACAAGGGACTTTTTTTTAAACCCAGGGCTCCCATCACTATGCCCAACACCCGGCTCACGGCCCGGAACCCGATGCGAGCCACCACAAACAGCTGCAGGGCCAAAAAGACCACATCCACCTTGCTCTGGATGACAAATACCTGCCCCTGGCTCTCCAGTTGGTGTATACGAGCGCGGCTCTCCTTGAGCTCTTTTTTGAACTTATCACGCTCCGTCTTGACCCGGGCCAGCTCTTTACTCTGGTAGCGGTTCTTCTCAGCTCTGCACGCGGCTTTCTGTTTCCAGTTATCCCGGCTCCTTTTGTATCTGGTCTCCGGACTCATAGCGCACCCGCCCACAGAGATGCGCCCCCGCTGCCGCTGAGAATGTGTATTTTCATCATTGTACTTACCTCCCGGATTATGGCTGATAAAATCCAGGTTATCGTACAACTGTGGAGCACAACCTATCCAGTACTTCTGTGGTCCAAATCCCGAGCACTAAAACCGGGCCTCAGAGGCCATTTTTGGACGCCCTACCCTCCCCCTGACAATTTTCCTCATAGCCTGGACAGCATTGATGCACAGATTCATCAACAACTGACGGATCTGGCTCGGATTTGCCAATGCCATGCCCATTCCAACATTGGGAGAAATATGGATGTCTTGGTGAACCTCAATCGCGGAAGGAAGTGATGCCTTGAGCAATCTGACCGTTCCTTGGACCAGAACGCTGATCAGGACTGGTTCATGATGGTGTTCAGCCTGGCGGCAGGAAATGATTCTGCATTTTACGTGTTGCATGGCTCGTCTCTGTCCTTGCCACGAAGTGCCCTACAAAGCGTGTGAATGCAGCGAATTGGAAGATAGTAACGGGTAGGCATCGGTAGCAGGCAGGAGCCATCTCCGGAGATTTCAGGAGACTTTTGCTTCGACCTCCAGCGGGTAGAGCAGAAACCGCCCAGCTGTTGCGAACTGTGCCTGGATGCTGTCAAGCTTCTGTCAACCTTTCCCTGCCGGTATAAACGATGAATCTTCCTCCGCGGGCAAAGCCGATGAGCGTGATGCCGAGGGAGCCTGCCAGTTCGATTGCGAGTGAGGTGCTTATGTTTCGACTGACCAGAACAGGAATCCCCACTTTGGCAGCCTTGATGAGAATCTCCGAAGTGAGGCGTCCGGTGGTGAGAAGAATCTTGTCCTGCAATGGGATATGTCGCAGGAACAAATGGCCGACGATCATATCCACGGCGTTGTGCCGTCCTATGTCATCCCGAAAGAGAATGATCTCATCGGGAGTGGCCAGGGCTGTGTTGTGTACTCCACGGGTGAGCCGATACGTCTCACTCATTCGGTTGAGATCCTCCACTCGATCAAAGATCTGACCGGGAGAGACTTTAAGTTCACTCAGAACGGGCTTGCTCAGGAGGGCGTCAAGGGCGTTGTAAAACAAGGAGCCTTTGCCGCATCCCGAGGTAATGGTTCGCTTGGACCAAATTCGTTCTATAAGGGCCGTATCGGTACGCGTGTGCAATTCCACCTTGCCAGAGGTTTCATGGATCCGTACGCCTATCAGATCGTCGGGTGTATTTATAAAACCTTCAGCATGAAAGAATCCCACCGCCAGTTCTTTTAGATAACGTCCTGCACAGAGTAGCGTGACCACTTCTTTTCCGTTCAAGTACAAGGTGAAAGGCTTTTCGACGATCACCGACTGGAGCCGTGCAGATCCCCGGCCGGACCTGTCGTAAACCCAGGCCATGGCCGGGGTAACCCTTTCCGCTGATATGTTTTCTTCAGCCTCTCTAACGTTCATCTCATTCCAGTATTTTGTAGTAAATTTAGTTTCTTGGGCTGCCCACAGTGAGCCTTAAAATCGAAAGATGATCCCTGTGTCGAAGGTATTGCCGCTCAGGTTGTTTTCCAGGGTGACCGGTTGGCCGGTAAGATCCGTGCCTGTCGCTTTCAAGGTGTT
Organism: Desulforhabdus amnigena; assembly: GCF_027925305.1. Classification (NCBI taxonomy): domain Bacteria; kingdom Pseudomonadati; phylum Thermodesulfobacteriota; class Syntrophobacteria; order Syntrophobacterales; family Syntrophobacteraceae; genus Desulforhabdus; species Desulforhabdus amnigena. The sequence continues at coordinate 554,113 of NZ_BSDR01000001.1, read as the reverse complement.
TTCGAAGGAATGCTCATATCCTATATTAACCGCCAAGTGTGGAGAGAATTCATAGCCGACGCCGAATGTCGCTTGGTACTTGGGGATGGCGGCAAATCCTATGGTCCTGTAGGTTTCGTAGTAGTAAGTGGGCAGGCGATGGCCTTGAATATTGGATAGGCCGGTGCCGATGAAACCATTGTGGTCATCCAGGGGGCTGTTGCCGTAATTGTAACCTGCCCTGAGAACCAGTTTGGAGATTGGCTTGTACTGCAGGCCGAGCGCAAACACCCACTGGTTCTCAAAATCAAGGTCCTCATAGCCATTGGCATTTGACCAGTTGAGCCACCTGACATCGCTCTCCACCACCAGATTGTCACCCAGCAGGTGATAGGCCGCACCGAAGCCGACTTGCTGGGGGGGACTCGTTTTCAATGTCGTCCAGCTTTCCGTCTCCGTCAAGGTCCGTGACATTATCGTGTGTCACATTCTGCGGGGAGATGTAGGTCAAGCCGAGAGAGAAATTATCTGTAGGATTGTAGATGCCCCCCTATTTGAGCACCAAATCCGTAATCGTAAGAAGAGCCGTACCTTTGATCGAGGCTCTCATAGTCCAAGTGAAAGGCGAGACCAAATGATAAGCAATCAAAGGGGCGAAAAGCGATGGCCGGAGCAGTTTTGACGGTCTGCAGATTGGTGTACGCACCGGTAATGAGGGGTATCCCGGGGCCGAAAAAATTGGGCTGGTCCAAGTCTGTACCTCGATAATCAGCACCCAGGCCGGATGTGCCGTAGGCCGCCAGACCGAATCGCCATAACGGCATCGTTTTGGTTAGTTGTGTTAGTGGTATGGATAGCCCGATGGCGGGAATCATAAAGACATTGTTATTGGGGTCGGCTTTGATCGTTCCTCCTACACCAGGTCCCGTCACGCTCGCGCTGCTGTTGGGCGCCAAAAATGAGACGGCGAAATCAACCTGAGAATTCGGACAGTAGGGACCGAAACACATGGCGGCAGGATTGCTGAAAACAGCGCTGATTGCATCCATTGGGTAGGCGATGCCAACGCCGCCCATTGATCTGGAAATGGGACGAATCCCTATGAGTTGCGTGCCATTCGTTGCTGCCACGGCAAGATCAGGCAGCATCACAATCATGCATATTGTCATCAAGGTTCTAAACACTCGCTCCATAAGTCCTTCTCCCCTTTCTTTTCGTACGGCCGCTTCACGGATGAGTTTCAGGAATTCGCGGTGCCATTTTCATTCCCTCCGATTGGGAACCGCGACGTTCAATGGCGAATGAAACCCCATTGCTCATGCATCCGGCAGCTGCTCGCTTGTTCACTTCCTCACGCGGCGCTCTTATCCATTACTTGGCCATGCCTGCGGTATCCAGGCCGCCGCCGATAATACGCCCCGGTTTACTTTCTGGATGCATTTCGAGGGTAACGAACCGAGTCTTGGTCTTTTCAAACGTAAACTCTGAAAAATCCAAACCCAGCTCTTCGATCTGCCTGACCGACGAAACAGCTGTTGGATATCAGCTCCAGCGTTTTTGGGTACGCGCAGCAGGCAAGCTCTTTCGATCGAGGGGGTGGGAAAATGTCAGCAAACTCGGATGCCAGCTCGAACCTGAGGCAACAGCTCTCCGGAGGAACTGAGCTTTGGGGTCACCTGATCGCGATCAATGTTTATCTATATCGTGTTACTTTTAAGTGATACCGATAAGTGACATTTATATGCGCTTCGGATTCTCTGTCAAGTCCTTTTTTCCGTTTTTCTGTCCTCAAGCCGTAGCACCCGTTCCGCCTGCTCCGTTTATCAACACCACTCGACAAGGAAATCCGTGGGCCGGAGGAATCTGGGCTACATCGAGCACTCCAATGTAGTCTCCAACGTTAAAAAAGCCCTGATAAAAATTGCTTGACAAACAGCTTGACACGCATTTAGTATTTTCACCATTTAGTGTCACTATTAGGTGTTTTTATCTTTTCCGTATCCACTGTTGCTATTGATGACGCCTGCTGCAGAGCATTCACTGTTGAGACACCAAAGGAAAGTGATTGGAGAAGGTGCTTTGGGTTCGGACGTGCTGTTGCCTTAGCTGGCTGCCCAATGGTCGAGAGCGAGTGGGGGAGAGTGAAGCCTATGATCATCCAATACTGCGGAAAGTATGAGAAGTATGTGAGCGCCTATCACTGCGAATTCTTTAATGGAGGAAAGGGCTGCAGGTATTACAGCAACGCCCGGTGGAACCGCATCAACGACCTGCTGGTGGACAGAAATCGGCCCAAGCAGGATGTCCATGGCGTCATTAAACCTTTCCGGTGTAGTCTGATCGGTTAGGAGGACCGGAGCCCGGCGAACCAAACCGGCTGATTGTTTTGTATTGATGTCCGATTGCCCAATATGGAGCTCACATGATTCGAAGAGAAGATGCCCTACAGTACCATTGCCAGGGGCGTGCGGGAAAGATCGAGGTCCAGCCGACCAAATCCTGTTCCACCCAAAGAGATCTGGCCATGGCCTATACCCCCGGTGTGGCCGAACCATGCCGCGAGATCGAATTGAATCCGGACCGGGTTTTTGAATTCACTGCCAAAGGCAACCTCGTGGCTGTGATCACCAACGGAACGGCCGTGCTAGGACTCGGGCACATCGGACCGCTTGCCGGAAAGCCGGTCATGGAAGGAAAAAGCGTGCTCTTCAAACGCTTTGCAGATATCGACGTCTTCGATATCGAGCTGAATTCGACGGATCCAGACGAGATCATCCGTGTCGTGAAGGTACTCGAGCCGACTTTTGGAGGGATCAATCTTGAGGACATCAAGGCTCCCGAATGTTTCTACATCGAAGAGCGTCTGCAAGGGATCCTGAATATTCCCGTCTTTCATGATGACCAGCACGGGACGGCGATCATCTCCGGGGCGGCTTTGCTCAATGCACTCGAACTGCAGGGAAAGAAGATCAACGAAGTCAAAGTGGTCTTCTCAGGAGCGGGTGCTGCAGGTATCGCTTGTGCGGAGCTCTATATAAAGCTGGGCGTCAGGCGGGAGAACGTCTACCTGGTGGATTCAAAAGGCGTTGTCTACAAGGGCAGAAAAGAGGGCATGAATCCATACAAGGAGCGGCTTGCCAACGGCTCCGAACCGATGAGCCTGGCGGATGCCATGAAAGGCGCGGACGTATTTGCCGGGGTATCCGTTGCGGGCCTGGTTACCAGGGAAATGGTAAAAAGCATGGCAGATAAACCCATTATTTTCGCCATGGCCAATCCTGATCCGGAAATTGGATACAAAGACGCCCTGGAGGTACGCAGTGATTTGATCATGGCTACGGGACGTTCGGATTTCCCGAATCAGGTCAATAACGTGCTCGGCTTTCCCTTCATCTTTCGCGGCGCACTGGACGTCAGCGCAACCGCCATCAACGATGAAATGAAGATCTCTGCGGTGTACGCACTTGCCGCGCTGGCGAAAGAAGATATGCCCGATTCGGTAATCAAGGCCTATGGCGGGCAGTCCCTCCAATTTGGGCCACAATATATTATCCCCAAGCCCTTCGACCCACGCGTCCTCATCTGGGAATCCACAGCGGTGGCCAGGGCGGCGGTTGAAACCGGGGTGGCCAGAAAGCCCATCTACGATTGGGATGCCTACCGGCAAAACCTGGAAGGCCGTCTGGGGCGATCCCACGAGATTATGCATCGAATCATGCAAAAGGCCAAACGGGAGCCCAAGAGGATTGTGTTTCTCGAGGGCGGGAATCATCAAGTTCTGCGCTCTTGTCAGATTATCCTGGACGAAGGCATTGCCAGTCCGATCCTTTTGGGACCCAAACAGGAGATCGAAAGAGAAATCAAAAAGCTTCGCCTGGAGCTGGATGGAGTCCAGATCATCGAGCCGAAGACGTTCGAGCATCTCGATGACTACGCCGAGGAATTCTACAAGCTCCGATGCCGCAAGGGAATCACGCGTCGCGAGGCCCGGCATCTGCTTCAGCATGATCCCAATTACTTTGGTGCCATGATGGTAAAGGTGGGCGACGCCGACGGGCTGGTGGGAGGTGTCAACCAGCATTATCCGGAAACCATTCGGCCTGCCCTGCAGACACTTCCTCTCGACAAGAAGACTTCTGTCATCGCCGGTCTGTACATGATGGTCTTCCAGAACGACGTCATGTTCTTTGCCGATACCACGGTCAACATAGAGCCGACATCCGAGCAGCTTGCGGAAATTGCGATCTGCGCTTCCGATACGGTAAAGCATCTGGACATCGAGCCTCGCATTGCCATGCTTTCGTTCAGCAACTTCGGAAGCACTCGCCATCCTCATACGGAAAAAGTTGCCCGTGCAACCCAGATCGTCAAGGAACGGCGTCCGGACCTGGCCATTGATGGGGAGATGATGGCCGATACGGCCGTGGATCCCGAAATCCTCAACTCTGTGTATGACTTTAATCAGTTGAAAGGAAAGGCGAACGTCCTCGTCTTTCCATCCCTCGAGTCTGGAAACATCGCCTATAAGCTCATGGCCCGTTTAGGGGGGGCCAAAGCGATCGGTCCCATTCTGATGGGAACCAACAAGGCCATTCATGTTCTGCAGCGTGACTGCGAAGTCGAAGATATCGTCAATACAGCTTCTCTTGCGGTTATCGATGCACAAGACCACCAGTGTGTCATGGGAGAGCACTGATCGTGGAGGGGGTCTGTCAATGAGGAGGAGAGACCGCATTGGAAGAAGAAGCTTTTGCGAGGCAGAATGATGATAACGCGAGGGACCGGATTTTTCATGTGGCAGCAGCCCTCTTTGCGCACAAAGGATATGCAGGGACATCGACCGGCGAGATCACAAGGGCAGCGCGTGTCACCAAGCCCACACTCTACTACTACTTCAAAAGCAAGAAGAACTTGTACCTGACCATCCTTGGCGAAGCCATGAGGATCTTTCATGACAGGTTGAATCTTTCGGTGCCTCCATCTGCCGACATGAGAACGGGTCTCCGTTCCCTTTTTTACGGTATCGAAGGCCTTGTTCACGATCATCCTGACGTGGTCCGGCTGGTAAACGGATTCCTGTTCGGCCCGCGATCAGAGACTCCCTGCTGCGAGCTCTACGGATGCAGCTGGTTTGAAGAAGCTATTCTCAGCGACATCTTACGTCGTGGCGTCGGGGACGGAGAAATTTTTGAAAAGGACCTGCAAAGCATACTTCTGCTCATTACGGGAATGCTCCGCTGCATTCAGAGAGCTCCGGTGGATGGCGGTTTATTCCCGAATAGATTGAGTATTCACCACTACGTGAATGCGGTTGATCTCATTATTACCAACGGCAGAAGATCATGTACTTCCAGTGGCGACGAAGTCGATCAGCCTGCTCGGTTCAGAAACCAGCCTTCAGGTTTTGTGCACTCTTTGCAAGAGCTGGACCGACGACCTTTGGATGCGGTCCAAAACGGCCCGACATCTCGCTTTATCCTTCATGCGGAGTCCAAAATGCACAAATGATGTTGACTTACTATGCGGGACTCTACTCTGTGAATCATTCTCTATCCTCCAACAAAACTTTCAGCCATCGCCGCGACGTCTTTAAGACGCGGTAAACAACTCCAATTTTGCTTGTCTCATCAGAATCAGCGCCGTATGAGTTGCCATACACATCATCATTGCCTTCACACCGTTCCTCCCTTTTTGCACACCCTAACGTGTGGATAGCTTTGAGGTATTCCTCAGAAACGCAAACTTGACTCCTATATCCAAAATTTGTTTCCTATGGCTGATCCATGCAAAATATCTTCTTGTCAGGATCGTCGGAATGGCGTTTATAGTCCTCTGTGATAGTAGGAGTAACCGGACGCCGAAATCGCCGTTCTGAAAGCTTGCCACGACAAGACACACGCCCTCAAGATCAGGGAATCAAATGCAGGAATACTGTAGAAATGGGAGGATCACGCTTACATGAGCACTGAAAACAAAGTGTCGTTACCTTCTCATACGCCGCTGGTGGAGGACATTCGGCAATTGATCGACGCTGCCCGTGCACGAGTGGCAACCACGATCAATGCCGAGCTGACTCTTCTCTACTGGCAGATTGGATGGCGGATCAACGCGGAGGTCTTAAGGGGCGAGAGGGCTGAATACGGCAAGCAGATTGTCTCAACATTGGCAAAACAACTGACTCGCGAATATGGAAGGGGCTGGGGCGAAAAGCATTTGTGGCATTGTCTTCGATTTGCGGAGATTTTCTCGGACGAGCAAAATCTCTACACACTGTGTAGAGAATTGACCTGGTCGCATTTGCGAACCGTGATGTTTATCGACGACCCGCTCAAACGGGACTTCTACATACAAATCTGCCGTCTCGAACACTGGAGCGTTCGTCAGTTACAAGAACGCATCAAGTCCATGCTCTTTGAGCGCACTGCCATATCGAGGAAGCCGGAGGAAACCATACGCCAGGACCTGTATCTGCTGCGGGAGGAAGGAAGGCTCTCTTGTGATCTAGCTTTCCGCGATCCGTATGTGCTGGATTTCCTGGGATTGGCGGATTGCTACTCCGAGAGGGATCTGGAGTCGGCCATTGTAGCCGAACTGCAGCGATTCCTTATCGAGTTGGGTAGTGATTTCGCCTTTCTGGCCCGGCAAAAGCGCATCACCATCGACAACCGTGATTATTACATTGATCTCTTATTCTACCACCGTCGGCTGAAGAGCCTCGTGGCCATCGACCTCAAAATCGGCGAATTTGAAGCTGCCTATAAAGGGCAGATGGAGCTTTACCTTCGCTATCTGGAAAAATATGAACAGGTGGAGGGAGAGAACACGCCCATCGGCCTCATCTTGTGTGCCGGCAAAAACGAAGAGCATGTGGAGTTGCTGCAGCTCGACCGAAGCAATATTCGCGTGGCGGATTACCTGACTGTACTGCCTCCCCGTGAGCTTCTGCAAGCCAAACTGCATCAGTCCATAGAGATTGCTCGGCGGCGATTGTTGGTCGGTGAGAGGGAAGAATGAGCTCCATCTGTAAAAATGGAGGATAAGACCCGGCGGGCTGCCAACTTTGAAGTTATGTGTTCGGGGACAGTATTCACCAGACATGATTAAAGTCAAGTTGAAGAGCGGTATTTCCGATGATAGCTCCTGGTTGGGAAATCATGCTCAAGACCGTGAAAATTTGGGATAACAATCGTATAGGAACCATGCAGAGAGTGTCGTAGCAACGATTTGCTGCTTGGGACACAAGGTGATGCAGCCTGACACGGATGGAGTGACGAGACGGTGCAGCCCTTCTCGAAGCTGAAGGCCGCTATGTAAGGTTCAGCGGGGGACATCCAAGAGAAAAGTGGCTCCGGCGGAAGCAAAACAATTGGGGATTAAAGAGATCCTGGATACAATCCAAGAAAAACCATCTGCCTCCGTTTCATTTAGATGAGAATTACGCTAGGTTCTGTTGACATTTGGGTTCTAATTAACAGATGTCAACAGCACTACTAAATGATTTCTCAGGGCAATCGCTGTGGATAGATTCCCGTGGGGACTTCTCCAATGCCGACGATCGCGATTTTGCTCTTACTCATCTTTACCCCTTTTTCGCAGCCGAAGCTTTAGTTGCACCATGCCTGTGTTTCGGGAACCCCATTGGCTCAGCTCTGCGGGATGCTGTTGAGATCTCTTTTCATTAGTCTACATAGTTCGAACGAACATTCGTGACTATAGTTACTAGACAGTGTTGTGGCTGTCAACGGATAAACATTCTGCAACCCAAAATCGGGTGAACAGCTGTAAGAGACTGGATTAGCTACTGTTATTTCTATGAGAAAAGGCGTTCAGCAGACTGATTCGCTTCGGACGCAAAAAGAAACGCCTGGACTCTGTAGAATTCTACTCTATAGAGTCCAGCGTGTGAAGGGGGTGATGAAGGAAGCACGGAGGCACTGGTGGAGAGCTTGACATCCGCGGTTGCCTCCAGTAGTCTATATAGTGATGAATGAACATTCATTACCAAAATGGAGAGCGGATGATGAGCAATAAAGGGTTCATGCGGATCAATGAGCTGGAAAAGAGAGCGGGCGTCCCAAGGACGACCATACACTTCTACATGAGACAAGGCTTGCTCCATCCGCCTGTAAAGAGCGGCCGAACGATGGCCTACTACGACGAGAGTCATCTCAAAAGGCTTCAAAACATTCAAAAAATCAAGGCTGCGGGCCGGATGCCGCTTTCGTTTCTCAAAGAGAGCCTGGCGGAGCTGGAGGAAAGAGACGGCGAGAACAGGGATTCACACGAACCTGCGGCCAGAGAGATTACTAACACCACAAAGGCGAAGGACAAGAAAAGGCAGGAGATTGTCAACGCGGCCATCAAGGTTTTTTCCGAAAAAGGCTACCAAAAGGTCAAAGTCAGAGACATAACCGCCTCCTTGGGTATCTCGACCGGTACGTTCTACATCTACTTTGAAGACAAGAAGGAGCTCTTCGTCGATGTCGTGGATGCGGTGATACGGGCTATCATCGGCGATGCAAGGGAAGCCTTGAAGCAGGAGGAGAACATCGTTAAAAGGTTGTCGATCCGGGGCAGGATCTTTTATGAAAACTACTTGAAATACAATGAGATCTTGAATCAGTTGCGTGCTGAAATGGTCGGCGAAGACCAGTGGCCCCACGAGAAGATCAAGAAGGCCTATCATGCTCTTACCCAACCCGTCATCCGGGACATAGAAAAAGGAATTGAGGAAGGCATATTTCGAAAAATCGATCCAGACCTCACAGCATACACGCTGACCGGAATCATCGAAATCATGTGCTTGAGAACCACGATAAGTGGAAAATACACCTACGAGCAAATCGAACCGTTCATTTTTGACTTCATAACCAATGGCTTCATCCTTGATAAATGAAGAGGTATTACATCGAATCAAAGACGCCAGCTTTTCCTGCCATAGGAAATTCCCAGCTTGTTCATGCGCTTGCGTAGAGTACTTGGATTGATGTTCAGGATCTGCGCTGCCCCACCCGGTCCATAGATCTTGCCGCCTGCTTTCTCCAGGGCTCTCCTGATATGCCGGGCGTTCATCTCATCCAGCGGCACGAGAGGCTCATTTTGACTACTTTGGCTCTGGACGACCTTGTCGGGAGCTGCCAGGGGAAGAAGCGCTTCGAATGAGAGCGGTCCACCGGTACGGTGCTGTATGAGAGCTCGCTCGATCGTGTTTTCGAGCTCTCGTACGTTGCCCGGCCAGTCGTAGGCGGTGAGCGTGTCCATGGCATCGGGGGCGAGCCTGGGCCTTTCTTTGAGCTTAAGCTCCATGGATTTCCGATGGATGAAGTGGTGCACCAGGGATGGGATGTCGCCTCTTCTTTGCCTCAAAGGCGGGATCATGATGGGAAAGACATTGATGCGGAACCACAGATCCTCCCTGAATTGCCCCGAACCCACCATCTCCTGCAAATTCCTGTGGGTGGCCGATATGATACGGATATCCACGGGTATGGAACTGGTTCCACCCACCCGTTCGATCTCTTTTCTCTGCAGGACGTGCAGAAGCCTCACTTGGGCCTGGGCTGGGAGCTCTCCTATTTCGTCAAGAAAGATGGTACCCTTGTCGGCACGTTCGAAGCGCCCTCTCTTCCGGCTGATGGCACCGGTGAAAGCACCCTTCTCATGACCGAATAGCTCGCTATCCAGAAGCGTTTCAGGGATGGCGCCGCAGTTCACCTTTATAAACGGCCCGTCTTTGCGTGGGGAGGAGCTGTGGATCGCGTTGGCGATAAGCTCCTTTCCCGTACCGGTTTCACCGAGCAAGAGCACGGGACTGTCAAGGGGGGCCACCTGTTCTACCATTCTCATGACCATGTTCAGGCCAAAGTCCGCACCGATGATTTCATCTCCCGAAACCGAGCGCAGTTCATCCAGCAGGTATTTATTATCGTCAGCCAGCATCTGCTTGAACCGGATGACCTCCTGGTGCTCCAGCGCATTGGACATGGCAATGGACATCGGCTCCCGGAGCAGCCTGAGCAGCCGGGCATGCTCATCGGTATACTGATTCACACCGTCCGCCATCAATCCAAGGTTCCCGATCCGGCTCCCTTCGAGCTCCAGGACCATGCTCATATATGAAACGTTCTCTCTGAATCCAAGCCTTCGGAGTATCTCCGGGTTCACCTTGATTGGATCCGGCTGGTTCACGATCCGGATGACTTCTCCGGTTTTCCAGAAGGCTGCTCCCTCACGGCGCCCTTTCTCGGGCAAATGCAGGATGTGCTCTTCGCCTTCCGGCAAGACGGCGCCGACCAATGCCACGAGTCGTAGCACATTCTGCTCAAAATCCAGTATGTGCAGGTGAGCCTGCATCACAGGAATGAAAGCCCTGATGTATTCATAACAGCGATTCAGGGCCACTTGGATATCAAGGCTGCTGCAAAGACGCAGCGTTGCCTCGCGAAAAAAAAGGTCCTCGTCCACGTTTGTCATTTTCATTCCCTCCTCTTCTCCGCCATTGGCGGCATAAGTCACCATCTTCCCGGAACATAGCACGCATTCGGACCATAGGGCAATGAATTTCGTCCCATAGGACGAAACGTTCGGGCACGACAAGATCATTCTATTTAATTAATGGATTTTATAGCATAATTTAGATTGGCATGATTACTGCTCTATCGAAATGTCGGGATGCAAGCGCGACCGGGTTGAAGTCGCTGGGTCACAAGCACGATGGAGGACAAGATGGCAAAGAAAACAGTAAATAAAATGAATCTCGGGGAATCCGCGGGGATCGGTTCCATGGCCGCTCGTTCAGACATGAGCATCGAGGGCTTGCGACGCACGTTCCGCGAGCACCTCTTCTACACCCAGGGACGTTTTCTGGAAGGCCTGGAAGGCCCCGGCAAAAACGACCTCTATATGGCTCTCTTCCCCAGGCACATGGAGATCATCAACGAGATCAACCGTCGTTTCCTCGATGAGGTCAGGAACAGGTTCCAGGGAGACGAAGCCCGCGTGGCCAGGATGTCCCTCATCGACGAAAGCGGGGGACGTTATGTGCGCATGGCGCACCTGGCCTGCGTGGGCAGCCATGCCATCAATGGTGTCGCGGAGCTCCACACGCGGCTGCTCGAGCAAGACGTTTTGCGTGACTTCTTCGAGATGATGCCGGAGAAATTCAGCAACAAGACCAACGGGGTCACACCGCGCCGGTTCATGGTTTTGAGCAATCCCGGCTTGAGCCGTCTCATTACGGGAAAGATCGGCGAAACCTGGATCAGCAGGTCGGAAGAGCTTCGGCAGATCGAGAAGTTTGTCAACGACACCGCTTTTCGAGAGGAATGGCGCCGGGTGAAGCACGAGAACAAGAAGACTCTTGCCGGACTCATCCGCGAACGCACCGGGATCGAAGTTGATCCGTCATCGCTTTTCGATATCCAGGTGAAAAGGATCCACGAATACAAGCGCCAGCATCTGAACGTTCTGCACATTGTTGCCCTTTATAACCGCATCAAGGAGAACCCGGCGTACGACATGTGCCCGAGGACCTTTATATTCGGGGGGAAAGCCGCCCCCGGTTATTTCATGGCCAAACGGATCATCAAGCTGATCAACTCCGTGGCCGAGGTGGTCAACCACGACCCTGACGTGGCCGGACGCATCAAGGTCGTCTTCTTCCCCGATCTCAACGTCAAGAACGCGAAATTCATCTACCCCGCCGCCGACTTGTCGGAGCAGATCTCGACGGCCGGCAAGGAGGCCTCGGGAACCGGGAACATGAAGCTCTCCATGAACGGCGCCTTGACCATCGGGACCCTGGATGGGGCCAACGTTGAAATCAGAGAGGAAGTGGGCGCGGAAAACTTCTTCCTGTTTGGGCTCACGGCCGAGCAAGTGTGCTCGCTTCAAAAGGGCGGATACCAGCCCATGGAATACTACTCGAGGAACCCGGAGCTCCAGGGGGTCGTCGAGCGTATCCGTTCGGGCGATTTTTCCAACGGCGATCGGGAGTTGTTCAAACCCCTGGTCGACTCGCTTCTTTTCCATGACACCTTCATGCTTTTTGCCGATTTTGCGTCCTACGTCGATGTGCAGGGACAGGTCGATGCGGCCTACCGCGACCGGGATCGGTGGACACGCATGTCTATCCTGAACACCGCCCGTATGGGCAAGTTCTCCTCGGATCGCGCCATCCGAGAGTATTGCAGGGACATCTGGAACGCCAAACCGGTCCCCGTCGCTTTGGATTGATGCGTGGGAGCGGCTGAAAGCCGAGTTGAAAAACGGAACACTTGTGCCCGGCACGTCTGAAACTGAAGAAGGATCTCAGTATCTATGCAAACACATTCGGGAATGCAGACACATTCGGAGCCTGGGTCTCGAGCCTGCTCGACAGGAATGCCGAATCCCTGGAGACGCGTGCTCGTGAACGTGCTGTTGATCAGTGCGGGCAGCATCGTCTACGCCGTCGGCATTAATGGAGTAATTGTCTCTCAGGGATTCTTGAGCGGAGGGATCATGGGGATCTCCTTAATCGGGCATTATCTCTTCCCCTGGCTCAACATTGGACTCGCCTACCTCGTCTTGAACATCCCTCTCATGTTGCTCGGCTGGTTCGGGGTAAGCCGGAAATTCATGCTCTACACTGTATTGGGCATGGTCATGTTCTCCACTGCGACCGGGCTCATCTTCCCAAAACTCCCGCACATCGAGAACCCCATCCTGGCAGCCATTCTGGGCGGGATAATCTGTGGAGCCGGCGTCGGAATCACGCTGCGCTCTCAGGGCTCGGGCGGCGGGACGGAAATCCTGCTGGTCTACTTGAGAAAGAAGCTCGGACTGCGGATGGGGGCAATGAGCTTTCTCTCTAATGCCCTGGTGCTTGCGGTCGCAGCCCATTTCTTCGGCCTGGAGCGGGCGCTGTACAGCCTGATCTTCATGTTTGTCAGCGGGAAGGTCATGGACTCGATCCTTACCAGCTTCAACCAGCGAAAGGCGATCCTGGTCATAACGGACTGCGCCGATGCCATTACCGCGCAGATCCTGAACCGGCTGCATCGCGGAGCCACTCTTCTCGAAGGCACGGGAGCTTATACCGGGAGCAGCAAGAAAGTCATCTTCAGCATCATCACCCTGACGGAGCTCTCAAAGATGAAGGAGCTGGTGTTTGACATCGACCCCCACGCATTCATGGTCGTGAACGACACCCTGGAGGTCATAGGCAAGCGCCACGGATCGATGCAGGACATTTGATCCTGCTCGACCCGAAGAGGAGAATTACCATGAAATGGATAGAGGTCATCACACTGCGCTCTCTGGTGAAAGCGAACAGGCAAATGGTCGACGAGTTGTTGAGCCAGGTTTTCAAGCAAAAGGAATCCGGGCTTGCTGCCTCGATCAGGGTCTATCATCATCCCACTGTGGAGACCGATTTGAGCATTCACATCCACTGGGAAAATGGGGCGCAACACCCGAGCGAAAGCCCTCTTGGGCAGCAGCTTTCATATGCTCTCAAGGGGCTGGGGTTGCTCTATCATTCCATCTGGGTGGAAGTTGCGGCCATGGAATGACCACCGGGGAACGCAATCATTTACAGGACTCTTGTTCTTGACCAATGCGACAGGTGCGAGAGTGCCATCGCACAAGCCATCGAAGGGCCGGGGGATGAAATCGAAAAGCTGCGGTGCTACATCCGGATCAAAGGCGGAAGGCTGCGTGAAGACCTTCCTCTAACTCGCCTCGTTCGAGGGAGTCAGTTTGGTTAGCAATTACCGTGGGCAATTTGCCTCCATTTTGAACGGCGAGTCCTTCGAGAACCTTTTGAAACGCCTCAGGGAGAAAACGGAATCCACCAGGGAGGTGAAAGGGTGAAATTCAGCAGGCGACGAGGCCTTTGGGTGTGACACTTGGCTGCTCGACCAATAATCTCTCGTTGTAGTACTAGGACACAGAATCCTAAATGCGCGGCCAGTTTTACCCCTGAATGCATGCGTCGCTGCTGAGATCAATCAGCGGCGTAATTACGATCATCAGTACCCCAAAACCCTTCCTGCTGCTCTCCGCTTTTCAAAGAAAAAAGCAACTGATTCATTCGGTCTTCTATTACGAAGGAAATGTCCGCAAGAGCTTTCAGGAAGGTAATTAGCTTCTTAAGCTGAACTTTATATCGAATGTTCATCCCGGGATGATCGAGAAGATGCAAAACATCCTCCAGCAGGGAAAGATTGGTTGCCGAAAACTGGGTGCAGGCAAGCTTCTGCCATTTGATCCGAAGATCTTCGGGAAGGTGTGCCATTTTTTGGGCGAGATCTTCATCCTGCACAATCCGGATAGCATTCTCCAGACGACTCAATAGCTCCCACACCTCCTCTTTGTCTTCCTCCCAGGCTCGGCTTTCAGCCAATAGACGACGCCACTTCGGGCGAATCTTATTATGAAGCCAGCTCTTTTCCTGTTCAGGCAAAAGATAGAGGTTGGCCACTGCCACCTGCTCAGCCATGAGTTCTTCACTCAATTGCCTCAACTCTTTTTGGTCGCCAAGAAGAGCCTGCTTCAAGACGATCAACTCCCCTAGCCGCATGAGAATGGCGCTTTTGTCTTCCAGACCCGGAAAGGCTTTTCGCAGCTCCATTTCCCACTGTTCCCGAAGAAACCCCATAACCGAATTGATGGCCGAAAAGACAAAACCAAGTTTTACTAGGGCATTTCGAAGTTCATGAGCCATAACATTGCAGGTTTGAAGGCGTTGGCGAGAAAGCTGCCGACGCTCTTCTTCGGCCCGCTTGCGCTCGGTGATGTCTATTCCCATTCCTACTACATATGTGGAATTATCAATCTCAGCTCGGACTCCGGTGAAAAAATAAGGGGTCTTCTTCCCGGTTTTTGATGCAATATTTGCCTCTACAAAGCCCTCACCTTTAATCAAGACTTCATTAATCGCCTCTGCGACAACCCTCTTGTCCTCTCCTTCAAAAGTATCAAGAGGACCCATTCGCGATCGTTCTTCGGAAGAATACCCCGTCACCTGTTCAAGATTCTCATTCCATCGAACATTTCTCAATTCTTGATCAAAGACGTAGAAAACACCTGGTAGGCTTTTAATTAGCGCTTCTGAAAAACTCTTCTCTTTCAGCAAATCTTTCTCAGCTCTTTTGCACTTCTCGATCTCTTCTTCTAACTCCTTAACCCTTGATTCCAATTCTTTGCAGGTTAGATTTTTTTCCACTACGAGATTCTCCATTTTCCACAATTAAAAACGGCTCATACCAGCAGCGTCCGGTTAGCCGCTTGCAAGTAAGACGTGAACGGCCCTCCGAGATTCCGGAGCAAGGGGTTTTGGGGTGGCTCTTTCAGATTCCATTTGCACTTGCTCACAATCGTCCACTGAAATTACTCAACGCTGCCTCAATCGGAACCGCGGTACCTCTTACTACAATTCCTCCTGTATCCGGTATTTCGACTGTCAGTCTATCAGTCTACTTGGTCGGTCCAGTGCTTCCACTTGACGAATGAGAATAGTAACAGGCGCTGCAAAGAGTTTTGCTTCTCGAGGATACGCCCCAATATCCGGGTTGCTGCAGATTCTGAGCGTGGCATGCCTGAAAAACTCGTTCTTGTCAAGCTCCATGTTCCTTCCCCTTGGCACCTCATGTGAGGTAAAGAGATAACGTCCTGATCTTGTGCTATTTAACGATAACACGATATTTGGCAGAAGCATGTACCACATTTCGTGGATCTTGGCACAGCTGTTTCCCAGTGCAGGTAGAAGTCAGTTGGAAGGCAACTGGCATGGATATTGTTGTTTGTGCTCGCAGAGGCTGGGGCATCGGTTCTCCCCCTCATTCAGTCCGTGACGTTCAAAGCAGGGCCGATGCGCACAGCCTCACCAGCACAAGGAATCCAGCCACTGCTGGAGGTCTGGAATGAAAAAGGGGAGCGGCATGATATGGCTTGAGATGATAAGTACTCGGGCGGCCGGGATTATCGAGGCCGAAAAGATCTTGGAGATCTGTAGGCAAACGCATCAGTCCATTGCCGGTGAAAAGCTCTTGAAGATGACCGTATTTTGCAACACAAGGTATGCAACCGATATCAGCATTCATCTTCAATGGAAGTCCAATCCCGGCAACGGGAGCGTCTTGGGCAGAGAGTTGAGTTCGGCCTTAGCAGGCCTCGGACTCATAAGCCACACACTATGGATTGAGCAGGAAGAATTCTAACTGCAACAAGTACACAATTCGGAGCAACGGATGTCCCCTATCTCAGGATAGTGGAGGGGAACATTCTGCAGGACTGGAGAATAGCATGACAAAGGAAACCAAGACCCCGTCTTCTGCCTCAGATGCTTCAGCCACAGCATCCAGGAATCTTGCTTGGCAATGGCCGACTCCCGATCTCCCAGGCCAGGCCCTCTCATACCTGGTTGACACCTGGCAGCGGAGTCTACTATTCTGCGATGTGATGCGCCGACGCGGCAATATCTGTATCGAACATGAAAAGGCAGGACAGCCGCCCGTCCTCGTGTTCAAGTATGAAACGGTTGTGGATGGACGCACTCTCGACCGGCCCGCCAACTATGCGCTTGTTCGAATCGTTCCTCCCGCTGAGCATCCCACAGACCCCGTGAAGCGCCCGATTGTGGTGATCGACCCGAGGGCGGGCCATGGACCGGGTGTCGCCGGATCCAAGATAGCGAGCGAAATAGGTATAGCCCTTCGCTCCAGGCACCCCTGTTATTTTGTAATGTTCTTTTCTAAGCCATGCTCGGGACAGACCATAGAATCGGTGACAAGAGCCGAGGCCGTGTTCCTGGAGAAGGTTAACGAGCTGCATCCCCATGCCGAAGGCAAGCCGTTCGTGATCGGCAACTGCCAGGGCGGCTGGGCGCTGATGATTCTCGCGGCCGTGGCGCCGGAACTGTTCGGCCCGATTCTGCTCGCGGGATCTCCAGTCTCATACTGGGCAGGTGTGGAAGGAGAAAATCCCATGCGCTACAGCGGGGGGCTCCTTGGCGGGTCATGGCTTTCTTCTTTTGCGAGCGACCTTGGAAACGGCATCTTTGACGGCAGCTACCTCGTTCGGAATTTTGAAAACCTCAATCCTTCGAATACGCTTTGGGGCAAACAATACAATCTTTACTCGAAAATAGATACCGAGGCCGAGCGCTTTCTCGATTTCGAAAAATGGTGGGGCGGATACTTTTACCTCAACAAGCAGGAAATCGAATGGATCGTCCAGAACCTTTTCGTGGGCAACAAGCTCTCCGCAAACCAGGTTACCTCGGCCGATGGGAAGACCATCGTCAATCTTTACAACATTCGCTCGCCGATTGTCGTATTCGCTTCCTGGGGCGACAATATCACTCCGCCGCAACAGGCTCTGAACTGGATCCCGGACCTCTACAGGAGTGTGGACGAGATCCGCGCACACGAGCAGACAATCATCTACTGCCTCCATGAGAAGGCCGGCCATCTCGGGATCTTCGTTTCGGCCGCAGTGGCCGACCGGGAGTATACGGAGCTGATCACCGCAGTGGATTTGATAGATGCACTGCCGCCGGGGCTCTACGAAGCCATAATAGAAGATACTAAACCCGACATGCCGCATCATGAGCTGATCGACGGGCGATATCTGGTCAGATTCGAGATGCGCACCATCGAGGATATCCTCGCCCTTGGCGATGGGCGCGCTCACGAACGGCCTTTCGAGGTCGTAAAGAGAGTCGCCGAAATAAACCAGGGCCTCTATGATACTTTCCTCTCGCCCTGGGTGCAGGCGATGTCAAATAAGATGACCGCCTACTGGTGGCGCATGCTACAGCCGGATCGCCTGCAACGCTACATGTGTTCCGACATGAATCCTGCGATGTGGCCGTTAAGGGCAGTTGCGGAAATTGTTCGCAAACAGCGCAAACCGGTTTCTTCCGACAACCCCTTCCTCGAGCTCGAAGGGCACGTCTCGGAAAGAATTATGGATTCACTCAACACCTACCGTGATACTAGGGACGCATGGTGCGAACGCATCTTTAAATTGATTTATGAATCACCCTGGATGGCTTCGATGGTTGGACTTAAAGGCGGCAGCGCACAACAGGGAGCACCGCGGTACGAAGACTGGCTCCGCAATGAATTGGAGCGTCTAAAGAAGCTGGAGAACGAGTCCTTTATTGAACAGGGTGATCTGCTCGAGGCGGCTGTTCGGATGCTGCTTTACCAGGACCGCGACATCCAGGTGGTGGACGAGCGTCCCTTCCGCCTGGCCCAGCAGCTCATCCGCGAGGCTCCCGCCGACGAGCGGCCGACCCTCGCACAGTTGAAACAAGCCTTAAAGAGGCAGTGGTTCATTCTGCTTATGGATGAGGAGCGGGCAATAAACGCTTTGCCGAAACTGCTGCCCGATCCCGACCGGCGCGCTCTGGCGCTTGAACTTGTTTACAGGATCGCCACTGCAAGGACCGGCAAGCTGGAGGATTCACAGCAGGTCAGGTTCAGAAAGATCGAAGAGATCCTGGGCGTGAGCATCTCGAGCGATCAAACTCCACCACTGAGAATGATGTAAGTAGGATGCGAAATTTGCCTTAACACAATCAACAGGTTAACTTATGACTGATAGACATGACTGGCATGCATGCGTGATCTGCGGAAAGAGCTTCCCTCGAGTGGATCTTTTTCCATGCGCTGCCGTGAGAGACGGCATTGTGAATCGGATTACCCGCGATCACCGCACCTGGACACAGGACGGCTTCATCTGTAAACAGGACCTCATAAGGTACGGGGTTGATCATGTCCATTCCCTCCTCGAGTCCGAAAAGGGGGAGCTCACAAACATTGAGGAGCAAATCCTGCACAGCATCCGGGAGCATGAACTGGTCGCAAGGAACATCGACACAGAGTTCGAGAGCGGGCGGTCTTTCGGCGAGAGACTGGCGGATGGGTTTGCAAGATTTGGCGGGAGTTGGACCTTTATATTGTCTTTTGGCGCCTTCCTTGCGCTTTGGATCGTGATGAATACCCTGGTGCTCGGTCTGCACCCCCCGGATCCGTATCCATTCATCCTGCTGAACCTTCTTCTTTCGTGTCTCGCTGCAATCCAGGCACCCGTTATCATGATGAGTCAGAATCGCCAGGAGGCAAAAGACCGGCTGCGCTCACAGAACGATTACCTGATCAATCTCAAGGCAGAGCTCGAAATTCGCAATCTCCATGAGAAGCTGGATCACCTCCTTTCGCATCAGTGGGATCGGCTTGCGCAGATACAGGAAATCCAACTCGATCTCTTGTCTGCGATTTTTAAGAGAGAATGAATCACACAACAATGAGAGGACTCCTGCAATGCGATTCTTATCTGCCGTAAGCTTCGTTTCAATCCTATTTGTGTTGACCGCCTGTTCCCAGGACAAAAGTGTGGAGCCGCCCGCGGCCAAACCGACCCCGATCAAAACGGGGAAGGTGCGGCACGTGCAAGAGCGCGAATTCGTGTCGGTGAGCGGTACGGTGACGTCGCCTGACGATCCGGTGCCGGTTTCTTTTCTGGTCTCGGGGAAAGTGATCGAAGTGGGGCCTCGGGAGGGCGATTACGTTAAAAAGGGACAATTCCTCGCAGCTATTGACCCGGTTGACTACAAGCTCTCGCTACAGGCCGCATCCGCGCAGGCCGGACAGGCAAAAGTCGCCCTCGCTCGCAGTAAGGACGAGTACGCCAGGATGAAATTCCTGTATGAGTCCAGGAGCCTCGCGCAAAACGACTTTGAAAAATACAGGGCGGCCTGGTTGAGCGCCAAAGAGCAGGTGGATCAGGCCATCGCCAATCAAAAGCTGGCCCAAAAGCGCCTTACAGATGCATCGCTCTACGCTCCCGCCGACGGTTTCATCTCGAAGCGATCCATCGAGCCGGGCCAGACCGCAAGCTCCGGGAACCCTGTTTTCGAGATCGTGAAGCTCGATCCCGTGGAGATCAACGTCGGTGTACCGGAAACCGACATTCATCTCGTCAGGGTCGGCCAGACGGCGGCGGTCACGATCCCGGCTATGCCTACGGAATCGTTCGAGGGGAAGGTGCGGGTCATTAACGTCTCGGCGGACCCCAATACCCGAACGTACATGACGAGGATCCTGGTTCCCAATCCCGCTCATATCCTCCGGGTCGGGATGGTTGCCGAGGCCAGGATCGAGGGGGACAGGACGATCGAGCTCATGACCCTTCCGGCCGAGACCATCCTGCGGGACCCGCAGGGAGCCACGATTGTTTTTGTTTACTACCCCGAGCAGCAGCGTGTCTATGCCAAGCGGGTCGAAAGGGGAGCCGTTTACGGACGTGAGATTGCGATACAAAGCGGCCTTTCAGGGGACGAGACCATCGTTTTTGCGGGCCAGGAGAAGCTTCGGGACGGAACCATCGTCTCATTGGTGGATGAAACTGCCCCTGGAGGACCACAAAACCCGCTAAGAAAAGAAGAGGTGCGGCAATGAACCCGGCAAAGGCATCTCTGCGCTACCCGATAGTTTTTTTGATCCTTACCGCCATGGCCGTTGCGGTCGGACTTTATGCCTTACGGTACATGCCGCGCACCGAAGACCCCACCATCACCATTCGCACCGGCCTGGTCATCGCACTTTATCCCGGTGCAACTTCCGAGCAAGTCGAAAAGCAGGTCACAAAAACCCTGGAAAAACACATTTTCAAGTTTCCCGAAATCCGCAAGGAGAAAACGTATTCAACCAGCCGCCCCGGTCTGGTCATCATCAACGTGGAACTTGAAAATTACGTGAAAAACTCCGACCTCGTGTGGGCCAAAATCCGTCACGAGATGAATGAGACCCGCGCAACCGAGCTACCGGACGGCGTCCAGGGGCCCATCGTAAACTCGGACTTCGGCGACACCGTGGCGATGCTTCTCGCAATACACGGTGAGCGCTATGGCTACCGTGAGTTGCGTGACTACGTGGACACAATTCAAGATGAGCTTCGCACAATTCGTGAAGTGGGCAAGCTGGCCATGTATGGCCAGCAGCAGGAACAAATCTGGATAACGAGCGACCTGGAGCGGTTGTCGCAGTATTTCCTGGACCCGCTTAACGTGATCCAGGCACTGAAACAGCGCAATACCATAGAGAGCTCCGGCCATTTCGAGGCCGACCGCACGAAGATTCCCCTGCACACCACAGGCCTCTTCAATGAGGAAGAAGATATCAGGAGTGTGCTCGTGGACGTCTCCCGAACAGGGGAGCCCGTCTACATTCGCGATTTTGCCGAGGTGGAGCGGAGATACCAGGACCCGCAGTTCGTTGTGCGCTACGACGGCGAGCCGTGCCTGCTGCTGTCCGTTGAGATGCAGAAGGGGAAGAATATAGTAGAGCTCGGCGTTCGAATCGAGGAGGTTTTTACCCGCCTGAAATCCCTGCTGCCGCCGGATATCCGGATCGATCTCATCGCCAATCAGCCTGAGGTCGTCAAGGAGCGAATAACGCATCTCGGCCATGAATTCATGCTGGCCATAGCATCCGTTGTTCTTGTTACGATCATACTGCTGCCCATTCGGGTGGCGGTGATCGCGGCACTCGCCATTCCCATAACGCTCTGCATAACCCTGGGGGCAATGAATGCAGTGGGAATCGCGCTGCATCAGGTTTCTATCGCTGCGCTCATTGTGGTCCTAGGAATCGTCGTGGACGATGCGATTGTGATTGCCGACAATTACATCGATCTTCTCGACCGCAAGGTCCCGAGGGAGGAGGCCGGTTGGCGCTGCGTTTCCGAAGTCATTGTTCCGGTCCTTGCCGCAACCGCGACGATCATCTTTTCTTTCCTGCCCCTGGTGATCCTCTCGGGATCATCCGGCGAGTTTATCTTTGCACTCCCGGTAACGGTCGCCATAGCCCTGGCCGTGTCTTTCATTGTGGCTATCTTCATCACACCGATTTTCTGCAAATTCTTCATCAGGAAAGGGCTCCATGACACCAGCGGCGGCAAGGAGGGCGGAAGCAAGGAAAAATTCAGCATCCTGAATGTGATCCAGTCCGTCTACAGGGCGATCATTGTCTTTTTCATGCGCTATAAGGTCACGGCCATGGCGCTGGGGGTTGGGGCGTTCGCGGCCGGGCTCCTCCTCTCCACACTCGTGCCCCAGCAGTTCTTCCCATCGGCGGAACGCAACCAGTTCGTGGTCGACGTATGGATGGGCCAGGGAGCTCGCATCGAGGCCACGGACGCGGTGATGCGCCGGATGGAGGCGTACATGAAGGGGAGAAAGGAAATCGAGCATTTTGCAACCTTTGTCGGCCAGAGCGCACCGAGGTTTTACTATAACGTCAATCCCCAGCAGCCGGATGCCGCATATGGGCAGTTCGTCGTCAACACGCACTCCGCAAAGCAAACCCCGGCATTGGTGGAAGATCTCCGGAAATCCTTTGCATCGCTGGTCCCCGAAGCGCTGGTCATCGTGAAGGAACTGCAGCAGGGAAGCTCGTTGGAGGCTCCTGTCGAGGTGCGAATCGTGGGTGAGGAGATCCAGGAATTAAAACGCATTGGCTCCCAGGTAGAGGAACTGCTCGTTGAGGTCCCCTTTTCGGTTTTCGTCCACCGTGATTACTTCAACGAATCCTGCATGGTGGACGTAAACGTCAACGAGGAACTGGCAAACCGACTCGGAATAACCCATTCCTTAATATCGAAGCAAGTGGACGGAGCATTCGACGGGGTCCCTGTGAGCACGTTCTGGGAAGGCGACAGGGCGGTCACCATCCTGCTCCGTCTCGCACAGGCGTCCCGCTCCTCTTTCAGCGACGTGAGTGATGCCTACATCAGCTCTCAGTTGACCAGGGCCAGGGTGCCGCTCCGCGCTATCTCTACTTTGGAGCCCGAATGGCAGACCAGCAGGATCGTGCGCCGCAACGGAGTGAGGACCCTGACGGTTAGAGCCTTCGTGGAGGATGGCCATTATGCATCGCAGCTCCTCAATGCGGTCCAATCACGCATAGAGGCGCTGCCGCTTCCGCCGGGGTACAGGATTGAATACGGTGGGGATAAGTTCAACACCGAGGAGACCATGCCCGAGATGCTGACTGCGCTCGGCATAAGCCTTGTCGCCATTTTCCTCACCCTGCTTATACAGTTTAGGCGAGTTACGGAGGTGTTGATCGTCATGATCTCGATTCCTCTCGCAATGCCAGGTGCTGTCCTGGGACTGATCATTACACGCAACCCGTTCGGGTTCACCGCTTTCATGGGGCTCATCAGCTTGTGCGGGATCGTGGTGCGAAACGCAATCATTCTCGTCGATTACATTAACGAGAGAATCCGCGAGGGGCACTCGCTTGAGCAGGCCGCAACGGAGGCGGGGGAGCGCCGACTTCGGCCGATCTTTCTGACAACCATGGCCGCAGCTGCGGGAGTAACGCCCATGATCCTTTCCGGGTCAAGCCTGTGGAGCCCCCTGGCAAGTGTTCTCGCAGTCGGGCTGATCTGGTCCATGTTCATGACTCTGCTTGTCGTCCCGGTGCTGTTCGTAATAGCCAAGTCGCGAGCCGTAAAGCCTTCTTCCGCTGCCGTGGCGGCCATGTGCATCGCGGGATTGATTCTCGCGGCGAATCCGGCATTTGCGGAAACAAAGCGCCTCACCCTGCCCGAGGCGGTCGAACTGGCGCTGAAAGGGAATTCAGCAGTCAAGATTGCCCGCTTCAAAGTGGACGAGAAAGGGAAGAGGGTGGCTGCCACATCGGCCGACTATTATCCACGCCTGTCCAACTATTCCGCGGTCGTGGGGCTTTCCGAGTCACAACTGGTGACCGTACCTATCCCGAATGTTGGCGCATTTCCAATCAATAATACACCCTCTCCAAATCAGGGTTCTTCATCTTTTTTCGTCAACAGTACGGTTCTCAGTCAACCGTTGACGCAGCTCCTAAAGATTCATGAAGCCACTGGAATTGCGCGATCTGACCAGAGGGTGGCGGAGGCGGACGCAAGAAAGGCGGAAAATGACATCATTCTTGCCGTACACCAACTCTACTACGGCCTTCTTGTGGCCCGGAAACAGAAGGAGGCCGCGGAGGCCGGGCTGGCGGCGGCCCAGGAAAGCCTGCGCGAGGCCGAAAATGCGGTCCTTGCCAGGAACCTGCTTGAGGTGGCGGTAACCGAGAGCCGCACTGCCGTCCTGCAAAACAAGCAATCCCTTCTGGCGGCAAATATCCGGATAGCGGACTTCAATTCCGAACTGAACCATCTGCTTGGGTTGCCTCTCGAGACGGAACTAGAGCTATCCGATCCTGGTCCCGCCAAGGGGCCTGTTCAAAGTCGTGATTACTACCTGCAGGCGGCGCTTTCCGGTAACCCGGAGATTGAATCCGCCAAAGCCACGGTGAGAAAGGCCCAGGGCGGGGTGAGTGCTGCTCGCTACGAGTATATTCCCGATGTAACTCTTTTTGCTGCAAATACATACCAGGATGGTATGTCCTTTGCGAAGGATGATGTCGGCGCATTTGGGCTCATGATGTCCTGGGATATCTGGGACTGGGGCAAACGCGGAGCCGTTGTCTGCGAGCGCAGGGCCCAGCTCTCACAAGCCAGTGAGAACCTGCACAGGTTAAATGAGCAGGTGACGGTCGAACTGGACAAGGCATACAGGAAACTTGATGATGCAAAAAGCATGATGGATGTTGCCCGGGAGGCGCTCGCACTTCAGCAGGAAAGGTTGCGCCTGACGTCTGACCAGCTCAAGGCCTCCACCATCAGCTCTGCAAAATATGCTGAAGTAGCGGCGGCACTGAAAAAGGCGGAATCAGACGAGCTCCAGGCGCGCCTGGCCTACGACTTTGCCCTCGCAGAACTCAATCGCATCGCGGGAACATTTCAGCGCTGAGAAGGGAGAGGAGCACTTCAATGAGACATTTTGCTGAATACGCTTCACAGTCCCTCGGTATCCGGCTTCCCGAAGCTCATACACGCTTCATGGACACCTATGGGAACAGGCTCCCGGAAGATCCTGTCAAAACGAAGAGCTGGATCACCGGACTGGGCTCACAGGAGTTCGTTATCGGCACCACGCTTGCCTTCCGCTCGTCTTTTCCTGATCTTGACCGGGGAAGAGTGGTGATTGGCTACGCGAGTATCAAGACGATCATCGTCAACAGGGCGTATGAGGACATTGACGAATACCTCTAGGTTCTGTTGACATTTCACCTCAACCAGATGAGAGCTGCGACAAAGCCAAGAAAGCCCAAGAAGCTTCTGTCGAGCTTGTCGAATCTGGAGAAAATGCGTCTGAAATGTTTGATCTTGCTCATAAAGCACTCGATCAGATGTCGTTCGCGGTAGCGGCATTGGTCGTATTCGCGGGGCTCTTTGCGATTGGACCGGGGTGGAATCACAGCAGTAGCTCCAGATTGGGTGATCGCCTGGACGAAGGCATCCGAATCATAGCCCTTGTCTCCCAGTGCATGAGCGAAGGTGAAGCCCTCGATAAGAGCCGGTCCCTGTTCGATGTCACTCTTCTGACCGGGAGTGAGAATGAACCTCAGGGGATTTCCCAAGCCATCTACCGCTACGTGGATCTTGGTGGAAAAACCTCCTCGGCTGCGCCCGAGAGCCTGTGTCTCTTGTCCACCGGATCTTTTGAGGGCTCCGGCAGCACAGGGATGGGCACGAACAATGGTGCTGTCAAACATGAAGTTCTCCATATCGGGATCATCTATGAAGTGCTCGTGCATTCTGGAGAAGATACCCTTGTTACACCAGCGGGCGAATCGTTTATAGACACTGTTCCAGTTACCGAATTTCTCCGGGAGCAGTCTCCACTGAGCACCACTTCGTGTAATCCAAAGGAGTGCCTCAATGAAAAGACGGCAATCACCTTCTTCTCCTACGTAAACATCCACACAGGAGCGAAGGAATTGGAGGATCTTCAACCATGTTTCATCTTGTAGTAGTGCTGTTGACATCTATTAATTAGAACCCAAATGTCAACAGAACCTAGGGACTCAAGCTGGACGGAATTGAATAGCTTCGTCCCATGTCAGATGGATTTGAAAGGTAAGCGTCTTGGCAAGTACACCTTCCGAGACGAAAGCCGCCATGGCAAGATGAGTCCGTAGATTTGAAAGGGACCGGCTAGTTTTCCGGGACATCCTTGAGCTCATCTTGCAGCTCATTTCAGAGGCGCAGCTTAGCACGAAATCTTTAGGGAAATACCGAGCTTTCTCATCCGGCTTCTGAGGGTATTGGGATTGATTCCAAGGAGCCGAGCCGCTCCTCCGGGGCCGCTTACCTTTCCGTTGCACCTTTGAAGCGCCTGACGGATTTGCCTGGACATGGCTTCATCCAGGGTGAGAAGGTTATCCTCCCTCTCCGGTTCCAGACTCGAGGCTTTGCTATTCTCCAGCACCTCCAGGGGCTCAAACGTCAGCCGCTCACCCCTTCGTTTGCCTCGCGTATGGATAAGTTCACGCTCGATCAGGTTCTCAAGCTCCCGTATATTTCCCGGCCAGTGGTATGCCTTCAGTCGCTCGACCTCCTCGATGGAAACTGTGGGCGGGGGATAGATTTTGAGGTCTTTTGATTTTTTCTCTAAGAAGTGATGGACCAGGGCCGGGATATCCTCCCTTCGCTGCCTCAGCGGTGGAAGAGTGATTGGGAACACATTGAGCCGGAACCACAGGTCCTCCCGAAACACACCTGTTCGCACCAACTCCGCCATATCCCTGTGGGTTGCGGCAATGACCCGGACGTCCACTGGAATGGGTCTGGTCCCGCCCACCCGTTCGATCTCTTTTTCCTGGAGTACGCGCAGGAGCCTGAGCTGTACCTGGGAGGGCAATTCCCCAACTTCATCGAGAAAGATCGTTCCCGTATCGGCCCGCTCGAAACGCCCTTTCTTCTGAGTGATGGCTCCGGTAAACGCCCCCCTCTCATGCCCGAAGAGCTCGCTGTCAACCAGACTGTCCGGGATGGCGCCGCAATTGATCTTTATGAGCGGACCGGATCTCCTGGAGGAAGTGTAATGGATTGCGTTGGCGATGAGCTCCTTTCCTGTACCCGTCTCCCCAAGGAGAATGACCGGACTGCTGAGAGGGGCCACCTGCCGCACCATCTCCATTACGTCCTTCAGGCCAAAGTCTGCGCCAACAATCTCGGAACTGGAATACCTCCGCAGCTCCCGGCTGAGCTCCCGATTTTCTGCATCCACTATCTCTTTGAGCTTCACGAGCTCCTCATAGCGAAGGGCATTGGACATGGCGATCGAGAAGGGTTCTCTCAAGAGAGAGACCAGTTCCATGTGCTCCTGGGTAAAGCCTGTATTCCCATCTGCATACAGAGCCAAAAACCCCAAACGTTTGCCCTCCAGAGCCAGATCTACAGCGAGAACAGAACGGTTCGAAAGGTCAAAATCGGGGCGAAGGATCTTCACTAATTCGCTTTGTCCATTCCAGTAACTTAGGCTGGCGGCGCCAGCCTTCAGTGCGGATTCCAACTCCTGGATGGCTGACCTCGACAGGGGAAGGGGTGGCAAGGTTTTCTTCTTGCCGGCCTGATCAACGTTTGCGAGGTTGCTGAGAATCCCGGTGCTCGGATCGAACATGCTGAGAGTGACGACGGACACGGGAATGAATAACCGGATGTAGTCCATGAAACTCAGCAGGGCTTTATCGATATCCAGGCTGCCGCAGATTCTGAGCGCAGCCTGCCGGAAAAATGCATTCCTATCAAGCTCCATGGTCATCTCCCCTGGCAACCCATGCCCAAGGCAAAGGGATGCTGTCCTGCTCTTGCGCTATTTGACAATAACACGGTATTTAGTAAGACTTTTATCACATTTCGTGGATCTTTGGCACAGATATTTTCCTATGTGTGAATACATCAGGGGGAAGGCAGCCGGCATGGATATGGCTATCTGTGCTCCCAGAGGCTGCGTGCATCGGTTCTCCCCTCCATTCCTCCTCTGCCTTGACGTTCAGGCAGGGCCGATGCACAAAGCCTCACCGGCATAGAAGAGTCCAGGCACTCCTGGGGGTCTGGAATGAAAACGGAGAGCAACATGATATGGCTTGAGATGATAAGCACCCGTGCGGCTGGGATTGTCGAGGCCGAAAAAATCTTGGAGATCTGCAGGCAGGCGCATCAATCCGTTGCCGGCGAGAAGCTCCTGAAGATGAGCGTATTTTGCAACGCAAGGCATGCAACCGATATCCTCATTCATCTTCAGTGGAAGTCCGATCCTGGGGCCTGGAGCGTCTTGAGCAGGGAGTTAAGATTGGCCTTGGCAGATCTGCCACTCCCTATGGAATGAGCAAGAAGAACTTTAACTGCAACAAGGACACAATTCGTTGCAACAGCACAAAAGATACAGGATGTTATGAGAAATTCCTGGAAGAAGAATGCTGCTAGGCTTTTCTTTGACGTAGACTCCGCAGCTGGCTGTGCGCGCTGTGTTGGTTTGTATCAGGCACGCTATTGATGAAAGGAGAGGCCGGTATGGCTTCTGAATCTCAAGTGAGGGCTTACCCAAGGGATCTTGCCTCTTTCGTTCGAGACCGCCTGCAAACGGGGAGCGCCGTGGAATGTGCATTACTGCCTGGCCTCTCGGTATTGGAAAACATACTTTCCGTCTGTTTCCAAGCCAGTCTACTTCGAGAGGAGGAGCGGCCGGTGAGATTTCGGCTCATCTTTCTGGCCCCTGACCGACTTTCGCCCAATCATGGGCCGCTGGCCGGCCTCCACAGGCTTCTATTCAGAGATAGACTGCCATTTACCGAGCGTGAATTGCGAAAACTCTCGCCATCAGTGGATTTCTACGGCTCCCTGATTGGACTGTGGCACGATGGGAAAAGTGGATTATCCATCTGGGGAATTGTGCATTCCGGACCACGGTGGGCACAAAGCCTTCATGGAGGCGGGAAAGAGTTCCAACCGCTTCCCGACGCTCTAGTGGTAAGTGTTACAAATCCGGGTCGCATAACCGTGAGCAACGGATCGACCGAAATCGCCACGCTCAATTCCGGAAAAATTGTTGGCCCATCCTCGGCGGTTTTTGATTCAATGTGGGTACGTTCAGCATTCGGCGCTATAGAAGATGAGGAACTTGCATTGCACATGGAGGCTCGAAGGCATGCGAAAAAACCTTGGGCGGCAGTTGATCCTGATTTCTTCAGGACAATAAAAAAACAGATCTCAATGAGACTCCTGGGCAGGATTCGCTCCTCGAGGCATGGCGGCGCCCTGATTTGCATCCCCGATGAGCTCAAAGAGGAGTTTTTGTCAGAGAACCTTTACGTAAAATTAAAGTACAGATTCGTTGAGGAAGAACCGTGCAAACGGTTTCGAACCCTTATTGTCAAAATAGCCAATGCGTTGGCGGAATTCTACGGCTCTCTTGAAGCTCCCAAAAGAACGGTAGGCTGGACGGAATACCTGGCCAGTAAAAATCAAACTCTTTCCAAACTGGATGAATCATTATTCGAGTGGGCTCATTTAGTAGCCGGCATGACGCAGGTGGACGGCGCCGTAGTGATAACACAAAGACTGGAACTGGTCGGGTTTGGAGCCCAAATATCCGGCAAACTGGAGCGTGTCGATGCAGTGGCGCACGCTCTGGACCCGGAAGGATGGGAGATTCTGCAGGAACAAACCGACTGCGTCGGCTCCCGCCATCACTCGGCTTACAGTTTGTGCAATGCGTTGCATAACGTTGTGGTGGTGGTAGTCTCTCAGGATGGAACAGCGCAGCTTGTCAGATGGAACGACGGTATGGTGACCGTATGGGAACAGTTGTCTTCCAGCCTCATAGAAGTATAAGCGACAAAAACAACCTACCAACACCTGTACGCTGGGACAACGGCTTTCCTGCCCCTCGAGGAGGCTTGGGTTTGTCCATCATTCCCTTTGGGTCGAATCGGCGGCCCAGGAATGATCACCGGTGCACTGCGCAACTGCGAGGCCATTTCCGTAACCGCGGTTATTCGAGAACAGAAGGTGGAAGCTTATTCCATGGGAAAAGAGACACTCCCAAGGCGAGAAAGAGAGAAGCTGCGGCAGCGAAGGGAGATACTGGCGGCGGCATACGATCTGTTCTCGGAGAAAGGATACCACGGAGTATCCATGCACGAGATTGCAAAGACGGCCGAATTTGCTATCGGAACACTCTACAAGCTCTTCCAGAACAAGGAGGATCTCTATAAGGCCCTTGTTCTGGATCAATGCGACAAGTTCGAGGAAACGATCACGCATGCGATTGAGGAACCGGATGATGAGGTTGAAAAGCTGCGAAATTTCATCCGTACCAAGAGAAAGAGTTTCCACGGAAATCTTCCCTTCATCCGCCTTTTTCTAGCGGAGTGCAAAGGGGCTAGCTTCAATATCAATGCGGGCCTCGACGACGAGTTGCGAAAACGCCATTACACCTTTCTCAAAAAACTAACCGCGATCTTTGAAAGCGGAATCAAAAACAAACGATTCAAGATGATCGCCGATCCGTTCCATTTGGCCGTTGCGCTGGACAGTGTTCTCGATGCGTTTTTCCTTCTCCATCTGGATATGCCCGAGATCCATCCTGACCCGGAAGTCACTGAAACCATTTTGGATATTTTTTTAAATGGACTGGTGTTCCGTCAGTCGTGCCAGAGTCCTATGGCTGAATACGAATGAACGATGCCTTGCGAGAAACCCGGGAGTTGAATGGAGGGTGATAAGGCAGACATTGCCGACAGCGATCTCAAGGCCCCTCGTGACGGCCGCGTGCAGTACCGGGTGGCGCATCCGGGGCGAATTGGTCGGGGCTGGAGGCCGCATGCTCAATCTGGTCGATCTGAGCGATGTCTACATGCATCGGCTAACCCCTTACTCTTGACGACTCCTCCGGGAACGGGCTCAGATCGAGTCTCGTGGAAACCGCCGCAAAATCGCTAGCCAAACATCAGAAAAAGTTTTCTAACAAAACAAACCGTTCGCCCTGAGCCTGTCGAAGGGCACAACCAGACATGCCCTTCGACAGGCTCAGGGCGAACGGACAGCAAGACAAAATGTTAAGAAATATATGCTCAGGTACTTACTTTGTCTCGTAGAAGGTTCTTCCGAAGTGTTGCTTGCTGAGCCCTGTCAGGTCCGCCCACATCAGAGGTCCACCTTTATCGGGAGGGAATCCGGTTCCCCAGATCATCCCCATGTCGATCATATGCGGGTCTTTGACGATTCCCCTGTCGAGAAGGTCTTTGCCCACTGTGGCCATTTCGGTAAGGACGATGGTCTGCATCTCTTTGGCCGTAAGCTTCTTCGGGTTCTTCTTCTGAATGAGTGGCAACGCATCGAGGTCTACGCTTCCATCTTGAGAGAAGAATCCCTTGCCGCATTTTTTCAGTCCCAGGCGCCCCTGATCGGATAGGCTCTTCAGGGTGTTTTGCTCGATCTTCATGCCCTTCATGATTTTATACACCACGTCGATACCGACTTCGTCGGTCAGCCGAATCGGCCCGACCGGCATTCCGAATTGGACGAAGGCCTTATCAACTTCCTCAATGGAATTGCCGGTTTCGATGAAATCGAGTGCGGCCAGAAAGTAGGGAAAGAGCAAGGCATTGACCACAAACCCCGGATTGTCCCTGCACACGACAGGGCGCTTGCGGATTTGTCCTACAAAACCAAGTAGGTTATCCACAGTAGCCTGGCTGGTCTTCTCCCCCTGGATGACTTCTACGAGCTCCATCTTCCAGACCGGAGAGAAAAAGTGAAGACCCGCAAAACGATCCCGGCCTTTGACGAAAGGAGACATGGAATCAAGAGGGATGGATGAGGTGTTGCTCGCCAGGATGCAATCTTCCGCCACCACCTGGCAGATTTCCTGGTAGACCTGCTCTTTTACTTGCATGTCCTCGAAGACTGCTTCGATCACGAGATCCACATCCTTGAAGCTTTCCCCGTACTCGGATACGATCTTGAGTCGCCCCATCAGGTCCTCTACGGGCATTTTGAGCCTCTTCCTTGCCTCCATTTCACCGAGGATTTTCTTAACAAACTCTCTTCCCGGCTCGATCGCCTGGGGGATCTCTTTGGCAACGACTTCCATTCCAGTGTGGCGAAGAATGTCTATGGCAATACCCCGCCCCATCGTACCAAAACCAAGAATGGCGACCTTCTTGATAGGTTTGGGATCAAAGCCTTTGGTAATCATCCCCTTTGGCTTGTCGCTCATGGTCTTGAGGAAGAACGTGTGGATACTCCCCTTGGCCTGATCCGAGAGCACGGCATCGATGAAATAACGTTTTTCGATCTCGAGGCCTTCCTCCAGCGAGACCTTAAGCCCTTCCCGCATGGATTCGATCGCCAGCATCGGTCCGGGTATCTCTCTGCCTCTGGTCGCCTTGAGAACCTCCCCTCGAGCCACTTGCGCGACTTCATCCACATGGGAGAAATCATGCTCGGGCCGCTTCAAGTCGATTTTCCCCTTGAGGATTTCCTGGAGAAATTCCAGCGCCTTTGCTCGAAGATCGGCATCGGCGGGCACGATTCTGTCAATCACGCCCAGCTCCAACGCTTTGGAGGCCGGGTAGACCATCCCTTTGAGAATGAGCTGAAATGCAGGGGCTCCTATCAGGCGCGGAAGCCGTTGGGATCCTCCCGCCCCGGGAAAGATTCCCAAGTTGCATTCCGGCAGCCCCAGTTGGGTGGATTTGGAATCTTTGGCCATACGAGCGGTGCAGGCGAGGGCGAATTCCAGCCCTGCCCCCAGGCAGTAGCCATCTATGGCCGCAAGGGTCGGGAAGGGCAGTCCACTGATGCGGTTGAACACTCCGTGCAAGCGGCCGAGCACAGCCGCCGCATCGGTCCTGCTCTTCATTTTGGTGAGCATGTTGAGGTCCGCACCCGCGTGGAAGTTTCCCGGCTTTCCGGACATGAAAATCAATCCTTTCAGGTCCGCCTGCGTTTCCAACGCGCTCAGCATTTGCCCCAGTTCTTCGATTGCCGCATCCGTCCAGCTGTTCACAGGCTTGTCTGGCAGGTCAATGGTCACGAGGCCGAGGCCTCCCTCTATTTCCAGATTATAGATCCTTTTAGTGCTCATCCCAGGTCTCCCGATATGAAGCCAACCTCTCTAGAAATGATGAGTGATGAATAAATGCTTCATTCAACACTGTTCACTCATCACACACCATTCCTCATTCGTCCTTCCTCAGAACATCTCCAGAGCACAGGCCATGGCCACCCCTCCACCGCCGCAGAGCGTTGCAAGCCCGAGGGTGTTGCCCCGTTTTTTCATGGCATGGATCAAGGTCACCATAATGCGGCAGCCGGTAGATCCTACCGGATGCCCCAGCCCGATGCCCGAGCCGTTTACATTGGTGATTTGCCGATTGAGGCCGAGCTCGCGCTCGCAGGCGATGTACTGAGCGGCGAAGGCTTCGTTCACCTCGATGAGGTCGAAATCTGCAATCTGGAGACCGCTTCTTTTCATCAGATCTTTTACGGCCGGCACCGGGGAAAGACCCATGACGGCTGGATGGCAGGCGCCTCTTCCCATAGCCTTGATTCGTGCAATGGGAGCGATGTTGAGCTCCTTTGCCTTTTCCGCCGACATGATGACCATCCCGGAAGAGCCGTCATTAACGCCACTCGCGTTGCCGGCCGTCACCTTTCCCCCTTTTGGAACGAAGGCGGGCGCGAGCTTTTGCAGCTGTTCCATGGTCAAGCCGGGCCGGAAGTGCTCGTCTTTCTCAAAAATGAGCGGAGATTTCTTGGGCTGAGGGACTTCGATGGCAACGATTTCCTCTTTGAAAGAACCCTCAACGGTGGCCCGCTCCGTGCTGTTATGGCTTCTCAGAGCCACTTCATCCATTTCCTCCCGGCTGATGCCAAGCTTCTGGGCTACAAATTCAGCCGTGTGGCCCATGATATAGGGCTTGCCAATGAAAAGGCTCGCAGGCGCCTGCCCGGTATCGAGAGGGGCATCGGGGGAAAAGGGCAGAAGATGCGATCCGCAATGCAGCCCGTGCATCATGGCATCCACCAGCATCTGGTCCTGCATACGGCACCCCCAGCGGGCTTTAGGTATAGTGTAAGGAGTCCCCGACATGTGCTCGACGCCTCCAGCCAGAATCACATCGGCCACTCCCGCCTGTATCATGGCCGTTCCAGAAAGAACGGCTTCCATTCCCGAGATGCAGACCCGGTTCACCGTTGCAGCGGGAACTGTTTCCGGAATGCCGGCCATAAGTGCCCCTACACGGGCCACGTTCATGCTGTCTTCGGGCTCGAGGCAGCATCCGTAGCGGACATCATCGATCAAGGCAGGATCAATGCCGGCCCTCTTGACCGCCTCTTTCATGGTCACACTCGCAAGCGTGGCTGCATTGAGATCGCGCAGAGTTCCACCGAAACTACCAATGGCCGTGCGGCAGGCTGAAACGATAACAACGTCTTTCATTCTTTTTCCTCCCTTTCCACGTCGATCACTGATCTATTTGGCACATTCAGCGAGGACGCATTTGGCAATGGTGAGCTTCTCCGCTTCCTTGGTTCCCTCGTAGATATCGAGGATCTTGGCATCCCGGTAGAAGCGCTGCACATCGTATTCATCGATATACCCGTAGCCTCCGTGGAGCTGCAGGGCCTTGTCAGCCACCCATACGGCCGTCTCCCCGGCATAGAACTTGGCCATGGCGCTCAGCTTGGGATCGATCTTTCCGTGGTCGAGCTGCCAGGCGGCTTTGTAGGTCAACTGGCGCGCAAGCTCGACTCGGGTTGCCATCTCACCAAGCTGCATCTGCACCCCCTGGAGCTTGGCAAGGGGCTGCCCGAAGGCCATGCGCTCCTGTACGTAGCGAGCAGCCTTATCCAAAGCCCCCTGAGCGAGCCCCACCCCCTGGGCTGCTACCATGGTGCGGGTTGTGTTGAAGAAATCCATCAGGTAGTAAAAACCCTTGCCTTCTTCTCCGATCAGACTTGAGGCGGGAACCCGCACGTCTTCGAAGCTGATCTCGGCCGTGTCGCTTGCACGAATCCCCATTTTCCCATGGATCTTGTTGCGGGTGATGCCCGGAAGAGTGCCATCGACAATGAGGAGGCTCAAGCGGTTGTGGCGGGGAGCATCGGGATTGGTGATGCAAAGAACCACCATGTAATCGCAAATCGTGCCGTTGGTGATGAACATCTTGGAGCCGTTGAGCACGTATTCGTTTCCGTCCCGTACGGCGCGGGTCCTGATCCCTGCCACATCGGTTCCGGCATTGGGCTCGGTGTAGGCCCCGGCAAAGATGATCTCACCTGCTACCAGCCTGGGAAGGTAAGCTTGCTTCTGTTCTTCCGAGCCATGAAGATAGATGTTCTCGGAGCCGAAGACCGCTGCGGCGATCAGACTGATGCCAAGATCCACCCGAGCGAACTGCTCGGTGATGAGCGCATGGGCGAGAAACCCTGCGCCGGTCCCGCCATATTCCTCGGGAATCCAGGCTCCGATGAGCCCGTATTCGCAGGCATTCTTCCATACATCTTTCGGATACTTTTCTTCGCGGTCGCATTCCTGTGCAATGGGACCGAATTCACGTACTGCAAATTTGTAGGCTTCTTGTTTGAGTATCCTTAGTTCCTCGGGGAGTTCGAAATCCATCATTTTCTCCTTTTAAATGTTTTTCAAAGGAATGCACACCGGGTGCAATCCATGAGGCCAAAACACAACTTATCATCACCAACAATCAAACATCTTTATCTTCGAAGGAAAGAGTATGATGGGGATGCATTTTTACTGCATTCCTTAAAGCGATTTCCGTATTATTGTGGTTTTCCAAGGCTGGCTATAAGATTCTATTAGTCCTTGTCCATATCTTTTGCTTATCGGCTTCTTCTATGAGTTTGCTTCTGAAGTCGGGATGAGCGATATTTATTAGCATCTCCGCACGTTTCCATACCGATTTACCCATAATATTTGCCCTTCCGTATTCAGTTACAATATACATGGGGAGTGTTCTAGGGGCTGTGACAATGTTTCCTCTAGTAATAAATGGAGTAATTCTCGATACTACAGTCCCATCTTTCATCCTTTGTGTGGAAGGCATACAGATAAAGGATTTACCACCCTTAGACAGCTGCGCTCCGTAGGTGAAATCAAGTTGCCCCCCCGTCCCGGAAATCTGCCTAAAATCAACGGACTCGGAACACACCTGCCCATAAATGTCGACCATCAGAGCATTATTGATTGCAACCTGCCTGTGATTCAGGCCGATCCTTTCAGGATCGTTTGTGATATCTGCAGGATAAATGGCACAGGCCGGATTTCGATCCAGGAAATCATAAAGACGCTGAGAGCCGAGGGCGAAGGTATAGACCATCTTATATTTGTGTCTGCTTTTTTGGCTCCCGGTAATTTTCCCTTTCTCGAAAAGATCGACAAAGGCATCGCACATCATCTCGCTATGAACACCAAGGTTTTTGAGATCGGAATCCGCTATCATCTTACCAATATAATTGGCCAGACCACCTATTCCCAATTGCAGCGTGCAACCGTCTTCCAGTTTCTCCACAACATACCTTGCGATGTTTTTATGAACGTCCGTTGCGCAGGTATCCTGCTGTAAAACCGGCATCGGATAATCATCCGACTCTACAATGTGAGTGACTTCAGAAATATGAACATTTTCCTGCTCTCCCCCCAGACAAACCGGGACCTTATTGTTGACTTCCACCACGATATGGTCAGCCCTGTCACACAAAGCCCGTTGGTACGAGCAGGAAGTGCCGAAGTTGAAAAAGCCATGATCATCCATGGGAGTGGTCTTCAGAAAGACAGTATTGACGTGAGGCGCATGCTCTTCACGAATGGTAGCAGCAGCCGTTCGATACAATCCTGGTATATGCATGCACCGGTCGCCCAGTTTCCGGTCATAAGGGCCAAGAAATGAGCTGTGATAGATAAAGTGTTCATACTTGGGGTCTATTTGCGCCACTTCCACCATGTGCATTGGGCTAACGCACCTTACCTTCACATCCCTAAGCTCGTCTTTTCTGTGGGCGAGCGCTTGATCCAGGAGTTTCGGCGCCATGGCGAAATGCCCGTACGCCACCCAATCCCCCGAACGAACCACTTTTACCGCTTCCGCTGCAGATACAAGTTTTTGTTTATATTCAATCAGATAATTATTCGCCATTTTCGGTTCCCTTTAATAGATAACGCGGTACAAGAGGCAGCGCTCTCAAGGTTTGGAGGCGGCTGTTGCCATTGGCTTACCCACGAGCACACGCAGGCGGCAGAAGACGTGCAACGAATTCGCTTCATACTGAAGAAACGATCTGGTCTTCTTTTTAGCTGCATCCTTCTGTGTCCTCAACATCCCTGTTTTGAATTGGTAACGATCAAGCTGCAGTGGAAAGGTTTAATGACACCGTAGACTTCCTGCTTTGGTCGTTCACGGTCCTCCATTGGAAAATTCGCAGTGATGGACGCTCAGATACTTCCCGTGCTTGTTGCAGTATTGAATCTTCATAGCCTTCGCTCTCCCCCTCTCGCTCTTGCACACAGGCAACCGGCCAGGGCAAGAGCATGTCAGAACCCAAGCACCTTGACCGATCAGTTTCCTTTGGTGTCTCAACAGTGCCAGCTTTGCAGTAGGCGTCATCAACAACAGTGGGTAACAGGGAAGACAATTATTTCCAAAGAGTGACACCATATGGTGTCAATATTAAAGACACACCAATTTGTTTGTCAAGCCATTTCTTTCAGGGCTTTTGAACGCTGGAGGGTGGATCAGACCGTTCGATTTGGCCTGGATTCGTCTGGTCTGAGGGTTTGTTTGTTGAGTAGCGTTGACCAACAGAGTGGCCAAAACAGGTGCTCCGGCTTGAAGAAAAAAAACTGAAAAAAAGGCTTGACAAAGAATCTGAAGCGCACTTAGCATTGCTCCTAAATGGTGCCACTATATAGTGAAACCAATTGGAAACCATCGGTCGTGATCAGATAACCCCGAAGCTGGGTTCTCCGGGAGAGCTGTTGTCTCATGTTCGAGCTGATAACCGATTTAGCTGACAATTCCCCTAATTCTCCCCAGTGAAAAAGCTTGCCTCGGGTACGGTACCCAAGGACGCTGGATTTCTATGGCTGATATTCAGCAGATGTTTCGTAGGTGAGGCAGATCGAAGAGCTGGGTTTGGGTTTTCAGAGTTTACGTCTGGAAAGACCAAGACCCAGCTCATTTCCCTTGAAATGCCTCCAGAACGAAAACCGTGGCGCACTATGGGCGGCGCGGCCTGGATACCGCGGGCAAGGCCAAAGAACTGATAGGAGCGCTGCGTAAAGAAGCGAACGAACCAACTGCTTCCGGCTGCATGAACAATAGTGTTTCATTCACCATCGAATGTTGCGGTTCCTAATCGGGGTGAGTGAAGATGGAGAGCAAGAATTTCCAAAACCCGCGTGTCTAGCGACAGGCCAAAGAAAGAGAGGAGAGGTACTTATGAAGAGAGTATTCAGAACCCTGGCAACAATATGCCTGATCGTGATGCTGCCTGGCCTTAGCGTGGCAGCGGTGAATGGCAACCAACTCATAGGCATTGGACCCGTTGCCAGATCGATGGGCGGTGTTGGCGTCGCCTACCCAATGGATGCAATCAGCGCTGTTTTCAGCAATCCCGCCGCCATGTGTTTCGGCCTCTACTGCCCGGGTTCGCAGGCTGATTTCGCCGTCTCTTTCCTAGTGCCCGACATCCAATCCAAAGTGACGGGGCCGGGTGTTGGAGGAACGATCGAAGCGAACGCCAATAACAATGTCTTTGAGATTCCCGCCATCGGGGTATCGATACCACTAAACAAAGCGATGCCGTTATGGCGACTCGGCTTGGCAGCCTATGGGGTATCCGGCCTGGGCGCTGATTTTCGAGGTACGGCTTTGGACCAGCCCAATTTTTTCGCCCCCGAAGTACCCCTCATTGCTGGCGAATACACCAACCTGCAGACCGTCAAAACTGCCCCAGCCATCGCTTTTGAACCCTCTGATTGCTTGTCATTTGGTCTCGCCTTTCACCTAGACTATGAAACCCTCGATCTCAGGCACGGATCCTCTTACGATTTCGGATGGGGTGTTCAATTAGGGACCCTCTACAAGCCTACAGACAATATCTCTCTCGGTTTGACCTACATTTCCCCACAGAATGTGACACATGATAATGTCGTGGATATCGACCACGATGGAAATCTGGACTCCCAGAAAGTCCAAGCTCCCCAGCAAATCGGTTTCGGTGCGGCCTATCACGTGCAGGCTGACAAGCTGGTGGTCGAGGGTGATGTCAAGTGGCTAAACTGGGCAAACGCCAACGGCTATGATGACCTTGATTATGACAACCAGTGGGTGTTTGCGCTCGGTCTGCAGTACAAGCCAATCTCCAAAGTGGCTCTCAGAGCAGGTTACAATTACGGCAAGAGCCCCCTGGATGGCCACCACGGTTTCAATGGCACTGGTATATCAAAGCTGGAGGGCCACTCTCTGCCCACTTATTACTACGAAACCTACAGGACTATAGGTTTTGCCACCATCCTGGAGCACCAGCTGACATTCGGCGCCAGCTATGAATTGACTCCAAACCTGGTGGTTAATATTGGATATGAGCATTCCTTCCAAAATACCTTGACGTCAACGGGCACGGATCTTACTGGACAACCAGTCACCCTGCAAACCGAGGTGAGCGGCAATACTTTCGATACAGGGATAATCTTTCGATTTTAGGGGTCACTGTGGCCGGACCAAATGACTAGATCTATCAATCTCTGCCGCTGCAGGTCAAAGCCTCCCCCTGCAGCGGCGGGGATGGCTCCCGCCACCTCCAGTACTCATTCAAAACCGCCGAAGCTTGGGACCTTCCGCCCTGGACAATATGCAAGGCATCCAATGCCGAGCCATGATCCTTGAGCAGATTCGAAAACCATCGATCACTTCACACAAGGGGCAATTCAGGCAAAGAAAGCAGGTTTCGACGGAATCCAATTCCATGTCGCTCACGGCTATTGGCTAAGCCGGCTTCTTTCTCCTTGCTACAACAGGCGAGAAGATGACTACGGGGGAAACATCGCAAACCGGGCAAGGATTGTCATGGAAGTCTTGCGGCGTATCCGGGAAGGTGTAGGAAATCGTTTCCCTGTCCTTATCAAATGATGCTGGGGGGTGGAATTCGATCATGGCAGGTGGCTGAGAAAATCATCAGGGAGGGACTGGCGGATTACGTTTCGCTTTTACGCCCTCTCATTCAAGAGCCTGATTTCATCAATCGCTGAAAATCAGGAGATCTGCGGAAGGCAATGTGCAAGTCGGACAATCGATGTCTGTTATCCGCCTTAAAGCGAGAAGGATTGTTCTGTGCTGCGCATTCAAAATGTGAAAGTGGGTTTGGAGCGTTCCGGGCAAATTGATATCCACATTTGATCGGAGGATGCCTGATTGGTTACGGGAGCGATACTTGCCGGAGGAAGGAGTAGCCGCTTTGGTAGAAACAAGGCGGTCGAGGTCTTTCGTGGAAAACGCTTGATAAATCACTCTCTTGAGGGTATATGTGTTCATTGTGATCCTGTTTTCGTGGTGGCGAATGACCTTGAGCCCTATCTCGATCTGCAAGCCACGTTGATCCGAGATCTGATTCCCCACCAGGGTCCCATCGGCGGCATCCAGACAGCGCTCATTTCAAGCCCCCACGAATGGGTATTCATCAAGGCTGCGGACATGCCCTTCTTTGTTCCAGAGCTTTTCCGAATGATGCTTGATTCGACCAGGGACGCGGATTTGGTGATTCCTGTTCATGGGAAGCTATTCGAACCGCTTTTGGCGTTGTACAATCGGCGATGTATACCAGCAATTGCCAGCGTCTTGAAAAGTGGTGAACGCAGCGTGACGGCCATCTTTGAAAAGCTGAGACTGAAGACTATCGGAGAAGAACAGTGGCGGATCGTTGATGCTGAGGGAAGCAGTTTTCTGAACGTGAATACTCCCGAGGATTGGGCCGAGTTGACTGCCAAGTTTTGTTGATTGACCAGATTATAGCGGAGAATCGATTGTGTCGCTAAAAGATGTGAAAAACAGAAGACAGGAGAAGATGCGCCATATCCTCAAAACAGCTACGGAAGTATTTGCTGAAAAAGGATATGCCGGTGCTAGCACCAACGAGATAGCGGATCTGGCAGGCATCAGCAAACGCAGCATGTACTACTATATGGGTGACAAAGATACACTCTATGCTTCTGTCATTAAAGAAATGTTGAACGGAGCATATAAGCTTATCGATGTCAATATCACAGACAAGATGACACCCGAAGAGAAGCTGCGCCATTTTATCCTTAGCGTCGCCCAAATCGGGAATAATCGAGAACTCCACTCGATCGTTCTGCGGGAGTTGCTCTCAGGGGGTGAGTTCCTGCCGAAAGATGTCGTGGAGGGATTAGACAAGCTGTTTGCCACCTTCAGCAGTATTCTGGAAGAAGGCAAAAAAGAAATCCGTCCTGGGGACATCAACCCGGTCGTTGCGTGCCTGATGCTTTTTTCCTTTTTTGTGCATTGGAACCTTGTCATTCCGTTCATGGCCAAGGCCGACGTGCGGACTGCGGAAATTACGGCGCTTGGCACCGGTGTCAGCGATCCACTTATCGATGAAGTTCACAAGATTTTTGTCAAATTTCTATAAGAGAAGGATGATTTGACTCGCTGGACCCTGGCTTAATGGGAAGTTCCAGCGGGCTCTCTCCTCCCTCAGCAAACCCTACCCATCACGACTTTATTACCTGAAACCACCGGGCCTCCATACAGAGCGGAGGTCGTCTCTCCCTCACTAAAAACACCCTGCTCGCACCACGATTTCCTTTTCAGTGCGAAATTGTCGCCACAGGAAAGGCCCCGAGTCAGGGGCTATCCGCACCAGAAAAAGGCATGGCAAGCCCTCCTTTGGCAAACCCGTTGAGGATTCGTTTTGAATTCGATGTCGCCTGGTATCACAGTGTACTTCATCGACTGAAGAACGATATCCGGTACCATTTCCAATACTTGAATCTACCGCAAAAAAAATCTTGACTTATGTGTAAAATAGGCTATTGATAGACACTATAGAGTGTCACCAATAGGTGAAATTATGTTATCCAAAAGAGAGAGGGAAAACGACATGTGCTTCAGACCGGCTACGGCCATCAAAAAAAGAGAGATCGCATGCCCCAAGTGCGGCAAAATGAATCCACTGCCTCTTTCCATGGACTCGAACCTGTCCGAACTCATGGGGAACGAGCATTCCAAGGCCATTCTCGAAAAGCACTGCCAGGCCATGACCGCCGATCCAAGACTCAAAATGGCCATGGGTATGACCCTCAAACAGATCATGCCTCTGTCCCAGGGGAAGCTCACCCAGGCAATGATTGACCTGGTTGCGGCCGACCTGACCCAACTGACCGACACGAAATCCTGTGCGTCTTGCGGTGAAACGCTTCCTCTGAGCCTGCAGCGCTCCGCGGGTCCGGCAGGCCCGGTGAAGAAATAGATGGTCGATGCGACATCAAGGAGGGCATTCGAATGGAACTGGTTTTCCTGGGCACCGGTGCTGGGAATGGTGTGCCCGAATTCTACTGCAACTGCAGGGTGTGCAAAGAGGCCTGGGAGGATCCTCGATACAGACGAACTCGCTGCGCCGTTGCACTCTGTGGAGAAGGCAATCTGCTGTTCGACGCACCACCTGAGCTCTCCTCGCAACTACTTCGAGAGCAGCTTAGTCGTATCGATTGTTTCTTCCTCACTCACGCTCATCATGATCATTGCGCTGCGCTCGGTGATCTCGAGCTCTACGCCCGCTTCCATCGCAAAGAGAGGCTACCGTCGGTCATGAGCTCTGAAACGCTCGAAGAGCTGCAAAGCCGCCATGGGTCGGTGGAGGAATGGATGGACGTCGTTCCCATCCAGCCAGGGGAAACGGTGCACCGGTTCGGGGTTTCCATTACAGCGGTCGAAGTCGCCCATTCGCGGGGGACGCTGGGCTACCTCATCGACACCAGGGCTGAGCGCACGGCCTATCTGCCTGATACGGGACCCTTGCCCCATCGCATGCGAGACCTTCTGACCGGTATCGAAAACCTCATACTGGATGCGACCTTCTGGGAAGAGAACTGGTATCCGGGCAAACATCTGGCGTTTGAACAGACCATTCAGACAGCGCGGGAGCTCAATGTCGGAGTGCTCTACCTGACGCATCTTTCCATGCACTACGGCAAGCCCGTAACGAGCCAGGAGATCGAGAGCGCCATAGAACCTTATGGGGGCAAGGTCAGGCTCGCCTATGACGGTCTGCGAATTTCGCTCGGATAGAGATG
This sequence comes from Desulforhabdus amnigena, assembly GCF_027925305.1. Lineage (NCBI taxonomy): Bacteria > Pseudomonadati > Thermodesulfobacteriota > Syntrophobacteria > Syntrophobacterales > Syntrophobacteraceae > Desulforhabdus > Desulforhabdus amnigena. The sequence continues at coordinate 510,861 of NZ_BSDR01000001.1, read as the reverse complement.
TTCAGACCTGCAGCGATCTGAAGGCGCTGTCTCCGCAACAACAGACAAAACGGACTTACGAACAAGAAAAGAGCAAGAGGAATGAATCCACAAAGCACTCGCCATATCATCAATGAGATTCGGGGAACCAGGGTGGTGCCCGGGGTATGTATCGTGTGTCCCTGGCATTGTCCCACCGAAGTCTTCGTGCGTGACAACAAGGTGGTCTATGTGAGGGGAAATGAGAATGCTCCAAACCGAACGACGCGGTGTGTCAAGGGGATTTCGAGCATTCACCTCGCCAGAGACCCCGACCGGTTGCTCCATCCGATGAAAAAAGGCAAGAACGGCAACTTCAAGGTCATCTCCTGGGATGAGGCCTTCTCCTTCATTGCGGAAAAGCTCCAGAATATTAAAGAAAAATACGGCCCCGAAGCCGTGGCCTACCTGTGGCACCTCGATTCCAACGAGATGTTTTCCCAGCAGCTCTTCGTCCAGCTCTATGGGACGCCCAACTGGTCGGGCCATGGTGCGGCCTGTGACCAGAGTCGACGCCTGGCCGGGTTGGCAACCTACGGTCACCCTCTTCCCACCAAGGACTACGAGAACAGCCGGTTCATCATGTTATGGGGTGAAGATCCGCTGGGCCCGAATCAGAGTCTGCACGAAAACCGCGAGTTGGTGGAGGTCGTCAAACGAAATGCGAAGCTCGTGGTGGTAGACCCCTATCGCAGTAGAACCGCGGAAAAGGCCCACGTCTGGCTCCCCATCAATCCGGGCACCGACGGGGCTCTAGCGCTCGCCATGGCCCACCGCATCATCGAGACGGGCGCCCACGATGCGGAGTTTTGCGAAAACTACGTGTACGGTTTCGATGCTTTCGCCGAGCACGTCAAGGCTAACGGGTACACTCCCCAGTGGGCGGAAGGAATCACCGGCATTCCTGCCGAGACGATCATCGAGCTCGCCGACGAATTCGCCCGGACCAAACCGGCCGTGATGGACGGACTGAAGGGTATCGTCAATTATTCGAATGGCTTCCAGGCGCTGAGAGCCATCTTCTGCCTCAATGCGATCACGGGCAATGTCGATGGCCCTGGTTGCTTGATTTTGAAGGAAGCCGGGCCTCTTCTCCCGCCCCTCGATATTCCCGAGGAAGAAATCGCCGTCCCGATGCGGCCGAATCTCAGTACCGCCATGGGCTATCCCCTTGCCCCCGATATCCCCAGCCAGCTGCTGCCCAAGGCGGTCCTGGAGGGAGATCCGTACCCGGTAAGAACTCTCTTTTTCCACATCGTCAACCCGGCCATGAGTGATCCGAACACCGGGCTCTTTCGAAAAATGATGGCGGGGTTGGACCTCTCCGTCACGATCGATCTCTACATGAGTGAAACCGCTCAGTTATCCGATATTGTCCTGCCAGAAGCCTCCATGTTCGAGCGGGCGGAGGTCAGGGAAAGTCTCTGGTCCGGGCCGCAGGTGATTCTCTCCCAACCCGCCATCCCCTGCATGGGAAGCTCGAAACCCCATTACGAGATCATGAAGGGGCTGGCCCAGAAGATGGGATACGGCCATTACTTCCAGTGGGAAACCTGGGAAGACTGGGCAAGGACCGTCACTTCCTTTCTTCCGGTTTCCTTCGAGGAGCTCAAGGAAAAGGGAGTCTGGCACGGAGAGATGCGCTACCGCAAATACCTCGAAGAAGGCTTTATGACCTCTACAGGCAGAGTCGAGGTCTATTCCGAGCTCCTGGCAGAAAACGGCTACGATCCGATGCCCGTCTACGAGGAAGATCAGCGCGTAAAGCCCGATCCCGAATACCCTTTTCAGCTCATCAACGCCAAGATGCAAAACCACTGCGGGACCCATACGCAAAACAATCCCTACCTGATGGAAATCGAGGGTGAAAACTGGGCGGAACTCAGCGCTCGGGACGCCGGGGAGTTGGGCATTTCCGACGGAGACCGCGTCGAGCTCGCCTCGCCCCTGGGGAGGGTGACCATCGCCGCGCGAGTCAAAGAGGGCCTCAAGCCCGGCATTGTGCGTGTCCTGCATGGCCACGGTTTCGGCCGCACCATGGGATCCATTGCCAGGGGCAAAGGGTCTCATGTGAACCCGATCTTCGATTCCATGGTCAATTCCGTGTCCGGAGGGATCGGATACAACGAATGCAAGGTGAGCGTAAGGAAGGTTTAGGTGCCTCATGAGCCAGTACGGATTTTACTTCGATAAAGAAAAATGTGTCGGCTGCCGCGCCTGTGAGGTTGCCTGCCAGGTGTGGAACGGCTCGAACCAGACGGTGAAATGGAGAAATGTCACGTGCCTGACGAGAGGGCAGTTTCCCGAAATCACCGGTGTGAACGTTTCCCTGGCCTGTATGCATTGCGCAGATGCGCCGTGCAAAAAAGCATGTCCCCGGCAGGCCATCAGCAAGAGCGAAGAAACCGGTGCCGTGACCGTTGACCAGTCAAAGTGCGTGGGGTGCATGCTCTGCCTGTGGGCCTGCCCCTTCGGTGCACCCAAGATGAGCGTGAAAGGCCGAATGGAGAAATGCAACTTCTGCCAGGAACGTCCCAGGGGAATGAAGCGGGCCTGTGAAGAAATCTGCCCGACGCAGGCTATTGTCTCAGGACTCATCGATGAGCTCGCCAAATTCTCCAAGAAGAACACGGCAGACCGCCTTTTTTATGAAGAGGCAGGTGGGGTCCTTCTGGGCCATGAAGGGGCGTAACCATGCTCAAATACACTTTCATATGGGTGCTGGTCCTGGTGTCGATGGCCTTCTTTCTGGTCGGTGTCTACAGGAACATCGTAGCTAACGTTCATGCCGAGATGTTCGCGGCACCCCTGATGATGAAAGGTGGTATAACGTTCATGCCGAGATGTTCGCGGCACCCCTGATGATGAAAGGTGGTATAAAGGGAGCTGGCGAGGGCGAGGTCGCGCAAGTGAATACGTGGCTTGGACCCAGTCAGCTAACGAGACCCATTGTTTCGCATCGCACCCCGGATTGCTTCTATAGAGAGCGCACGGTAATAGGGCCACGGGTGCCGGGCACCCGCAGGTTGATTCGAAACATGTCCTCGCCATCTCAACATACATTTTACAGGAGGAGTCGAGGACATGGAACTGGAACCGATCCACAAGAGCGCTATAGGCCTTGATGTTCATCAAAAGCATGTGACGGCCTGTCTGATTGCGGAACAGGAAGACGGATCGATCCACACGGAAACACTGACTTTCGGTACGTTTAAGCGGGATCGGCGAGCTTTGGCCAGGTGGGCCAGAGACGCCAACCCCGAAATTGTGGTCATGGAGAGCACGGGCATCTACTGGAAGAGCATCTACTCGGCCTTGGAACGCGAGGGAATCGTTGCCGCCGTTGTCAATGCCCGACACGTCAAGCAGGTTCCCGGTCGCAAAACGGATGTGGCCGACAGTCGCTGGCTGGCCATGCTGGCCCGTTGCGGCCTGCTTCGCGGGAGCTTCATTCCTCCAGAAGAACTGGGAAACCTCCGTCTGATTTCCCGTGAGAGACAGAAGCTGGTTGGGATGCTTGCCAGTGAAAAGAACAGGCTTCATAAAGTCCTCACGGATGGCGGAATACGTCTTTCCGTGGTGGTCAGTGATATTCACGGTCAAGCCGCCCGGCATATGATCGAATGTTTGATCGAGGGCGGAACACCCCTGCAGGCGCTGGAGTTTGCCAACTCCAGGCTCAAAGCCACTCCCGAGGAGTTGCTCGACGCACTCGATGGCGATTTGACTCCCGCCCATCGATTCGTCCTGCGCGAAATCCTCCAGCACATCCGTGAGCTCGAGGCCCGTATCGCTCGATTCGACACCCAATTGCTGGCTGAACTGGAGTCTCACCGCTGGGCTCTGGACCTTCTCCAGACCATACCTGGAATCGATGCCGTGGGTGCGGCTATGTTGATCGTCGAGATCGGACTGGACATGGAGGCCTTCGGCTCCCCACAGCGTCTGGCCTCGTGGGCCGGGGTCTGCCCTGGCAATAACGAATCCGCCGGAAAGCGAAAAAGCGGTCGCATTCGCAAGGGCAACCCATATGTACGACGACTGTTGTGCGAAATGGCCAATGCCGCACGTCGTACCAAAAGCATGTTCCAAAGCAAGTATTCGGGGCTTGTCATACGCCGGGGACACAAGCGCGCCATTATTGCTTTGGCTCATAAGATTCTGAAAATCGTTTTCATTCTGCTCAGTCGCAGGGTACCTTATCGAGATTCACAGGTGGATTACAAAGAGCTGATGGTTCAGCGCAATGCTCCTCGATGGATCGCGGCTTTGCGCCAGTACCATATGCTGCCCACTGCGATCTGAACAGACCTTACCACAACTCAGGTTTTTTTCAATCCGCCCAAAAGCGGAGATGGTGGACTGTTCCCGAGAGCTCATAGTACTTTCACGGTAAAATCGCTCATATTCTATGGGTGAACGACCCCGGCGCAACTGGAACGATCGGTCGTGACCCCCGTGTTCGCTTGCCGTTTCCCAGTATTGAGACCATCTTTCGTGAAGCCGTTATCCAGAAGAGGATCGAGAACCGATCTACGTTCCTCTGGCTCAGGCATTTGCTCATTGCCTTCGGATTTGTCTCCCTCTTTGTCGTAGCCCAGCTCTATGCGCTTCTCATAAAAGTCTACCCCATCGAGTACTTTGTCAGCGGGACAGGCAGGGGTTATCTCAAATTCGGCCTCGAGTTGACCGGACTGGTTCTCTTTGTGGGGCTTACTCTGGGGTTGATTCATCGAATCATGCATACCGAGCAGGAAAAGGTACTGGTGGATATGCGGCTCCTGTTGCTTCTATGGTTAATTGTAGCCACCGGATTCATGACGGAAGCCTTTCGATTTGTCACCGAACCCCATGATGTTTTCATCCAATACTCTTTTATGATGGCTCCCCTGGCACGATGGCTGGGGAAATTTCCCTGGCAATGGGACGTTCTGTACCCATCAATGTGGGTCATTCATGTGATTCTGATCGCTTTCTTTTTTGCCGTCATCCCTTTCACCAAGTTCGTACACATATTTATTGCTCCCATCGGGCGAAGCATCACTATGGGTAGGGATACCTCCATGTTGAAAAGGGAAAAGATAGCGGAAGGACTATTGTAGGCCATGATATCTCGAAGAAAGGTTCGAACAGTGTACCTGTTTATTGCAGGAGTGATTGAACTGATGATTGCGTCGGCTTCCTCAGTATATCTGAAGATGGGATCCCCCTCGTTCTTGCTGGTAATGCTGACAGCACTGATTGCAATAGGTTCCATCGTATACTTTGTTGTTAACCATGACACAGATGCAGCGAAATAAAAGGTCCTTCCGAGATGGATGTCCTGCAAGATACCATAGAGAGATGCCTCCACTGCCAGCAGTGCAAGACCGCCTGCAGGCGGCTGCAAGCGTTCGATAAGCGTTCGCCCGGGGATGTCGCCCGGGTGGTCCTGAACGGGCAGGCCGACGAGAAGGTACTCGATTTCGTCATGAAATGCTCGCTTTGCAGCCTGTGCAACGAGCTCTGCTCCTATGGAGTGGATATCCGGGGCATGGTGACCTATGCCAGGAATTCGCTCATGAATGAAGGGTTGATCGACCAGGAATGCTATCGGCACTTGTGGGTCGACCACGACTGGAATCTGTTCACTCTCTTCAGGGCGAGCTACTGGCTCGACATAACCTACCAGGACCTGGTCAAGAACAACTGCGAAGTCCTCTTCTTTCCCGGATGCATGCTCACTCTCGAGGGGCCCGACCTGATCCGGCGTGCGGCCCAATGGCTTAGGAGCGCCTACGGCGACGAGGTCGGGATATCGCTTCAGTGCTGCGGCGAGCCCCTCGATCAGATGGGTCAAAAAGAGCGCGCCAAAGCCTATTCGCAGGGTGTTTGGGAGCAGATCGTGCAGGCGGGGACGCGCACTCTCGTCACCTCATGCCCCACCTGCCATGCGAGGATGATGGAAACCCGGCCGAATTGCGATGTTCAAGTTCATTCGCTCTATCAGCTCATGGCCGAGTCGGGCCTTAGGGCTCCTGCGCCGGGTTCCGGGAAGATCACCGTGCACGACTCGTGCAGCGATCGGGAAGGCCTGATCGGACGTGCTGTCAGGGAACTGCTCCGGGACTGCAACCTGGTGGAAATGGAGCACCACGGCAAAGAAACCATCTGCTGCGGATCGGGAGGCCTGGTTTCGTCCGTCGATCCGGATCTTTGCGCCGAACGGGCTCTGCGGCGCTTGAAAGAAGCCGAAGACGTGGGTGCCGAAACATGTGTGACATATTGCATGAGCTGCAGCCACCGGTTGGCGGCCCGGGGAGTACCGAGCTCCGTTCGCCATATTCTGGAGCTTATCTTTAATAAAACGGTTGAGCACAAGGAATTTGACCAACTGGTCCACGGCCTGTTCCAGGGGGAACGTGGCGAAGAGAACTTTCTTCGCCTCCAAAACTCAAGCCCCTCATCTTTCAGGCCGCATGAATAGGAAAGCTTCCCGGTTATGAAGACGATCCGAACGACCGAAAGCGTATGCCCTCACTGCCTCATCTCAGTACCGGCCACGGTCTATGAGAAATATGGAGAAGTCTGGATGGCAAAGTCCTGCCCCGACCACGGTCGCTTCGACGTCTATCTGTGGCCGGATGTGGAGCACTACGAATGGTTTTGCGGGTTTACATTTCCTGGATTCTCACGTGTACCGCAAACGGAGAAGGTCGAAGGCTGTCCGCACGATTGCGGCCTGTGCCCCGACCATGCAAGGCGAATCACGCTCCCCGAGATCGAGGTCACCTGGCGATGCAATCTTGCCTGCCCAGTTTGTTTCATGTCCGACCGTCATGTGCCGCCGGATCCATCTCTCGATGAAATCCACAGGATGGTGGAGACGATCCGAAGCTTTGACGGCCCCTGCTTTCCTTTACAGATCACAGGCGGTGAGCCGACGATTCGAGCTGACCTGCCCGAGATTGTCGAAATGGCCGGAAGGCAGGGCGCCAGTGCGGTGGAATTGAATACCAACGGACTCATTATAGGTCGTGATATCAAATACCTCAGGGCACTGAAAGATTCGGGATTGACGAATATCTATCTCCAGTTTGACGGACTCGACCCATCGACAACCAGGGTTCTGCGCGGGCGGGACGTGCTTTGCGACAAGCTTCAGGCTATCGAGAATTGCCGCGCGGAAAAGATACCCGTCATCCTGTCCGTAACGATCGTAGAAGGCGTCAATGAAGGGGAGTTGGGGGACATCATTCATTTTGCCATGGACAATCTCGATGTCATTGGCGGCCTGGCCCTGCAGCCGGCGTTTGTTTCCGGGCGGTTCGAACTCGGCAAGCACAAGCATCTTTCCGTCGGCGATGTGGCTCGCCTGATATCCCGTCAGACGGAAGGCATGATCAAAGCTACGGACTTTTGGCCCGTCGGCAGCAGTCATCCGCTGTGCTACGGATCGACGTATCTTCTCCGTGAAAACGGCGGGTACATACCCTTTACAAGGCATCTCAAAGAAGAAGACTATCGGCGATGCTTCAACAGCACAAGCCCTCAAGGGGCGGTATTCATGGATATCGTCGCCGGAGGCTCTCCTTCGAAGACACCTCCACCCGGGCTTCCCATACTCATCATGGAGTACATGGATGCCTGGACCATGGACCTGGCAAGAACCCGGGAATGCAATCTGGCCGTTACCCTCTCCAATGGATCATCGATTCCGTTTTGCGTGTACCATCTGACCAACAGCTTGGGCGAGAGGCTTTATCCACACGGGGGAAGGAGGCGACATGTCGCTTGTGCGTGAGTCGAACTGCCAGCTGTGCGGCTATTTTTGCGGCCTCAGGGTCTCGGTCGATGACAACGAAAGGGTAACCAGGGTCAGGCCCGATTCTGCCCGTTATCCTCACGACCCATCTGTCATTGCCCAGTGCCGCCGGTTTGCGGCGAACAAAGAAATCCTGGACCACCCCGAGCGTTTGAACCACCCCCTCAAACGCAATGGAGAGCGTGGATCCGGAAAATGGCAGCGAGTCACGTGGGAAGAAGCAATGGCCGATATTGCTTCGCGTTTGAAGGATCTGAAATTCCGATACGGCGCCGAAACGCTTGCTAGCTGCATCAGCGCTCCCCACACCATCTACTGGCCGCTGCACCGATTTCTCAACCTGTGGGGAACGCCCAATAACGTGGGCATCGGCACTGTGTGCTGGAATCCGAGGATTTGGGTGAACAGCCTGACCTATGGCTGGCCTCTGGAAGATGAGCTGGATCCCTCCGCCACCCGGTGCGTCATGTTGTGGGGCATCAATCCGGCGGAATCGGACAGGTCCCTGTTCTGGAGGACGGTGAAAGATTATGCCGCATCCGGAGGCACCCTCATCGTGATCGACCCCCGCCGGACCGCGACGGCACGTCTGACCGACCGGTGGCTCGCTGTTAGACCGGGCACCGATGGTGCACTTGCACTGGGCATCCTGAACGTGGTGATTCAGGAAGGGCTTGTGGACCATGGATTTGTGGAACATTGGTGCTCCGGTTATGCAGGGCTGGCCCAGAGAGTCAAAGAATACACTCCGCAAATGGTGGCCGGTATCACGGGAATTTCTGCATCCGATATAGTCGAATCGGCCGTTCTGTATGCATCGAGCAAACCGGCCGCCATTTTCACCGGACTCGGTATCGATATGAGCGGGATTCACTGCACCCAGGCGCTGCGTGCCATTGCAGCGCTTCGGGCCGTCACCGGGAATCTCGATGTGCCGGGAGCGTCCTTCATCAACGACAGGCCGGATTTTGTACCTGAGATCGAATTGGAGCTGAGCGACAGGCTTCCGGACTCTCAGAGAGCGAAGAAGCTCGGAGCTGGGCTCTTCAGGCTCCAGCGATACGAGGGCTACGAAAGGCTGACTCAGTTTACCATGCGCCATGGCAAGCAACTGCCGGCTCGCTACCTGACGTCCGCTCATCCTCACCTGCTCTGGCAAGCCATGATCACCGGCGAGCCCTATCCGATTCGGGCGCTGATCTGCATGGCAAGCAACCCTCTTCTATGCCAGGCCAATACGAAACTGGTTTACCAGGCACTCAAGTCTTTGGATCTGCTCGTGGTGCTCGAACAATTCCTGACGCCCACGGCCATGCTCGCCGACTATGTCCTCCCAGTTACGGGCAGCTTTGAGCAGCCGCTCATGCAGACCAATGGCGGCGTCGCCAACATCGCGTACGGCGGTCCTGCGGCGTTGGCTCCCCGCTTTGAGCGCCGTACGGATTTCGACTTCTGGAACGAGCTCGGTAGACGATGCGGCCAGGAGGAGTATTGGCCCTGGAACACACTGGAAGAGACCCTCACTGATGTTCTGGCTCCCGCCGGCATGTCTTGGAGCGATTTCTGCCGTACAGGATTTTATGCTCCGGAAAAAGAATACCGGAAATGGGAAAAGAACGGGTTTGCAACTCCCAGCGGAAAAGTGGAGCTCAGATCCACCCTCCTTGAAGAATTCGGCCACGACCCTCTCCCCGCCTATCTTCCGACAAACAGGGCCGACCATGAATTCCCGCTGGCTTTGATGACCGGCGCCAGGAAGCATCCCTACTACGCATCGGAATTCAGGCAGGTAAAGCGGATTCGAAGGCTGCACCCACGGCCGGTGGCGGAGATTTCCCTTGCAACGGCGGATCGATTCGCCATCCGGCCCGGAGACATGATCTGGATCGAGACCCGGCAGGGAAGAATCAAACAGGAGGCGACAATTGCCGAAATGCGCGACGACCTTGTCAGCGTCGAGTACGGCTGGTGGTACCCGGAGAAGGGAGCCATGGAGCCTGGCCTTGGAGGGCTTTGGGAGTCTAATGCCAACGTCCTGACAGCGGCTGACACGGCTTTTTGCGATCCGATCCTGGGGCAATGGGATTTCCGTTCCATTCCCTGCAGAATCTACAAGGTGGAAGGAGTCTCCGATGCTTCAGTTGGATAAGGCGAGGGCCGAAGACCGGAGAAAGCTGGAAGCGCTTTTGTGGGAGAACGGAATGGGCTATGCGGACCCCATAGAGGATTTCATGCTGGCAAGGCAGGGCGATGACATTGTCGGATGTGGACGGATCGAAGATTACCCGGATGTGGTGATGGTACGTCCCCTGGTGGTTGCAGAAAGCTTCCGCCGCAGGGGAATCGGACGGCTTCTTCTGGAGCGAATCCTGCCGGCCGGAAAGCCCGCCGTTATTGTGGCACGAGGAGAGTCGGTAAGCTTTTACAGTGCATTTGGGTTCACCTTTGCAGACTGGCAGACCATTCCCATCCATCAAGCCCATGAATGCACAACCTGCCCCGATCGGGCGGAATGTTGTCCTCAGCCCATGGTCTACAGCTTGTAATGAATTAGGAAAAGGACGGCTATGAAGAAGATCAGATCGATGATTCAGCACTGGGGGAATGCTTTGCACCTTTACTGTCGTCTGCGTCCGCTCTTGGGTAAGCGAGTGGCAAGAGCCATCTCCATAGCGTGGGAGCACTGCATTCTCTATCGCGTCATCTATTCCTAAAACGGTTGATCGTTCAATAATCGGAACGGATGACAATCCTTAAACTATTGATTTCACAATGGATAGCATTTCGATGAAAGCAAAGAAACATGCCTTGGTCCTTTTCACGAAGTATCCCGAACCGGGCCTTACCAAGACGCGGCTGATGGAGGAAAACGGAGGAAACCTCACCCCTGCGGAGGCCGCTGCACTGTACAAAGCCATGGTCCTCGATACAGCCTCCGTGGCTCTTCATATCTTGAGCAACGGCCTGTACCAGGACCGTCCGGGGGACGATTTCAGGTTTTGCATCTCCTCTCCCGCCGAACAGTTGCCCAAGGTTCAGGAGATGTTCCGTGCCGAGTTCCCGTTCGACATGATTGAGTATGTCGAGGATAAAGGCAGAAATTTCGATGAACACTTCGACAGCTGCTACCGCCAGCTCTTCGACAGGGGATACCATACGGTCGTATGTATCGGAGGAGACCTGCCTGGAATCACGCCGAACCTGGTCTGCCGCGCCTTTCAGTCGCTCTTTCGCCTCGGAGACTCTTCGGGCCGAGGGGCCATGGTCCTCGCCCCATGCCAGGCCGGCGGCGTCTCTCTGGTTGGAATCACCAGGGAAACTCCCATCACTTTCGGAGGTGTCTTCTACAACACCCGAGGCGTAACCGCACTCGATGCCCTCATCGATCTTGCCTCACAAAAAGACATACCCGTCGCTCTCTTCGAAGCGCTTTTCGATGTGGACTACGGCGAAGACCTCGGCCACATGATTTCGGTCATCAACGCGATGTCCTACGCTTCCCGATTCGACGAAGGGTTCCTGGTTCCTCGAAGAACGTTGGATTTTATTTCCAGCACCGGTCTGGCTGCCATCTCTCAACCCAATGAATCCAGAGATCCCCGGGAGACCATCGATGGTTAGCATACAAATAGATACGAAAAGCTGTACCGGATGCGGGCTTTGCGTGGAACTGTGCCCCCTGTCGGTCTTTGACTTTGCCGCCCCTGGTGGGAATTCCGTACCGGAAGTCAAACGACCCGAGGCCTGCTGCGCCTGCATGACCTGCTCGGGCAAGTGTCCCCAATCGGCAATACGGGTCGCTCAGAGCGATCCACCCAAACGCTGGCTGGACGACGAAAGCGAAAGCCCCGCCGTCCTTCTCGACCAGGAGGAAGAGACCCGGTACAAGGAGTACGCGTCGGTCCTGGATGGAATCTTGAAGCTGAGATGGAAGCCCGTCGCCGTAACGCTCATCCAACAGGGCGAGCCATTCCCGCATGTTCCGGTCCCTCGAGTGAAGCTTCGCTATTGCCAGTCGCTGATCATGGCCCGACGCGGCAAACAGATCTTGATGCCTCCCTCATCCCATGCATGCCCGGATGGAACTTCCATCCTGGGTCTGACGAAGATCCCCCCGAAACTGGCCTCGGGAGACATCTACATTAAACTGGGAAAGCTCGCCAGCAGGGAAGCGGCACAAACACTGGTGAATGGCCGGTCGACCCTGCCCGAGGAATCCATCCGGGCAACCCTCGTGACACCGCTGGATGATCCCGTCCTGAGAGCAGACATCGTCGTGATCATTGCGCCTCCTGAAACCATGATGTGGCTCAGTATGGCTTCAACGTACTTTACGGGCAGAAGGATGAATTTCCAAATGGGCTCCTACAACGCCCAGTGTCTGGAGACGACAGTCTATCCCTATACGACCCGTGAAATCAACCTATCGCTCGGATGCTACGGATGCCGGGCCATCTCCGATCTGAGCGACGATCTCATGTTCATGGGAATTCCGCTCGAAAAAATGGAGCAACTCATAGCGGGCCTCACGCACCTGGGTCGAAAAGCCATACCGGATGCTCGATCCAAAACGTATTTGCCCCCACTCATTTAACAAAGAGCCAAAGTGCCTTTTGATTCAGAGAGAAAAAGCCATGAGACCGTTTGAAGATTTGTTGAAGGAATCGGTAGCCCAGCATGGCCATCTTTGTGCTGGGCAGGTCATCGGCGTCAGAATGTCCATGCTGGGATGCAAACTCATTGGCATAGAAAATCCCAAATCCGACGGCTGGCGAAAGAAGATCATGGTTTTTGTCGAGATCGACCGATGTGCAACGGATGCCATCCAGAGCGTTACGGGTTGCAGCATGGGGAAACGAACCCTCAAGTTTCGCGACTTCGGCATCAATGCAGCCACGTTTTTGAATCTAGAAACCGGGGAAGCCTATCGGATCGTTTCGACCGAGGAATCCCGCAAGCTAGCCGAGCTGTATGCCTCCGAGGAGCCTGACCTGGCACGGCGTCAACTGATCGGCTACCAGCAGATGCCGGATGCAGACCTCTTCCATGTTCAGGAAGTGAATGTGCGGCTGGAGGAATGGGAAATGCCCGGCCCTGCCCGCAGAAAAACGACCTGCGAAAGGTGCGGCCAGATCGTTCGAGATGGCAGGGAGGTGATACAGGATGGCATCGCGCTATGCCGCCCCTGTAGCGGGTTGGGATATTTCGAAGCTAATGCCCCGGATGTGGATTGTCATTTAGCAGGCGGGCTTCATTAGGATCGGAATACCGGCGCATGCAAGGTACCAGAAAGGAGATCGAAAATGGTTCAGATGGTGAGAGTGGAAGAAGCGATAGGGCAGCCCCTAGCACATGATATTACCGAAATTCGCCCGGGAGAATTCAAGGGGCCTGCATTCAGGCGGGGCCATATTGTGGAAAGCCGCGATGTGAATCATCTGCGACGCTTGGGCAAGGACCACCTGTATATCTTGAAGCTCGAACCGGGTCAGATGCACGAGGATGAAGCAGCCGTAGCCATCGCCAATGCCCTTTGCGGAGAAGGCGTCGGCTGGTCGGGTGAGCCGCGTGAGGGAAAGATTTCCCTGAAGGCGACCCGAGACGGCTTGCTCAAAGTAGATGTCGATGCCTTGACCCGCTTCAATGAACTCGGAGAAGTCATGTGCGCAACCCGGCACACCAATTCCACTGTTGCGATGGGAGACCAGGTGGCTGCCACACGGGCGATTCCGCTCTTTATCGACCGGCCCATCGTGGAGGAAGCCGTCAGGATCGCTAAGCAGAATCAACGGGTACTGCGGGTTCTGCCCTTCCGGCAGCCTAAGGTGGGGTTGATGATTACCGGCAATGAAGTTTTCTATGGACGGATCGAAGACAAGTTCGAGCCGATCATCCGAAAGAAAGTCGAAGCGTACAAAGGAACCGTCCTCGACGCCGTCTTCCTGCCGGACGACGATCAACGGATCGCCGAATCGGCCCTCGATCTCATCGCCCGGGGAGCCGACCTGCTCATAACAACCGGCGGCATGTCGGTCGATCCCGATGACCGTACCCGGTTCGGTTTGCTCAAAGCAGGCGCCCAAGACATGATCTACGGCTCCGCCGTGCTGCCGGGAGCAATGTTCATGGCGGCAAACCTGCTGGATATACCGGTGTTAGGAATTCCAGCCTGCGGCCTGTTTGCTCCCGTTACCGTCTTCGACCTCATCTATCCGCGCATATTGGCTGGAGATCGGATCACTCGAAAAGATATAGCGAAAATCGGCCATGGTGGACTCTGTTTGAAATGCGACACCTGTCGCTATCCAAGCTGCCCGTTCGGCAAGGCGTACTGAATCGAGAATGGGGTTGCGGGTTGCGGGTAACGGGTTTGAAAAGCCATGTTGACTCGTATTGTAAACACGCTCCTGCTCAATTTATGCCCAATTTACTCTGAGCCGTAAGCTCATTTGCGAGTTCGCAACTCTCAATCCGCAACTGGAAAAGGGAAAACGGGAAATGACCTCTGACCGCGTTATTCAACAGAGCGATACGGCAAAGAGAGCACCCGGACAGAAGAAGCTCATGGATTCGTTTGGGAGAACGATATCCTATTTGCGCCTCTCCATAACCGATCGATGCAACCTGCGTTGCTGGTACTGCAAACCGGAAGGAAGCCCTGCTTCCCTCGCGCATGCGGACATCCTCACCTATGAAGAGCTCCATAGACTGACAAGGATTGCCGTGAATCTCGGGATCAGGAAAGTTCGGGTCACAGGGGGCGAGCCCCTGGTGCGCAGGGGAGCGGCAGCATTCCTCTCTGAGCTGGCGCAAATACAGGGTCTGGAAGATGTTTCCCTGACAACCAACGGTGTCCTGCTGAAGCAGCATCTCGAGCAAATACAAGAGAGCGGTATCCATAGAATCAACATCAGCCTGGATACTCTCAAACAAGAGAAATACCATCGGATTACGGGAACAGATGCCTTTAATGACGTCCGGGAGGCGATCGAGCTTGCCCGGAGGATGAGATTCCACCCCATAAAGATCAACATGGTCGTCATAAAAGGCTTCAATGACGATGAAGTCGCCGATATGGCTTTACTTGCCCGGTCATACCCCTATTACGTAAGATTCATCGAATACATGCCGGTGGGGCGCAATCAAGCGGATACCATTATCTATACCGTTCCAATAAGCACGATACGAAACAGGATCGAGGCAGGAATCGGCAAATTGATGCCCGTTCCGAGAGGTATTAATGACGGCCCGGCAGAGCGCTATAGATTTGAGGGCGGCGCTGGTGAGATCGGATTTATCGGCAGTATGAGCAATCATTTCTGCGATTCGTGCAACAGGCTTCGGCTTACAGCCAACGGCTATTTGAGACCTTGTTTGCTCTCCAATACTCAGCAGGACATAAAAGGGCCAATGAGAGATGGTGCTACGGATGCCGAATTGGAAGGAATCTTCTTGAAAACTGTTCATCAGAAACCGTCCCAACATGTTTTCAGCTTGGGGACAGAGGCTGTTATTTGGGACCAAATGTCAGCGATTGGTGGATAGGCGTAAGACATAACGGCAGATAAGCATAAGACACAACGATGGAGGAGATCGCGATGAGAATCATGGTCTGCTACGATGGTTCGGATGAATCCAGAGAAGGGCTGATGGAAGCAATAAAGCACGCCAAAGCTTTTGATGCTGAAGTAATGGTGGTTACGTCGGCTCTGAGTGACCACAAAGATTATCCAATAATGATGGAACCGGTTGAACAGAACCTGAACCAAGCTCAAGCTCTTTTAGACGAAAACAATATAATCTGTAAAACGTGCATATCCTACCGGGGAGTTGATATGAGCATAGGGGAAGATCTTGTGGAGTTTGCAAGAAGAGAGCATGCCGATGAGGTGATCGTCGGTATCAGGGCCAGATCCAGGGTTGGTAAATTCCTGCTGGGTTCCGTGGCTCAATGGCTCATGCTCAAGGCTGAATGTCCCGTCATCGGGGTGAAGAAGATGATGACTCGTTAGACTGGAGCCAGGGAGCTCTTCAAGATGCTATACAAGTCGAGAAAGAGGGTATTCCTTCTTACTACCTTTAAACTATGTGACAATAATGGATATACGAGTACACAGATCAACAATTTCTTCTGCCGTAATGACTTCAGGATGGTCGAGACTGCGGAAGAAGCCGATTGTATTGTGATAAGCACCTGTGGGTTCGACCAGGAGCGTGAAAATGCATCCAGGCATATCATCGACCAATATATAGACCGGTTCTCGAAGCACAAGCTTATAATTATATGCGGATGCCTGACCAAGATTCATCCGAACCTATTTGACCAAACCGATGTCATCACCATAGGTCCCAAAAACCTTCATAGATTCAATGAGATTTTTCAGCCGGAAATACGGATCGAAGACGTTTCAGGAGGAAAGCTGAACAATCGATTCATTGACAGCGGCTATGGAATTCTGGATGCCTATTACCTCCAAATCTGTCAGGGATGTGTAAACAATTGTACATACTGTGCCATCAAGAAGGCAAAAGGTTATGTGACGAGTAAACCGCTAAACAAAGTCATTCATGAGCTGGAGCAGGCCATAAAGGATGGCTTCAGCCGTATCATGCTGCTTGGAGATGACTGCGGAAGCTATGGTGTGGATCTGGGTATCGATTTTTCGGATCTTCTAAACGAGCTCGTCCGTTTCGATGCAGGGATAAGTATCAACTATGTAGAGCCGGGCAGGTTTCTGTACTTGTACCCCAAGTTGCGGCGAAGCACGCTTGAACGTATCGAGTTCATCAATATACCGATTCAGTCCACGTCAAACCGCATTATCAAGCTGATGGGGCGTCATTACGATTTCGATGACGTATTGCGGCTCATGCAGGAGATGAGGCGGAGCTACCCAGGAATATACCTCGAAACTCATATAATGTATGGCTTTCCAACGGAGAGCCGGGAAGAATTCGAAAGCTCTTTTAGTGCAGCCGAATACTTCGATAGCGTCATATACTTCTATTACACGGATCGAAAGGATGCCAGATCTTCCTTTCTAAACGGCAAGATCTCAAGATCAGAAATAGACTATAGGACTAAAGCTATCCTAAACCATCCCAGGTTCCATCTCAACAGTGACAGCGCAACTCCTCCCCTCATTATGCTGGGATATGACCTGCAAACTCCACATGACATATTCAAATCTATAGAAGGTAGTATGGGATCTTCTTCTGAAATAGACGTTCCGAAGGAGAGGGTCTGTGGTTGAACCTTTCCTAGCACGACTCTCGTCCTGCCGGGCTTTTCCAGATCCGGATGGCTCGTTCTTGAAAGGAGATAGCAATGCAGGGTTTTTATGGCCGTATTCTGTTTGTCGACCTGAGTAGCAAGACATTTCGCATTGAGCCGATAGCCGACGAGATCCTTTCCGATCACCTCGGAGGGAAGGGGCTGGCGACTAAATTGCTGCTCGATGGAAACCCTCCCGGAGTGGACCCTTTTTCCCCGGAAAATCAGCTGATCTTTGCCACCGGTCCTTTCTGCCAGAGCCGCATCTGGGGTGCGAGCCGCTATGGAGTGTTCACCAAATCACCCTTGACAGGGCTCTATCTTGAATCCTATTCCGGAGGCAAGGTCCCCGAAGCTATCGATGCCGCGGGATTCGATGCCGTTGTCTTTACCGGCAGGGCTGCCCGACCGACGGTAGCCTCGATCCATCCGGACGGCGCGGAGCTCTTCGATGCTGACGACCTGTGGGGAGCGGACACTTTCCGGACCGAAGAAGAAGCCAAGGCCCGCTTTGCCGTCGTCAAAGACGGCTACCGCAAGCCGGGCGCCGTCGTCATAGGTCCTGCAGGCGAAAGGCTGCTTCGATTCGCAGTCATTGAAAACGATAAGTGGCGCTCTGCCGGGCGCGGTGGTGTAGGCGCCGTCATGGGATCAAAGCGGCTCAAGGCCGTTGTATTCCAGGGCGACCGACAGCGCAGCCTCCATGATCCTGAAGGTGTTGCCGAATACTGCAAAGCTTTCGCCAGGGAAAACGTCGAAAAACCTGGAGTCAAAGCGTACAAAGCCTTGGGCACGACCATGATGGTAAAGATCATGAACGATGCCGGAGCGTTTCCGACGCGGTATTGGACTTTGGGGACTTGCGAGTACTGGGAAAAGATCAGCGGCCAGACCTTTCATGCGGATCATGACGTCAAGCCGCATGCCTGCGCCAAATGCTTCATGGCTTGTGGGCGGTTGGCCACGATCACCAAAGGCCGTCATAAGGGGCTCGTCATCGAAGGGCCTGAATATGAAACCATCTACGCCTTTGGCGGCTTGTGCATGATAGAGGAAATGGAGGAGGTCGCCTACCTGAACGACATCTGTGATCGCCTTGGGATGGACACCATCACGGCGGGCAACCTTTGCGCTTTCACAATAGAGGCCTCACGACGGGGAAAAGTGGACTACAAGATCGACTACGGTGATTCCGTTGCGATTGCCATGCTCTTAAACCAGATTGCTTACCGGGCCGGCATAGGCGACATCCTGGCTGAAGGCATTGTCCATGCGGCAAAGACCTGGGGCATGGAGGACGTCGCGGTTCACGTGAAGGGAATGGAGCCAGCGGGCTACGATCCGCGGGTCATGAAGGGGATGGGCCTTGCCTATGGCACTTCGGACCGAGGAGCCTGCCACTTGCGAGCCACCTTCTACAAGCCTGAGCTGGCAGGACTTACTCCCCGCGATTCCATCGAAGGGAAAGCGGAGCTGCTGATCGATTACGAGGACCGGCTGACGATTTTCGACACGTTGATCTTCTGCCGCTTTTACAGGGACCTCTACCCCTGGGAAGAACTTGCCACGTTGGTAGAGCTCGTGACCGGACTACCGTCTTCGAAAGAACAACTTCGCAAGACGGCCTTTCTCATAGCCAATCTGTCCAGAAAGTTCAATCTGCGGGAAGGATTACTGCCTGAACAGGATCGCCTGCCCAAAAGGCTTCATCGGGAAGCATTACCTTCGGGGCACAAACTGACCGAGGAAGAGATGGAACGGATGCTCGCGGACTATTACCGCCTGAGGGGCTGGGACAAAGAAGGGATTCCTGTCGATTTGACGTGAAAAGGGGAAGGCGTGCGTATTCTCTCGATCACCGTTAACAAAACAGGAGGAAGCTCGCAAAATCCCCGTGGATAGAAAGATATAATCGGAGTGCTTGGTATGGAAAAAGACAACCGAATCATACGTTCCGCATGCCGCATGTGTCATGGCGTGTGCCAGGTGATGGTCCACATGCAAGGGGAACGTGTCGTAAAGATTACGGGAGACCCTGAAAGCCCGGTGAGCAGAGGTTACTTATGTCCGAAAGGGACCGCCTCTCCGGAGCTCCTATACCATCCGGATCGATTGATCCATCCCCTCCGGCGCGCGGGAAAGCGGGGAGAAAACAAATGGAAGCGTATCGCGTGGGAGGAAGCTCTTGATGAAATCGCCCACCGTTTCGCCGCAATAAAGGCTGAAAGCGGATCGGAATACGTGGCCATCGGGCAAGGGACGGGCAGGCCGTTGATCGAGTTCACCGTTCGGTTCGCCAACGCCTTTGGGACCCCCAACTTCGTGTCTGTCGGCCATGTATGTTATCTGCCCAGGGTGGCGGCGAGCAAAATCACCATGGGGCAGCTGCCGGTCACCGAAGTTTACGGATTTGGTGGAAAGGACCCGGAGTGCATGGTGGTCTGGGGCTGCAACATCACCCATTCCGGATCGGCGGACGGCATGTGCGGCGGCATGATCGAAAGAGCATTGAAAAGAGCCGGGAAGGTGATCGTCGTAGACCCGAGGCGGATCAAGCCGGCAAGAGATGAATGTTCCGCATGTTAAGAATCTTCTGAGTAGACAATTAGATCACAGCGGTTTGAACTCGATCCTTTTCCAGCTCTGCGAATAAAAAGAAATGTTCTGCCCTATAAGAGCTTCTGACCAACGGTCCGGAAGCCACTCCTTTGAACCCCATTGTCCTGGCTGTACTGCTCCATTCTTCGAATTCCTCCGGGGATACGTACCTCGAGATGGGGACATGGGTTCTGGAAGGAGCGAGATACTGCCCCAGGGTCAGGTACTCACAGCCAGCCTCGCGGAGATCATCGAGAGTTCTCATCACTTCATCGTTGGACTCACCGAGGCCGAGCATCAGTCCGGACTTTACCGGCAGGCCATACCTTGCGGCATATGACAGAACATCGAGGGATCGGTTGTACCTCGCTTGTGGCCGTACAAGTGGATAGAGGCGAGCTATGGTTTCCAAATTGTGGTTGAACATGTCCGGCCCGGCGGAGCACACTCTTTCGATGGCTTCCGGCCTGCCCTGAAAATCCGGCACCAGGATTTCGATCCTCGTATCCGAAGACAATGACCTAATTTCCCTGATCGTTTGAACGAATTGATCCGCACCGCCGTCTTGCAGATCATCTCGGGTGACGGATGTAATCACGGCATAGTGCAGGCCGAGCTCTTGCACCGCTTTGGCCACGCGCCCGGGCTCCTGTGGGTCCGAAGGAAGAGGGGTGCCCTTCTCCACTGCGCAAAACCGACACTTGCGGGTGCAATACCTGCCCAAAATCATAAAAGTAGCCGTGCCTTTGCTGAAACATTCTCCCATATTGGGGCAATGGGCGCTTTGGCAAACCGTGCCCAGATGCATCTTTTGAATAAAGGCTTGCATCTTCTCCATGTGCTCCTGCTTCGGCGGCAGCATTGTCAGCCATTTCGGACGGGTGCGGGCCTGAAACTCCTCATAACCAAAGACTCTTTTGAAATGCTGGATAAATCGATCCTTGACCCTAATGAAATCCTGCGGAGCCCCCAGCTCCTTTTCCATTGAAGTGATCTCTTGTCCGGGCATTCCGCAGGGAACAATGAATTCGAAGCCGTTCAGCTGCGTATTGACGTTCAGGGCAATGCCGTGTGACGTTACCCATTTCTTGATGGAAACTCCTATGCTGGCAATCTTTCTATCTTGGATCCATATGCCCGGAGCCCCATCCTTCAACCCGGGCTGTAAGCCATACTCCTTAAGAAGGCTCGCAACAACTTCCAGG
The DNA here is from genome assembly GCF_027925305.1 of Desulforhabdus amnigena. Classification (NCBI taxonomy): domain Bacteria; kingdom Pseudomonadati; phylum Thermodesulfobacteriota; class Syntrophobacteria; order Syntrophobacterales; family Syntrophobacteraceae; genus Desulforhabdus; species Desulforhabdus amnigena. Next base: position 489,962 of record NZ_BSDR01000001.1, on the reverse strand, counting down.
AGCTTCTCAACATACCAATGAGCGTCCTTGTTCTCCAACTTCATGATAGGATAGGCTACCAGCTGGCCGGGACCATGGAACGTTGCCTTGCCTCCCCTGTCACTTGCATGGACCGCAACCCCCCTCTTCACGAGCATTTCTTCCTGTAATTTCAGATCATGCTCGTTGCCGCTTCGGCCTATGGTGATCACCGGAGGATGTTCCAACAGCAACAGGCGGTCCCTTGGGCCGCCATTCATACGTTCCCTGACCAGGTCCTTCTGAAGTGAAAGAGCTTCCGAGTACTCTATCAGCCCTAAATCTATGATATCGAGCTCTGTCAAATCCCTACTCCAGTGAAAAGTGAACAGCCGGAAGAGTGAACAGAGAACACCACGGATAAGGTGTGGTCTCCAACAATGGTTATGACGCGGTCTCCCGACCGCGCCATTGGTCCGACCGAAGGTCTCCTCTGGCATTTGAGACCTGCGGTCGATCCGGTGACAGGGTCGGGAGACCCTGCCACAATGGGGACTTGTCACTCGTCACTTGTCACTGTCCTATAAGTGAATTGCCTCTCCATTCACAGCCTTCGCCATTTCCATCACAACTTCGGATATAGTTGGATGGGCATGGACCATGCCGGCGACATCTTCAGGCAGCAGCTCGGATGATTTTGCCAGCAGAACCTCATGTATCAATTCAGTGGCATCATGACCGATGATGTGGCAGCCCAATATCTCTTGAGTCTCCGGATCATAGAGCAGCTTGGCCATTCCTTCTGCATGGTCGATGGCAACGGCTTTTCCCACAGCTCTGTAGGGGAAGAGAGCCTTCTTGTAAGCTACCCCTTTCTCCTGGAGCTGCGATTCCCGAAGGCCGAAACTTGCTACCTGGGGGGCGCAGTAGATCGCAGAGGGGATCGCATTGACGTCAACTCGCGGTCTTGGCTTTCGTCCGGCAATGTGCTCAACGGCGATCTCCCCTTCTTTGGATGCCACATGGGCGAGCAGCGGCGTAGCCACCACATCGCCAATGGCAAAAACGCCTTTAACGGATGTCTCATAATAATCCCCGACCGGGATGTAGCCTTTCTCGGTTTTCAATCCGATGCTCTCCAGGCCGATATCGTCTGTATTCGGCTTCCTGCCGAAAACACACAAAGCTTTTTCAGCTTCTGCTTTCTGTTGCTTTCCATCATCACCCACCAGGCTGACCACGACCTTTGTATCCGTTTTTTCCAGCGAAACGGCATGCGTGGCGGTCAACACCCGGATTCCGGATTGTTTGAAAGAATTCTCGAGAGCTCCAGCCACTTCGGCGTCTTCGAAGGGGAGTACATGAGGCGCCATCTCCACGAGCGTCACTTTCACGCCGAACGAGCTCATGACATAGGCGAACTCGCAGCCGATGGCCCCGGCTCCGAGGATAATCAGGCTCTGAGGAAGCTTCATCATAGAAAGGATGCCGGTGGATGACAACACCTGTTTTTCATCGAACTCAAAACCGGGGATCTCGGCCGGACGCGATCCGGTGGCAATGATGATGTTGCGGCCTTCTATCGTCCTGTCGCTGCCCTGGATCACAACTTTGTTGCGGCTCGCAATTCTGGCTGTTCCTTGAATCAAATCCACTTTATTCTTTTTGAGCAGATACTCGACCCCCGCATTCAAGTGTTGGGTTGCCTCGCGGGATTTCTTTTGCACCCGGCCATAGTCGAAGCTCCGAGTATCGATGGCGAGCCCCATCCGCTCCAGTTCATGCCTGTCATTATACAGGCGCGCCTGGTGGATCAAGCTCTTCGATGGGATGCATCCCCAATTCAGGCAAATCCCCCCGGGTTTATCCTTTTCGATGATACAGACCTTGAGGCCCAGTTGAGCGGCTCTTATGCCCGCCACGTAGCCCCCGGGCCCGGCACCAATGATGATGACATCATACGAACTGAAATCTGACACCCCTCTCCCCCCTTGTTTCTTGCTCCCCATTGCCATGATCACAAATGTGAAGGGCACCCCCCGAAGGAGGCGCCCCAATGCAAAATGCCGTTCACCTCAGCTAAAGCGCTGCCAGATCTGCCGCGACCGCCTCGATTTTGCTGAGAGTGATCTTTCCTTGGGAAAGAGGCATGATCTGTTTGAGAGTCATTCCCATGGCCATCTTCAGCCTCGGATCGCTGGTCATGCCGGGAAGATGTTTCTCAAGGATCGCCTTGGCTTGCTCATTAGCCAAAAGTACAGCAATCGTCGATTCAGCTGTCAGTGCCATTTTATTCTCCTTTTTTCCTAAGATAGAGTTAATCGATTCAATGGAGTGTTTCGGGCTCCTGCCTTTGTGTAAAGCTCACATGGATATCTTCTTTGCGATCCTCCGCATCTGGATACCATGTACCAGCGAAGCACCGCCGCGTATTGCGGTTGCTACATGGATGGCTTCGGTCATTTCTCCAAGGTTGGATCCTTTCTCCAGACAGCCTTGCGTATACGCGTCGATGCAGTAGGGACATTGGACAGTGTGAGCTACTGCCAGGGCGATGAGGGCCTTTTCCCTCTCACTGAGCAGCCCTTCAGCAAACACTGCTGCATAATATTCGAAGAACTTGCCTGACAACTCGGATGCGTCTTCTCCGATTTCCGGAAACCTCGCCAGGTCGCCAGGATCGTAATAGGACTCCATAGACATAAATTCCTTTCTAGATCCGCTGCATTTGAGATCGAAACCGTTTTCCGTGAGTAATGCTCTCACCCTTCCGTACGTACCAAGCACAATGGAGCCGCAACTGGTGCACGCGTTCGGATCGTCCCCGAGGATATCGTCACAACGGATGCCCCCGAAGAACTGGCCGTATTCCCGTGAAAACCATTCGACTAATTCGCCAACCCCATCAGAAGAAGCATCTGGCTGCAGCAAAGGCCTTTTTCTTGGAGCTGGAACAGGCGATCCGCGTCTTTTGACATCCCATTTCTCCAACGAGTCGTTGCGGATCGAGTTCTGATTCCACAACCAGGTTACCGCGGTCGGGCGAAGCAGTTCCCGGGCAGAATGTGAATGGCTTTCGTGCGGCAAACCCCGACGCACTTGAGACAGCCCGCACAATGCTGCCCGCTCTTGGCTTCCACTTTTCCATCCGCTGTTCGCCTAAGGACTCCGTACTTGCACACGGCCAGACACTCATCGCATCCCACGCAAAGCAGGGACTTCACGCGAGCAGTGAATAAACGACCTACTCCTGCTCGCTGCAGGTTATGGATGCTCCTCCCGTTGGCGTCATCTCCGGTTTGGTCCGGCATTTGCCCCTCGCATCTATGCCTTGAAGGCCTTGGGATATCCGGATTTTTCTTCCAGGAACAATTCATGGGGTACCCGGTCTGACAACCACTCAGGCTCTTCGCAGCGGTAAACCTTGCACAGCAGCCCGCGATTGGACCAGTTGCCACAGATGGGATCGAGAATGTCGGGGTTGTCATCCGTGAGCACGTTGGCGTTGGAAATGAACGCCCCGCACAGCCATGGCTCCTCCGCGGGAAGCTCCGGATACCACCAGCTCGGCTGGGCAATGATGACTCCGGCCTTGAGGGCGAACCCGAGTCGCGCAACCTGGCGAATACGTCCTCGCGGCGTCTCTATCCAACACCAGTCGCCATCGCGGATTCCCAGCTCTCTTGCGGTTTCCATGTGGATCTCGAAAATGGGCCAGGGATGCATCTCCCGTGTGCCGGTCCCCGGTACCCTGTGCTCCGAGTGGAACATCGGCACGAATCTACCGCCCGTGGTGAGGATGATGGGATACTCCTTGGCCACCTCGGGGGTGCTGATGGGAGATTCGGCAGGTTCCCGGAAGAGCGGCAGGGGATCGTAATCCAAGTCCTCGATGATGCTCGAATAAATCTCACAGCGCCGGGAAGGTGTCGCAAAGCCGCGAACCTGGCCGTCCTGGCGGATAGACTTGTGCTTCTCGAACTGGTCCGCGGAGGACATATCGGGGAAGAGCATGCCGGTTTCACAGAATTCCTTGTAGGTTACGCCGATCCGCTCGAGCCGGTGGGCGATTACTTCCTCATAGGTTTCCCACGGCCAGTGCTCTTTCTGCCCCATTCTCAGTCCAAGGCCCCGGAAGAAGTCGTAGTCCATGCGTCGATCCGCGACTGGCTCGGAAGCACGGGGCCCGCCCAGGAACATATCGAGGGAATCCTCGATATTGGTGAACATGGGGCGCTCCATCCAGTCAGCAGCGGGAAGGACGTAGTCGGCCAGCGCAGCGGTTGGGGTCATCCAGTACTCGAGAGAAACAAACAGATCCAGCGATTTCAAAGCCTTGTAAACCATCTTGGTATTCGGCGCCCAAACCATGGGATTGGACGACCAGGAGATGACGGCACGAACCGGATAGGGATCGTCGTTCAGGATGGCCCGCCACAACAGCGGTGTGGCGCTCAGCATCTGATGGAGCTGCGGGCGTGCGACTCCCCACATCTCCCGGAAGGGTCCATCGGAGAGTTCGAAACCTTTCCAGCCCATCATGCGGAACCGGTCGTTGCCGAGCAGTTTGGCGCGCGCCTCCGGCGACACCATTTCCGACAGCTCCAGTTCGCCGTCGCGGACCGGGAACTGCCCGTTGATGACCGGGCCGGGCTCGGGGAGGTAATCACCGCCGGGAACGTCCAGGTTGCCGGTGATCGAGCGCAGAATGACTTTGCAGACCGCCCCGCTGGTCGCGTTCCATCCGGCCTGGTCGATGCAGCCGACCCCCCAGCCCATGCAGCTCGGCTTCTCCGTGGCGTAGGTTCTCGCAGCATGCTCAATCTTATGGGCCGGCACCCCGGTGATCTGGGCGACTTTCTCCGGCGGGTATTCGTCGCAGCGCTCCTTGAGCAGGGAAAAGGCCGTCCGGCAGGCGACTTTTTTGCCATCCTCGAGGGTTACTCCGAATTCTCCCTCGATCGCATTTTCCACGCCCTCTTCCTCGTAGCGGTTCTGGCTGGACACCCACACGGCCGGCTTCTCCGTCTCGGTGTTCCAGGCCACAAAATTTTCCCTTTTGCCGCCTTTGCGCAGATCGCTTTCCCGCAGCAATTTCTTGGTATCCTGGCGCACGAGAAAGGGGCCGTTGGACCAGTTCTTCACGAAATCCACGTCATAGAGCTTCTCGTTGAAGATGACGTTCAGCCAGGCCAGCATCATCGCCGTATCGGTGCCGGGGCGAATGGGCAGGTAGGTCTCGGCATCCCGAACCGCATCGATCATGTAGGGATCGATGACGATGACGTTTGGCTTCTGGTCTTCGTTTGAGCAGGCGGCCCTGAGCTGCTTCACGGTCCAGGCCTGGGGACTGTGGCGCTCATTGATGCGGGCGCCCCAGATGACAATGGTCTTGGACAGGCCGATGGTGGCGTTGAGGGCAGTTTCCGAGAGGAACCCGACCATCGCCAGGTTGATGGTATACAGCCAGCACCAGCAAATGCTGCCCGGATCGGCCAGGTTGCCGGGATTGCCCCAGAGATTGGTGAAGCGGCTGCGGGCCCAGAGATGGTCGGAACGGTAGGTCCCCTCGGTGACGGCGAGCGTCTCGGGACCGTATTTCTCTTTCAATTCGTTGAGCTTGGCCGCAATTTCATCCAGCGCCTGCTCGTAGGGGATCTTCTCCCACTTGTTCTCACCGCGCTCGCCCACACGCTTGAGAGCATGATTGATGCGCTTGGGATGGTAGTGGTTCTTAATGGCTCGCTCACCATTTGGCCCGATCCGCTCGCACATTCCCGTCAACGGATCCAATTCATCGGGCTTCATTCTGACGATCTTGCCATCTTTGGTTCCAACCAGCATGCCGCAGTGCACGTGGCAAAAGAAGCACCGCGATTTCATCCATTTTATACCGTCCTCATCCACGTAGCCCTCTATCGTCAAATCATCTGACATGGCTGTTTCTCCCTGTTGTTTTCGATTCTTCGTATGCTTTGCTCCGGCACCCTCCGGCTACATCAGGATCATCCATGGATCCTCGATCATTTGCTGCAACAGTCCCATGAACTGAGCGGGGGGCGCGCCATCCATGACGCGATGGTCAAAGGCAAAGGACATGGGCATAATCGGCCTGATGGCGATCTCACCGTTTATGACGACGGGCCGTTCGACAATGGAGGACGTACCGAGGATTGCAGCTTCCGGTAGATTGATGATGGGAGTCTGAATGTGCCAGAGAGAAGTGAACGTGCCAGTATTGGTGATCGTAAACGTGCCTCCCGTCAATTCGTCCAGGGATATCGTTCCTGCCCTGGCTTTGTCCATCAGGTCCTTTCTGGCCCTGCTGATCTGCCCGAGAGTCATCCGATCGGCATTGCGGATGACCGGTACCAGAAGGCCGCTTTCATCTGCACCCTTCATCACCGATACGGCAAAGCCGATATTGATGTCTTCCCACAATTTGATCTCATCACCGACGAGGCTCGAGTTGATGATCGGAACAGCTTTGAGTGCCTTTGCAGCCATATAGATGAACAAATCCGTGTAGGTAATCTTGAAGCCCAGGATCGGGGCTTTGCTGACATAATGGCTCCGGAGATTCACAAGCTCCGTCATGTCGAATTCCACCATTGCCGAAACGCGAGAGGTCGTCGAGGTGCTTTTATGGAGGTTATCCGCGATCCTCTTTCGCATGCCGGTGAGCGGAATAACGGCCCTGACCCGCTTGCCGGCGCAAACCTCCGCCGATACGGGCGCGGAGACCGCTCTGGAAACGGGAGCAGGCTCACTGGTCGCCTTTTTCTGTTCTCGAGCTTCCACGGCCTGCTCGATATCCCGCTTGACAATCCTGCCTTCGGGCCCTGAGCCGGTCAGAACGGAAATGTCGAGCTCTTGCATCTGGGCAAGCTTTCTGGCCAGAGGAGAGATTCGGATCCTTTCCCGTGCGCCGATCTCTACCTGGATCGGGATCTCGACAGGAAGATCTCTGTGCTCCAGAGCCTCTGCTTCATCGGATGACGCACCGGCTTCGGTTGAAGCAGCATACGCGGCTGGGTTCTTCTTCACGGCTTCATATTCTTGTGCGGTTTCAGCGACCACACCGACAACCGTCCCACAGGGATACTCATCACCGGCCTTCCCCAGAATGGCCAGGATTCCGGAAATGGGAGCCGCGATTTCATGGGCGACCTTCTCCGTTTCAAGGATCAGGACAACCTGCTCCGCCTGCACCTGATCACCATCGTTGGCCGTCCACTGGGCGATTCTTCCTTTCTCCATAGTCATACCCAGCTTCGGTATGAATAAATTTTTGATCAAGGCTCCCTCCTTACTGATATAATTAAAATATATGGATTTTACTCGACCATTGACCGGATGGCGGAAATGACCTGGTCGGCGTTGGGAATGGTGTATTTTTCCATGGCCGCTCCGGCAACCGGCATATTCCTGGAGCACACCCGCCGTACGGGAGCATCGAGATAGTCGAAGGCCTGCTCCATGATCTGCTGGCCCAACTCCGCGGCCACCCCGCATCGTTCCGTGTCTTCATCCACGATGACGACGCGGTTCGTCTTCTTCACCGACTCGAGGATCGTATCCATGTCGAGGGGCTCCAAAGACCGCGGGTCGATGACTTCAACGCTGATTTCGTCTTTCAGTTTCTCCGCGGCGGTGAGGGCATGATGGACCATGTACAAGGTGGCAACGACGGTGACATCGGAGCCCTTGCGCTTGATGTCGGCCTGCCCCAGGGGAATGACGTACTCTTCTTCGGGAATTTCCCCGGTCAGGCCCATTAACTTCTTGTGGAAGAAATAGCATACCGGATTGTTGTCGCGTATGGCCGCCTTCATCAGCCCCTTGGCGTCATAGGGCGTGCTGGGCAGAACAAGCTTGAGGCCCGGATTATTCAGGATCATGGCGGAAGGAACGTGGGAGTGCTCGGGGCCCGTACCGAACCCGCCCCCGGCGACGCCAACGAAGACACAGGGGGCATTGACCTGGCCGTTGTGGGCGAAGTACTGCTGAGCGGCCTTCAGCAATACTTCATCGGCCGCGCAATATATGAAATCGGCAAAGGTCAGGTCACATATGGGACGATACCCCGCACAGGCGGCCCCGACCGTTGCACCGGCGTTGGCCAGTTCGCTGAGCGGTGCGTCCATGACGCGCTCCGGTCCGAACCGCTCCACAAGGCCCTTGGTGATCATGAAAGGGCTTTCTTGAACGTTTTCGCCGATGATGAAAACGGTCTCATCCCTTTCCATTTCCTCGGCAAAAGCCTCAGAGATCGCCTGCCAATAGTTCAGTGTTTTCATAACGGAGTCCCTCCAGCTTAAGGTGCATAGACGATTTCAGGCAGTCTGGAAGGATCGGGATAGGGGCTCTCCAGGGCGAATTTCTCCGCCTCTTCCATTTCCACCGCATATTCCCGCTCAATCCCGTCCATGAGCTCAACCGTCAGAACTCCTTCTTCCAGCAGTCTTTCCCTACACAATTTGACAGGATCCCTCTCCTTCCACTTCTCGATCTCTTCTTGGGGCCTCAGCTTGTTATGGCAAGCATCCGGTCTGCCCTCTGAATGGCTTCTGAACCGGTATGTCTTGCATTCAATCAGGGAAGGGCCCTCTCCTTTTCTAGCTCGCTTGACGGCTTTCTCAACGGCTTCACGCACCGCAAAGACATCCATACCGTCTACGATGACTCCCGGCATGTCGTAGGCTTTGGCCACCTGGGCGATATCTTTGACGGCGCTGGTATCGCAAAACGGCGTGAACCAGGCCATGAGGTTGTTTTCGACGACCCAGACAACCGGAAGCTTCCAGCTGGCCGCCATGTTCATGGCTTCGTGAGCCTGGCCCCTCTGCATTCCGCCGTCACCGGTAAAGCAGACACAAACCTGTCCTTTTCCTCGTTTTTTGGCCGCCAGGGCATATCCCGCCGATAAGACAAAGCACGAGCCGATGGTTCCGCCCACGCCGAGGACACCATTTTCCTTGTCCACCATGTGGACGCCCGTGATTCCGCCCCCCCAGCCGGTAGCCTTGCCGAGGTGCTCGGCGACGCAGTTCTTGGGATCGATCCCTTTGCCGATGGCGTAAGGCACGCCATGACCGCGGATGTGCATGTACACGTAGTCGTCTTTTCTCAGAACCGAGCAGGCGCCGACACCGATGGCTTCATGGCCCTGTGCGCTGTGATAGAAAGTGAGGAGCTTTCCTTCCGAAGCCATGCGGACATTGAGCTCATCATATTTTCGAGCACGAACGAGCCCCCGGTATAGCGCCAGTTTCTGATCTTTCGTGAGTTCAGGCATAATTCCCGCCTCCTTTGAAGCAGACAGCATTCAGGAGTCAAAATTCTGAAGAGGAGCAGTGCTGTGATTCTGTCCTCTGACTCCTATCTTCCGCCGTTGATCTATCGGGCCGAGCAGACCATCAATTCATCACATGGCCACTGGGTAATGACCTTGTGACCCGTTTCCGTGACGATGATTTGCTGCTCGATCCTGGCGCCGTCCACGCCTTCGCCGCAGAAGGTTTCCAGGGCAAAGTGCATCCCGGCTTCGATCGGCATCGGTTCCGCGCTGAAGAGCCGGGTGATGAAGGGTTTTTCGTGTATGCTGACCCCAATCCCGTGCCCGACGCACAAGCCCGCTGCCGCGAGCTCGTCCGGGTATCCCAGTTCCTGGGCTGTGGGCCATTGGTTGGCAATATCGGCCGTGGTGATTCCGGGGCGTACGACTTCAATGGAAGCCTGCAGCCATTCATGGGCCTTCTTGTAGAGATCCTTTTGCTTCTGAGTGGTCCGGGTGGCTGCAAACGTGCGGTAGTAGCAGGTGCCGTAGCCGAGGTAATGAGCCATGATATCGATAAAGACCAGTTCGCCCGGACGGATCATTCGGTCGGAGAAGTCATGCGGATGGGGGTTGCTCCGGGGACCGGAAACGCAGTTGACACCCGTCACACGATCGCACCCCTGTTTGAGGAGCCATCCATAGATCTCTGCGACAATCTCCGATTCTCTTACACCCGGCCGGATTTTGTCCGCAATGTATTCGAAGCATCCATCCGCCAGTGAGGCTGCGGTTTCGATGATGGTGAGTTCCTGGGGGCACTTGATGAGACGCGCGTCCCACATGACGTCCCAACCGTTCACGATCTTCAGGCCGGCGCTCTTCAAGGCATCCAACATATAGAGATCCACCGTATCGATCCCGATGGCCATCTCGGCAACCTTGCTGGCTTCGAGAACCGCCTTGATGCGAGCGACGGTTCCCATAAGCGCCATGCTTGTCGCGCCCTTCGTATTGGCCCCGCGAAGCCATCCGCCGCCTGGAAAGATGCGCTCGGAGGGAATCCACGGGCAGATCTCCTTCTTGACCTCCTGAGCGGATCCCAGCTCAAAGAGGTACGGTTCGCCTTCGCGTGGGACAACGCACCAGCGGACATATTTATCCCTGCTCCATTCGCCGATGGCGGTGGAGGTGGCGTATCTCACGTTATCCGGATCGAAGCACAGCATGGCTCCAAGGTCTTTTTCGGCCAACTGGGCTTGAATCCTCTTGAGCTTGTAGCTTCGCATCGCTTCGAAATCGATTCTTTGCTCGGCATCTGTGGCCATCATGCCTAATGTCATTTCCTTACCTCCTGCTATCCAGCTTTGTTAGCGGAACGAACAGCCACGGACGCTATTAGATTCCCACATCCATTTCTTTAATGTTGTCGCTGCCGTAGGCCTGCTTGTCGTAGGTGCTGACACCGGGCTTCATCGCCTGGAGGACCGGAAGCACATTTCTCCTGGGTATGGCGCTCGATCTTCCGCCGTCGACGACGATCTCCTGGGCGGTGATATTACAGGCGTCATCGGAAGCCAGGAACAACGCGGCATTGGCGATATCGAGCGGCGTGCACATACGGTTCATGGGAACCATCGATCCCAGGACGTCCCACATCTGCGGCGGATGATGGCGGAACATGTCCGTCTTGACAAAACCGGGAACCACGCAATTCACGCGGATTTCAGGAGCAAGCCATCCGCCCAGGATCCGGTAAAGCGCGTTTACGGCGTTCTTTGCGGTCATGTAGTGCGGATCGGCCGGCGTGGCGGTCCCTGCGGAGCTGGTCGAAGTGAAAATGATGCAGCCGTTTCCGCTCTTCTTCAGGTGTGGTATGGCCAGTTTGGTTAGAAAGAACGGTCCCTTGATGATGCTGTTGTAGGTCATGTCCCAGACTCCTTCCGTCACATCTTCCAGGTCCGGGCACACATAGTGGATGGCAGCATTGTGGTAGAGAATATCGAGCTTGCCAAATTTCTCAATGCATCCATCCACGAGCCTGGGCAGATCGGCGATCTTTCCGATATCAGCCTGAATGGCGATGGCGCTGCCCCCCGTTTCTTCGATTTTCTTCACAACCTGGTCAGCGGCCTCTTTATTGCCATGATAGTTCACAACGACTTTGGCGCCGTGTTGAGCGAACAGGATAGCTGCCGCTCTTCCCATTCCGCGGGACGAGCCCGTTATGATCGCGACCTTATCCTTCAATTTCTGATTGGAAACGCTTGAGCTTGTCATAGCCATGTACTCCCTTTTCGTTGAAGAAAAGCCCCGGACAACGCGTAGTCGGCGCTATCCGTCCTTTACCAGTTACTCTTAACGCGATCTGTCGCCTTCCAGATTGGTGCCGTCCACAACCTTGTAGACCTTGCAGGGAATGGCCGTGTGCGGCCAAGACCCGAAAACGGGATCGCACAGTTCCGGATCGTCTTCCGTCAGCACGTTGGTGTTCGATACCCATACCCCATGCAGATATGGCTCCTCTCCCGGCATTTCCGGATACCAGAAGTGATGCGTCGTCTTGACACAGTTCTCGTCGATTCCGAACGTCAGGCGGGCCCGCTGCTTGATCCGGCCTTTCCGGGTTTCGATCCACACCCAATCCCCGTTGTTGATGGGCGGACTCGCCAGCCGTGCCGTGTCGAAATGGATATCCACGAGCGGCTCCGGCATCATCCTTCTGAGGGAGGGGACTTCGTAGAATTGGGAATGGTAGTTCGGCAGATGACGGTCGATACCAATCAGAGTCAACGGGTATTCTTCGTAAAGCTCGGGAACATTTCTGGGACTCATCGCCGGCTCGACGAAGTAGGGAATCGGATCGTATCCCAGTTCCTCAAGCATCACCGACCAGATTTCGGCTTTGCCCGTGGGCGTGGCGAAGCCGTTCCTGAGCTTGTATTGCTCGGGAATAGGTGACGGGTAGTCGAAGCCGACTTTCTCGGCGAATTCGGCGATATCCTTGCACCCGTGCTCATCGAGCAATCCTTTGGCGCGCCAGTTGTAGCATTCCGTGAGGTCTTTCCATTGCCAATCCTTCCCAAAGCCAAGCCTGTCGGCCAGTCCCTTGAAGACATCGTAGTCGGAGCGCCGCTCGAATTCCGGCGGCATCACCGCATCGGAGACGTGAATGAAATTGAAAATGTCGCAAGGCGTCGATGGACCGATTTCCGGCCGCTCGAACCAGTCGGACATGGGCAGCACGTAGTCGCTCATCGCTGCGCTGGGAGTCATGGTAAATTCGAGCGCGACGATGAGATCCAGCTTTTTCATCGCCTCGTAAACTCGCTTGGAATTGCCGTATTTGATCATCGGGTTGCTTCCGTTGATGATCATGGCGCGCGTGCGGCCAGGCTTCTCTTCGATAATGTCTTGCCACATCACATGATGATGGCCCTGGTTGGAGTACATGGCATTGGACGCGAGACCCCAGTGCTTCTTCTCGTATTTGGCTTTCAGGTCATAACCCACCCAAGACAGGGCGCGGAAACGGTCCCAGCCTGGCTGATGCTTCTTCTCCTCTTCGGTGAAAGCCTCATCGGGTTTGAGCTCCATCTCGTAGATGCTGACTAGTTTCGTGTTGTCATAGCACCCGGTCAGCAGCTCGGTTCGATCCATATTGCCCATGATCGATTTGATGATGTTCTGCAGGCGAAAAACACTTGAGGAACCGGGGGCGAAGGCGTCGTAGCAGTGTCCCGGCACCAGGAAGAGACTGGGCTGGTTTTGCGCATAGGTTTCACAGGCGTTGGCTATCTTGCTTGTCGGTATGCCCGTGACCTCGGAGGCTTTCTCCGGAGTCCACTCTTCGACGCGTTCCGTAAGGAGGGTCCACGCAGTCTTGCATTCTACGGTCTCACCGTTTTTGAGCTTGATGGAGTAGCTCCCCGTCAAAGCTTTTTCGACGCCTTCTTCGAGGTATTTGCGTTCTTCGGCATCCCAGATAGTCGGGGCTTGCGTTTTCGTGTTCCACACCACGAAGGCATCCCTTGGGACATTGTCGACCAGCTCTTCGGCCCGGAGTATTTTCCGGATGTCGGTGCGCACCAGAAAAGGAGCGTTCGTCCAGTCGTAGACGAATTCCTTGTCGAACCACTCATTCTGAATGATGAGCCGCAACCAGGACATCCACAGGGCGATGTCGGTTCCGGGCCTGATCTGGAGCCAGTGGGTGGCCAGGTTCGTCATTGCGGTCGCCCGCGGATCGACCGAGATGATCTTGACCCCGAGTTGTGAGGCGAACTTGAATGAATTGAAGATATTCGGAACGGTTTCGTGGGTGTTACCCACCACAATCATGGACCTGGGGGGCGCCTCAGGAGAAGGGAACGGGCTGTTGGGCCAGCCGAAGGTTTGCTCCGACGTGATGAACTGCACCCCGTAGCAGATCTGCTCATTGCCGATTTTGTTCATGGTCCTGAAGCCGACCATCCATCGCCAGGGCACCCAGTTGTTGTCGGAATGGTGAGCCGTCCCTGTGGCAAGACAAACCGTATGAGGGCCATATTCCTCTTTCAGATCCCGGAGCTTGGCTGCGATTTCATCCAACGCCTGGTTCCAGGAGATGCGCTCCCATTTGTTCTCCCCGCGTTTTCCGGCGCGTTTGAGCGGGTAGTTGATACGCTTCTCCCCATAATGGTATTCGATACTTGCCTTGCCGTCATCAGCAAGAAAACCTCTGGTACAGACGTCCACGCAGATTTTTTCCCGGTCCGGCGTGACCTTCACTAGCTTCCCATCTTCGAGATGCGCTTTTACAAAGCAGGCTGTGTGGGCACATCCGTAACATGTAGTTGTCTTGATCTCTGTTTCGCCCATTCTTTCTTCCTCCAGTTAACGTTGCATGGAAAAGGTCTTTTTTTGCCAGGCGGGATACATCATTAGAATCTGAGGTATCAGCGTCTAATGTGAAAGCCAGTTTCCGCATCTTTAGGAGGCAATATTTTAATCTACATGGTATCACCTTTATGTATCACCACTTGGTGCACTATTATTTTCACTTTGACTGCTTTGTCAAGAGATTTTTCGCGAGAAGATCACAAAAAAGGTGGGCTGGTTTCTCATGCGCAGGCAGCCAAGGAAACACGAAGCAGCAAAGTTCAAGGTGCGTTTTGGAAATGAAAAGGTCCGGAATTGCATCGGGAAACGCGACACAGAGGAGAGCTATGTTGCTCGAAGGAAATGATCATGCTAATTTTAAACTGCTAATTCCAAGCAGGAGGCCGAGATGACCATGTCGGCACAACAAATCAACCACTCCTTCGATCATCTGCCGGAGCCGGAAAAGCAGAATCTAAACTGGCTTTTGAATATTGACCGATTTTTGGACCTCAAAATTTACGGCTTAGTAGCCCGAAACATCTTGGCTCAGAAGCATTTCTCGAAGGCCAAAAACCGGGTAATAGATCTGGGCGATTTTGGCCCTTTTGGGCGCCCTACAATAGCTGTGTGTGAGCACGCACGGTAAAATTCTCACACAGAGTCTCACATAAACGAAAAGAGGGTTACAGCCCACACACTGCAACCCTCTCTCAACTAAGCGTTATACTTAGGTATTTCCTGGAGCCGGCGATGGGATTCGAACCTACGACCTGCTGATTACGAATCAGCTGCTCTACCACTGAGCTACGCCGGCAAACATTTTGGAAGGGTAATATCACGGAGCTTACAGAGTGTCAAGATCGGTGTCATCTTTTGTTATTTAAGATGTTTATTTATATTTTTCAATTAGTTAGTTTGTTTTTTTATTTACTTTAAAGCTCCTCCTTGCATTGCCATTTCCAAAACTTGACATCCGAAAATTTTTTCAAGATAATCACTCGCCTTCTCGAATGGAATGAAAAAAATCTTTAGGGATTTCTATGGAGGGTTTTTCCTTATATCCGGCTATCTTGATATCTAGCGAGATTAAAGAGATTATCAGGCGGAAACAGCGTGCCATATTGATGGAATGGAATATTTTAAATTCGTCAGGAGCCTTATGATGTCAAAAGCAAAATGGTTTTGTGTGGGGTTGGTACTTTGTAGCCTTGTTTCTTGGAGCCCAACGCAAGCACAAGTTCCACAGATTGTACCTATCCCTTCGCCCATTCAAAGCCAGATGGGAAATTCCCAGGTTCCGGCATATACCGCTCCTCAGACTGTGCCTCAAACGACGGGATCTTCGGTGATGCCGGGCGCGACCCAAGCACAGACTTATCCAGCTCAGCCACCTGGCTACATACCCGGCACCGCTCCTACGGGGGGCCCCGCTCAAGTCTCTGCCGGCTATCCCTCTGCCGGTGTCCCCGCTTATCCTACATACCCCGGTTATGGCATGCAACCGTCTCAGCCTCGCATACCTCCCGCGATCTCTGCTTTACGCCCTTATGTCCCCACTGAAGGGGGTGGTGTGGAGGAGGAACCTTTATCTCCTTTCGAACAATATGTTTCCGGCGTCGTCCCGTCTACTATTTCTTTTGATATCAAACAGTTTGGATATGATTTGTTCGTCAGATACCCCATTGTACCGACCCAGCCCCGAACAGTGACAACTCCGGAAACGTCTGCTCAGGTTGTCACAAATCAGGGTGGGGTTTCCCAGGGGATTACGCCGCAAAGCACGTACTACCAGGGAATGCCGACGCAGGGTTTGCCTCCCGGTCAGGGAATCCCTGCTCAGGGGACAATGCCGCAAAGCATGTACTACCAGGGAATACAAAGCCAGGGAATCCCTTCACCGGAGGGGGTGACTCAGGGAATGTATCCCCAGGGAATTTACCCTCAGGGAATGCAAAGCCAGCAGGGAGCAGCTTACCCTCCAGGGGCAGTGCCTCAAGGAATGCCTCTGCCGGGTCTGCCCTCCGATGTTCTGCAGACCCAGGGAATAATCAATCAAATGCTCAACCAAGGGAACCAAGTTCAAGGGAAACCGGCTCCTACAACTTCCCAGCAGCCTGCAGCCTTTCAAGTTCCCCTCTATCCAGGCATGCCCAGCCCGGACGTTCCTGTGAGTCCCGATTATGTTATAGGCCCTGGTGACGAAATTCGTGTCGCGGTTTGGGGGGGAGTTGAAGGAACTTGGAGCACCCTGGTAGACCGAGACGGAAATATCAACCTTCCGAAGCTTGGCCTCCTTGGCGTGACCAATCTCACTTTCCAACAGCTGAAGGATATGCTGCGAAAGGAATTTTCAAAGTATTATACCGATTTTGATATGAACATCAGCATGGGATCACTCAAGACCTACAAAGTCTATGTGGTCGGAAACGCCAGGATGCCCGGAGCTTATAACATTTCGTCTCTTTCTACCATTATCAATGCATTGCTTGTATCTGGAGGACCGAGCAAAGCGGGAAGCATGAGAGATATTCAGGTAAAACGTAATGGAAAACTTGTAGCCAATTTGGACCTTTATGATTTTCTCATCCGGGGGGATCGTGCCAAGGATGAAAGGCTTATGCCTGAGGATGTCGTCTTTGTCCCTCCCATTGGCCCCATGGTAGGGGTGGCTGGGAACGTTGCAAGACCGGCTATTTATGAATTGAAAGGAAGGACAAGGCTCTCCGAGGCCATTAAAATGGCGGGGGGCGTAACCGCATCGGCTTATCTCCAAAGAGTCCAGGTGGAAAGAGTTTTTCAACAAAAATCCAAGGTCTTTTTGGATCTCGATCTGCAAAACATCAAAGGAAAAGATGATATTTTGCTTCAAAACGGGGATATTGTAAAGATTTTCCCTATTACTTCTCTGGTTTCCAATAAGGTGACTTTACAGGGAAACGTTCGAAGGCCTGGTGAGTATGAGTGGAAACAGGGAATGCGAGTGAGCGATATCCTCACTTCCTCGGAAGTGCTTCTGCCGGGCACATTTATGGATTATGCCATTGTTGAAAGGCTAGTTCCACCGGACCTGCATCAAGAGTACAGAACATTCAGTCTTGACAAATTGTTTTCCGGGAGCGACCTCGAAGCCGATATTGCCCTTGAACCTTTTGATGTCGTCACAGTCTTCAACACAAAGGAAATGGTGCAATTTCGCAAGGTCAAAGTTACGGGAGCCGTTAACAAACCTGGTGAATTCGAATACAAAGAAAACATGAAGGTGTCGGATCTGGTCAAACTGGCCGGTGGACTCACCGCCTTTGCATTCACCCCTTCCGCGGAACTTACGCGCATTGTTCCCACAGATTCGGGACCCAAGACGGAACAGCTCTATGTGAACCTCACAGATGCTCTCAATGGGGATGAGTCGCAGGACTTCACACTCCGGGAGAATGATTACCTGTTGGTCCGAGCCGTTCCGGAATGGCAGCTTTACAGTAAGGTATTTATCTATGGAGAGGTTAAATTTCCCGGTGAATACGCATTCAAGAAAGGCGAAAAACTTTCTTCTCTTATTGAGCGTGCTGGAGGCTATACGACCAATGCCTACTTGAGGGGGGCGATGTTCAATCGAGTGAGCGCTAAGTACATGCAGCAGAATCAGATCAATGAGATGATCAATCGGCTCGAAAGAGAGCTTTTTGCCATGGGGAATACGGATGTTGCAAGCACACTCTCTTCAACCGAAGCCAAGGCAATCGGGTATCAAACGGATCAGAAGCGGCAGTTGATAGAGGGGTTGCGGCGAATAGAGGCGAAGGGTCGAATGGTCGTGATTCTGGATGAGGTGAATAAAATGAAAGGCACTCCCTACGACATCACACTCGAGGAAAACGATACGCTCTTCATTCCAGTCAATCCTCTAGCTGTTCAGGTTGTTGGAGCAGTATACAGCCAGTCCAACTTTGTTTATGAACCCAAAAAAGACTACTCCTTTTACATAAAAAGGGCCGGCGGATTTAGCAAAACAGCAGACAAGGGAGGAGTCTACATATTGAAAGTGGACGGCTCCGCCATCAGGCCTAGTAAGGGAGGGTTGGCCTGGGATGCTGATTCGCACAAATGGGTTTCAGGCTATTCGGATGCTGTAGAGTCGGGAGATACCATTGTTGTACCGGATAAGATTGTCAATCTGCCGTGGCTGCCTGTTGTAAAAGACTTCACACAGATTCTCTATCAGATTGCTGTAGGGGCTCGCGTTTTCTTTCAATAAAGTATGATGAACTCAGCCCCGTAGATTTTGCAACGCTGGATGCCAAAAAATCTTTAGGCGGAAGGCAAGCGGGATGGGGCGGGAGGCTATCTTTTGCGATGATATCCCGGTATGCCTCCGGCCTCGTCCCTTTGCTTTTCGCCTGTTTGTTTTTGGGTGAGATGATCTTTCGACGGAAAGCATCTTTGAATATTGAAAAAACAAGGTCCAAAGATTTGCCTTCTCGTTGCTTGTCATTTTTCTTCAAGTATCCGGAAGGAGGGGGCAGGACAAACGAAGACGGCGCACGGCGTTTTCAAACAGTTCAGATGCAGGGATATTTTGCATGCGAGCGATGATACTTGCAGCGGGGCTTGGCACTCGGTTGCGTCCTCTAACGCTGGTACGTCCAAAAGCATTGGTTCCGGTGATGGGGACCCCTGTTCTCGATTACTGGGTGACACAGTTGTATGAAGCAGGTTTTGAAGCTGTAGTCGTGAATGCCTTTCATTTGCAGGATGAACTTCTGGCCGCGGTAAAGGAGAGAACTTGGCCCATTCCGGTGTGGGTGGAAGCCGAGCCGGTCCTTCTGGGGACGGGGGGAGGAGTTCGCAATGTTCTAGATTTTTTTGAAAATAAACCTTTTGCGGTAATCAATGGGGATACGATCTGCAAAATTCCCCTCAAAGAGCTCTATGAGCGGCATCTGGACTCCGGCGCCGGCGCAAGCCTACTGATGCATGATTTCCCTGCCTTCAATAATGTGGCGGTGAAAGGGAAAAAGAACATTCTGGGGTTCGGCAAAGAAGCCATCGAGATGGATAGCAGGGGGGCGGATGTGGAGTTGAAGGCCTTTACGGGAATCCACTTCATAGACCCCGAAATCCTGAAGGGTTTGTCACTCGGTGTTCCAGAGGACATTCTTACGGTCTACCGAAAGCTCATTGCCGATGGAAATCCCCCTCTTGCCCTCTTTCATCCTGGCATTTTCTGGAGAGAAATGGGTTCTCTCGAGGCTTACCGTAGTTTGAACGAGGAACTCTCCAGGCTTTCCGAGAATTTCCTCCCTCCGCTGGTGACCGGCAGGGGAGTGTGCTTGCATCCAAGGGCGAGCATTTCTTCTTCGGCTTCTCTCAAGGGATTCGTTGTCGCGGGAGAGGGTTGCCGGGTGCACGCAAACGTCGTACTGGAAAACGTCATTCTTTGGGATCATGTTGAAATCGAAACCGGCAGTGTTTTGCGCAATTGCATCGTTACGGATGGAATGAGGGTGAACGGAGTGCATGACAACGAAACACTTTTCCAAGTGAAAAAATGAAAGAAATATCCTTTAACGATCCCTGCCTCACTCCATTCCTGCAAAGGGCCGCTTCGGAAACCGGACTGTTCGATGGTCGAGCTACTGTCGTTGCTCTTCAGGGCGATGGGTCCGACCGGCGTTTTTTTCGCATCCGTCAGGGGACTTCTCATTTTATCGGCCTCTTTTCACCCCGCAGGAAAAGCGACGGTACGGATGAAAACGATTCCTATTTCAATATTGGAAGGCACCTCCTGAACCTCGATATCCCTGTTCCGCGCATCTTCTGGGCTGATGTGCGGGAGGGTTTTTTCCTTTTGGAAGACTTGGGAGATCTCCATTTGCAGAGGCATGCCCGTCGGGGTGGAATGAATGTGGAGAAACTCTATCGCCTCGTACTGCGCTTTCTGCTTAAATTTCATGAACGGGCTCCGCATGGTTTTCGAGAGGAATTTTGCTTCGATGGCAGTCTTTTTACCCCTTCTTTCGTCTACGAACGGGAACTGGAATACTTTCGCAAGGCATTCCTGGGGACCTACCTCGGGCTGGAGATCGATGCAGAGGAAATGCGCCATGATTTTGAAAATCTGGCGGAAGGAGCCGGGGTGCATAGGTCCGATAATGTCATGCATCGGGATTTTCAGAGCCGAAATATCATGATCTGCCGGGGCCAACTGGGGCTGCTGGATTTTCAAGGGGTTCGGTTCGGTCCTCCAGCCTATGACCTGGCTTCTTTGCTGATAGACCCATACGTTGTGTTGCCTTGTAGAATGCAGGAAAGCATGGTAGAAACCTACTGGTCGGTTGCCAGAAAATTTCTTGGATATTCGTCCAGGCAATTCAGGGATTCATATAGAGCTGTCCGCGTTTCCAGAAATTTGCAGGCTCTGGGAGCCTATGGGTATCTGGGATGCGTGAAAGGTAAGACATCTTTTTTTCAATATATTCCGAGAGCATGGCAGCAATTGCATTATTGGTTGAATGATGCAGCGAAAGGAAAATATCCGAAGCTTGAAAAGTGGGTGAACCATATCCACCGGAGTGCGAAAGCCCGGTTGAGTAGTCCCCTGCATTACAAAAATTTTGCGTGACATCGATCATTTAAATTGGTATAGGCGGTTTGCCTGGAACGAAATAGAGACTGCAGCAAAAGAAGGAGAAAAATCACATGGCTTCAAAAACTCAGAAAACTGAAAGCATTCGTGCCAAGAAACACCGTTCCAACAAGGTTAATTTGAAGACTCTTCAAAAGCTTATTCAGAAAAACATTGAAGTGCTCCAGAAAACTGCGGAAGCGAAATAATTCATTTCTTCGGCTTTCTCGAAAGAGATGGGAAGGCGGGCTTGAGGAGATTCGATTCCCAAGCCCGCTGAATCTCTCTCGCAAAATGGATTTACCCTTCCCTATTTTAGCTCCATCACCTTCAATAGATTCGTTGTTCCCGATACGCCCACCGGCACCCCCGCAGTGATAATGAGACGATCCCCTTCCTTGGCGACGCCTTTTTCCAGCGCCCAAGTTCGTGCAGAATTGAACATTTGGTCCGTATCGCCGAAAGAACCTACCAGGTGCGGAATTACCCCCCAGGAGAGAGAGAGCTGCCTCTGGGTTTCGATGCGATCGGTCAGGGCCATGATGGGGCAGGGAGGCCGATAACGGGCCACGAGCCGGGCAGTGCTCCCCGAAGAAGAAGAGGCTACGACCGCCGCCGCTTTCAGGTCGAGGACCAGCCAACAGGCGGCACGGCTTATGGCTGCGGCGGTTGAGGGAAGAAACTCGGAGATGCTTTCATTCAGGAGGGGACGTTCATCGAGATAAGGTTCCGTGGTTCTGGCAATGCGGTCCAGAGTGGATACCGCTTCCATGGGAAAGGCTCCCACTGCTGTTTCATCGGAGAGCATGAGAGCATCCGTTCCGTCCAGTATGGCATTGGCCACATCCGTTGCTTCCGCTCGAGTGGGACGAGGGTTGCTCATCATGGAAGTGAGCATTTGAGTGGCCGTAATCACAGGTTTTCCCGCCTGGCGTGTGGTTCGAATGATATGCTTTTGAATAATGGGTACATCTTCGAGAGGCATTTCCACTCCCAAATCGCCCCGGGCGACCATTATGCCGTCGACTCTCTCCAGAATATTTACAAGGCCTTGAACAGCTTGGGGTTTTTCAATCTTGGCAATGAGCATGGGACGGTTTTTGAGAGAGCTCAAAATTGCGAGTACTTCATCCAGGTCCCTTTCGCTACGCACGAAGGAGAGCGCAACGAAGTCCACACCCTCCTCCAGACCTACCAAGAGATCTTTTCTATCCTTTTCCGTAAAAGCACTGATTCTGAGGTTGCTCGACGGCAGATTGATACCCTTGTGGGATCGAATAGCACCCCCCACAAGCACCTCGCAGACGGCCTGGTTTGTGCGTTTCTCTCGCACCAGGAGTTGGACCGTTCCATCCGCCAGCAGGATACTGTCTCCCACGTTGATGTCTTCCAGCAAATAGGGATAACCCACTGGAATACTCTCTGAATCGGATGACTCTTCCGGCGAGAGCATGACTCGCTCTCCGGCTTCCAGGATCCTTTCTTCCTGCCGGATAACCCCAAGGCGGATCTTGGGTCCACCGAGATCTTGCAAGATCCCGATCTCTTTACCCAATTCAGCGGATACCCTGCGAAGCAAGCGAATCGTTTTACGATGACTTTCCCTCTCTCCGTGGGAGAAATTCAGTCGAGCCACGTCCATGCCACTTTCAATGAGTCGCTTAATACTTTCGGGTGACTGCGTATTCGGGCCAATGGTACAGACAATCTTGGTCCTTCTGAATTTAGACTGAGGTTTCATGGCTCTCCTTTGTTAGATGAAAAAATTTCTTCATGGCCGCGGGTTCCTCAAAGGAAACAGATCGGACTGCTTCCGGAAATGAAAATGCAAAGGGCTTTCAGCTTTGAAAGAAGCTGCGATTGGGAACAAACATTTTTCCCGGATTCATAATGTTGAGAGGATCGAGTGCTTGTTTGATCTTCCACATGGCCTGAAACCCTTCAGCACCCACTTCCCACTGAAAAAAGGGAGACTTGGTAATCCCTATGCCGTGCTCGCCGGAAAGGGTGCCCCCGAGTTGCAATACGATGCGAAAGAGCTCTTCAACGGCCTTTTCTGCTCTGGCGAGTTCATCCTTGTCTTTGCGGTTCAGCATGATGTTTGTGTGAATGTTCCCATCGCCTGCATGGCCGAAGCACACGATGATGAGCTTATACTTTTCCGCGAGGGTTCGGATCGAACGAATCAGGGTGGGGATCAAGGTGCGCGGGACCGTTACGTCTTCGTTGATTTTTCCAGGTCTTATTTGTCCCAGTGCGGGAGAGATGGCCCTGCGCGCACGCCACAAACGTTCACGGTCGGTTGGATCACGAGCGACTTCCGTTTGTGAAGCTCCGTTTTGTCGGCAAATTCTTTCAATTCGCAGGGCGTCCTCGTCGAGAAGGCAGCTTCTCCCATCCACCTCTATAAGCAACAGCGCCTCACAATTCAAGGGCAACCCCATGTGCAGGTAGTTCTCCACGGCCTGAATGGTGGCTTGATCGAGAAGTTCAAGTGTAGAAGGGATGATGCGATTCTTGATGATCTCACAGACCGTCCTTGCTGCATCGTCAATCCTTGGAAAGACGGCCATGAGGGTCCGGACATCCTCCGGCGCGGGAATCAGCCGTAAGGTTAATTTTGTAAATATACCCAGGGTGCCTTCCGATCCGACGAGAAGGCGGGTAAGGTCATACCCCACTACGCCCTTCATGGTTCGCGTTCCTGTGCGTATAATGCTCCCGGTGGGCAGTACGGCTTCGAGTCCCATGACATAATCTCTGGTGACACCATACTTGACGGCCCTTGGTCCCCCCGCGCACATGGCGACGTTTCCTCCCAGGGTGGAAAATTGAAGGCTAGCGGGATCCGGTGGATAGAAGAGACCATACTGCAGGACTTTCCTTTGAAACTCCCCAGTGACAACGCCCGGCTCGACAATGGCAAACATGTTTTCGGGATCGATCTCGAGAATACGGTTCAAGCGGCGCAGGGAAATGACCAGCCCTCCACCTGCCGGGATGGATGCTCCAACCATCCCGGTGCCTGCACCACGGGGAAAAATCGGAAACCGATCCCGGTTGGCCAGTTTGACGAGTTCGGCGATTTCTTCCGCGCTGCCGGGCAACACGACACATTCCGGCAAGGCGTTGAGCTTGCTCGCATCGTAACTATAACAGAACCGTTCTTCTAGTGTTGTGAGAACATTTTCTTTTCCCACAGTGCGAATAAATTCTAAAATTGGGAGTGACCTGCAGTTCATTTTTGCCTTATAGTATAAATACGGATAGAGGAGTATCCTTGAATTCAGTCTTTCAATCCTGATACATTAAAAAATTATAGTGTAATCTTTGAGATTTCGCAAGAAACGGCGCATACATTTAAATTTGGCGGGTTGTCTCGGCTGTGCTGTTTGACCTGTAGTTCATTCAACATTGGACAGGATAAAAAAGCACATCGTGCGATCTTCAAGGTTGGAATGAAGACTTTTGCCGCCCGTGCAGCTGAGAGTTTTTTTCCTATCGATCGAACCAAAGTTTTTTGTGAAGAGGGGAGGGATAAGTTGGAAAGAGGATCTGAAAGCGTGACACGGATCTTGGTCGTGGATGATGAACAAGGGGCAAGGGATTCTCTTGAAGTCCTTTTGGAAGATCACTATGAGATCGAGTGCGCCGAGGATGGATTGTGCGCTTTATCCAAGCTTCGTCAAAAGAACTTTGATTTGGTGCTTTTGGATATCACCCTGCCCAAATTGAACGGTATTGAAATACTTAAAAAAATCAAAGAACTTAATGAGGGAATCGATGTCATAATGGTTTCCGGGCTGGATTGTGCTCATGAAGCAACATTGTCCATGAAGAGTGGAGCCTTTGATTATATTACCAAACCATACGAACCCGAACGGATCCTCAAGAGCATAGAACGCGTCGTGAAAAAGCGGTTTGACGAACAACCCATCTCTTATTCTTCTGGTGAGACGATCTTCAATTTTGGAAGCGTGGCGATCATCAGCCAGTCCCCGCGGATGTATGAGGTTTTCCAAGCCATAAATAAGGTAGCGTGTGCATCCAGCAATGTTTTGATTACGGGGGAGAGTGGAACAGGTAAGGAGCTGATCGCTCGCGCGATTCACGCCAAAAGTGCCCGCGCAGGAAAGCCATTTGTCGCCATCAATTGTGCAGCCATACCTCCAGAACTGATGGAAAGCGAACTTTTCGGCCATGAAAAAGGCGCCTTTACCGGAGCACATATCAGAAACATAGGTAAATTTGAATATGCGCATGGAAGCAGTATATTTTTGGATGAAATTTCGAGCTTACGGCTTGAACTCCAGGCAAAATTGCTGAGGGTTTTACAGGAGCGCGAGTTTTGCCGGGTGGGTAGCCATAAAACGATAAATGCTGACGTCAGAGTGATCGCCGCAACCAATACTCGCCTCGAAGATATGGTCAAGGAGGGAAAGTTTCGCGGCGACCTCTATTTTCGCCTCAATGTGATTCCAATCAACCTTCCCCCATTGCGTGACCGAAAAGGGGATGTTTCTCTTTTAGCAAGGCATTTTCTAAAAAAATTCAGCCAACTATCGAACAAAAAAATAAAAGGTATAACCCGTGGCGTCCTGAATGTTCTGGAATCCTACCCCTTCCCCGGAAATGTTCGCGAGCTGGAGAATATTATAGAAAGGATGGTTGTTATGGGGACCGAGGGAGAGTGGATAGATGAGAAAGATTTATCTTTCGACCTCTTGGGGGGAGAGGATCATATTCTCGTGGGGGATGAGACAAGTATTTCCAGCGATAAAAGTGGTCTCATTCAGGCCCGGCAGGCATTCGAACGTCAATATATTTTGAATGCCCTGGAGAAATGCCGATGGAATCAAACAGATACTGCTCGTCTTCTAAAAATCCACCGGAATACTCTGATGCAGAAGATGAAGGTTATGAATTTGCGCTCTCAGGGTGAAATACAACAATAAGCCCGCTTCTTCTTTAGAAGCTGTAGGGTCAAAGTTTTTTCTTATATGTTACCGTGAGAGACATCTGATCGAGTGCTTTATGGGCAAAATCAAACACTTCAGACGCATCTTCTCCAGATTCGACAAGCTCGACAGAAGCTTCTTGGGCTTTCTTGGCTTTGTCGCAGCTCTCATCTGGTTGAGGTGAAATGTCAACAGAACCTAAAATTCTTTGGAAGCACAAGCGAATTTTCTGCCTGGTGTTGTGTGGGCTAACTATAATTTTTTTGTAGCCGATGAGGTCAAGCCTGAATCGACACTCTTCAAAAGCCTTTTGGCACGTTCGACCACATTTTCCACCGTGAAACCATAGCGCTTGAAGTTTTCCTTTCCGGGAGCGCTCGCTCCAAAACGAGTGATTCCCACAACGTCTCCCGCATCGCCGACCCATTGGCGCCATCCGAGAGGAGAACCGGCTTCAACCGCCAACCGCACCTTGACATGGGGCGGGAATACCAGATCACGGTAGCTCTGTGGTTGTTCAATAAAAAGTTCCCAGCTGGGCATGCTCACCACTCGCGCGTCGACACCATCTTCTGCAAGTTTTTCCTGGACCTGAAGCAGAAGGTGCACTTCAGATCCCGAACCCATGAGAATCATATGAGGACTGCCGGATTTTTCGCTGGAGAGAACATAAGCTCCCTTTGAGACTCCTTCAGCGATGCTGAACTTGGAAGGATCCAGAACGGGCAAACCTTGCCGGGAGAGAACGAGTATGCTGGGACCGGTTTTTCGCCTCATGACAACGCGCCAGGCATGTGCGGTTTCATTGGCATCCGCAGGACGAAGAACACATAGATTCGGCATAGCGCGCAGAGATGCAAGCTGTTCAACGGGCTGGTGCGTAGGGCCGTCCTCCCCCAGCCCGATGGAATCATGAGTCATTATATAAATAACGGGCAATGCCATCATGGCAGCGAGCCGAATCGCCGGGCGCGCATAATCCGTAAATACGAAAAAGGTCGCCGCATATGGCCGAATGCCCCCGTGAAGGGCCATACCCGAAGAGCAGGCACACATGGCGTGTTCGCGAACCCCCCAGGGAACATTGCGATGAGCGTAACGCTCTTTTCCAAAATAATGGGACCCGCTGATGAGCGTTTTGGTCGAAGGAGAGAGATCCGCGCTGCCCCCCATAAGGCAGGGAACTTTCGAAGCAAAACTATTGAGCACCCTGCCTGAAGCAGAACGAGTGGCAATGGCCCCTTCGGACGGTAGAAAAACGGGAATATCCGCATCCCAGCCCTCAGGAAGATCACATTCCAACGCAGCCTCAAATTGCGCCGCTTCTGCAGGATAAACCTTCCTGTAAGCGGCGAATTTTTCCTTCCATTCTCCCTCAAGCCGCCTGCCTCGACTTACCGCCTTGTGCATATGCGCAAGCACTTCTTCGGGAACGAAAAATTTTTTGTCTTCCGGCCACCCATAGAACCTCTTGGTGAGCTTCACTTCTTCCTCGCCCAGTGGTTCACCGTGGGCTTCCCTGGTGTCCTGTCGATTCGGCGATCCGTAGCCGATGTGAGAACGAAGAATGATAAGAGAAGGACGGTCTTTCGCCTCCTTAGCCCTATGAAAAGCTTCAAAAAGAGCCACAAGGTCGTTCGCACGATCCCCCAAGTCCTGCACATGCCAGTGATATGACTCGAAGCGGCCGGCCACATCGTCGGAATAAGTAAGATCCGTCGGCCCTTCAATGCTGATATGATTGTCATCATAGACACAAATCAGTTTACCCAGTCCAAAATGCCCCGCTAGTGATGCAGCCTCGTGGGACGCGCCTTCCATCAAGTCTCCATCCCCGCAGAAAACGTAGGTATGATGATCCACAATGGAATGTCCTTCATGATTGAAAACCGCTGCGAGATGCGCTTCGGCCATCGCCATTCCAACCGCGTTCATTATACCCTGTCCAAGAGGCCCAGTGGTTGTTTCCAGCCCCGGCGTGATACCGTATTCGGGGTGCCCAGGCGTTTTGCTTCCCCATTGACGGAAGTTTTCTATGTCATCCAGGGAGAGATCATAGCCGGTAAGATAAAGCATGGCGTACTGAAGCATGGAGGCATGCCCATTGGAGAGAACGAAGCGATCCCGATCGAACCATTTGGGATTTTCCGGATTGAAACGCAGAAATTGAGTCCACAAAACATAAGCCAGGGGTGCCAGGGCCATGGGTGTACCCGGATGACCCGAATTCGCCTTTTGCACTGCATCCATGCAGAGCGTGCGTATGGTATTGATGCAAAGTTCATCCAAAAGATTCGTTTTCTCCAGCATGTTTTTTTCCTTGAAGATGTCTTTTTAAGAGAATGACCATGTTCTCTCAGAATCTCAAAGTCGCAGTCAACCTGAGTGGATGTAGAAGAAGATCCAGCGCATCGACAATCCGACAGGTCGCCACATCTGCGGCAAGCAGAGCATCGACAGCAACCCCCTCTGCTTGCACAACGGCAATTCCCAGGGCAGCGTTCTTGAGCATCGATCGATCGTTCCGACCGTTTCCAATACATACACAATTCATAGATCCCAGGGATTCAACAAAATCCGCTTTGGCTTTGTCCTGTTCTCCTTCTGGAATCACAAAAAGTTTACAGGGAAGATCAGCCAATTGATCCCGAACGCTTCCAAAAGTATCTGCAGTCAGGACGTGGATGCTAAGCTGCTCTGAAAGGATTCTGATTCTCTCGTCAACTCCTTCGATGAGCCGCCCATCGCAAGCCAGGGTTCCGTTATAGTCGAGGACCAACGAAGAGAGATTCAGAATTCCATAACCCGGTATTTTGATTTTCAGCATAACGTCCTTCCTTCATGAAAAGCTCTTATCTTTTGGATACAGGTCATGACAAAGCCGGCCACACTTCGATAAGACAAGACAATCAAACACTTTTTTGCCAATACATGCCCAGTCGAACGACAAAAGCACTTAACTATTTGATTTATAATATATTATCAATCTCTAACCGGTTTACCCATTGAATGCGGCGAATTAAAGCGCTTATACTGTGAACAGTTGAAACTCCGACTTCTGCAGGGTCATCAAGAAGTCAGGATCTTGTCCGTACTGAGTATAGCAAACAATGACATAAATTTAGAAATACTTCATTCTGCTTATTTGCAATAGAAGGTTTAAGATGACCGCACTGGTGACTGTTTATCTCAAAAGAGCGATCCTGATGTCCGCAGACAGTCTTGAAATCGAAATAGACAGTTATGAAACCCAAAACATCATTGGTATGGGGATAACTCAAAAACTTTTTCTCATCGAATCTTCCGGCACAGGCATTTCAGTAGGAGGTTTTTCCGGGTGGGACGATAAGTCGGTAGCAGACATACTCCGCGAGTTTGTAAATTCGGCCAGCCTCACTCAAAAGTCCCAAACGGATATCGCAACGGATCTGAGTCACTTTCTCAGCAAAAACTATCCCAGGCTTCAGAGCAGATTTCACCTGAGCGGTTTTGATGGAGGAGAACCCGTTGTCATGGAATTGGTATACATCAGTGAAGGGAACTGGAAATTGACGAGAAAAAATGCACGCTCCGATGGAACCCTCGATAATCATTTCCTTGCAATGTGTGAGAAGGAAACAGCCCGTCATTTTCGCCTCCATCCGCCCGACTTCGATGCTTTCGCGATAGACGATGCCGTTGCCTTCATTCGCAAACTCTACGAAAGAGAAATCGATCTGGTGACGCGAATCAAGAATCCACCGGATGTCGCCGAACCCATAGACATTCTCGTAATCTTTCCCGGCGGACATTGGTTCGAATCCATAAAGAACAGGGAGGAAGCCATTCTCGACAGGGCTTCACCCATGAAAGGCGAGTAATCGGCCACTACACGGTGGCTTATGATTTCATTTCCTGTTCGAAGCTCTGACCTGAATGAGTTCCGCCACGATACTCACCGCGATCTCTTCCGGAGTTTCGGCCCCGATATCCAGGCCTATAGGGGAATGGACGCGTTCCAAATCCCGTGAAGTGAAGCCTTCCTTCATGAGCGCTTCGTAAATGGCCTTCCGCTTTTTCTGGCTGCCGATCATGCCGATGTAGACAGCTTTCGTCTTTAGAACCCGGCCCAGCACGGTTTTGTCGAAGGCGTGTCCTCGCGTCACGATCACGAGATAACTGGCGCCGTCTATTTCCAGGCCTTCCAGAGCATTCTCGAAAGAATCCAGGACAATGATGTTATCTGCGGAGCCAAATCTTTGCCTGTTGGCAAACTCTTCCCGGTCATCCAGAACGACCGTCCGAAAACCCACCCTGCCCGTGAGTGCCGCCAGCGCCTGTCCCACATGACCCGCTCCGAAAATGTACACGGTATCCGGACTTCTGATGGGTTCCAACAGGAAGCGTTCCGCTCCTTTGCTCAAGGGAACCGGGCCTGCAGCATCCGCTTCACCAATCATTTCACGAAGCCATGTCGGCTTCTCTTCCGATGACTCCGGGAACATATCGCCGTTTTCTTTCAAGAGATATTGGGCCGGCTTTGGGGAATCGTTATCGCCAGTCGGGATCCGTGTGATGAGCCTCACTTTTTCTTGCGTTTCCAGAGATTTCAAAAGTCCCTCATAAAAATTCAAGAGATCCCGATTCGAAGCATCCATAAAAGTCATCAGAATTTCCAAACCTCCGCCGCAAGCCATCCCCAACCGCCCGGCATCTTCGGAAGTGAGTACAAATTCCTTCACCATGGAGCCTCGTTGTTTGAAAATATCTGCAGACAATTCTTGAACCTTGGCTTCAACGATCCCTCCACCTACCGACCCGATGATGGCTCCATTGGAACGCACAATCATCCTTGCACCGGCCGAGCGGGGCGCTGAACCTGTTCGGGTGAGAACAGTCGCCAGCACAAAGTGTTCTCCTCGGCCCAATAGCTCCACCATGTTCTGAAATATATTCATCATCCCTCCCGGGCAAATTTTCTGCGCAGGGTACCTCAACCTTCTGCGCAATCCGAGACTCACAAGCTGTAAAGAATTCCCGTCACCATTGCGAAGCAAAGTATCGCCAATGTCGATACGGCGCACACCCCAGCCATCATTTTGTGGAACAGATTCTCACGCACCCTGTCTTTGTATCCCATCAGCAGGCCCAGAAGTGCTCCGGCAACAAGCCCTCCCCCATGCCCCCAATTGTTGATGCCGGGCACCAGAAGACCAAAAGCGAAGAGTCCGATCACCCAGCCTCCTACCTGCTTATAAACGGTATCCCCATAGACGCCTCCCCGGCTTTTTCCATAATAGAGGCCGGCGCCGATCAATCCGCATACCGCTGCCGAAGCCCCCAGGGTGAAGGCAACGCCGGCAAGGTAGGAGACAAAAAATCCCACTACGCCGGCCACTGTGTAGATGATGAACATACGGTAGGGACCATATTCTTCGATAATGAGCGGACCGATTTGCTTGAGAGCGATCATATTGAAGGCGATGTGCAGAATGCCCGCATGGAGGTAACTGGCCGAGAGCAGTGTCCACCATCTGTGAAAACGAGCAATTGGAAAGGTGCCCGTCGCACCCAGCAGCAGAAGGCTCTCGTTATTGGGAGACAGAAAGGAAAAAGGGTTCAAGGAAAAATTCATGGCGCGGGGATTCAGGAGAAGAGCAAGAATGAACATCCCCACATTCAAATAGATGAGCGCCCTCAAAAGTTGGTCCGGATTCTGAAATCCTCTTGTCCACACATTGTTTTTCCAGCGCGATCCCGGATTGGCGATGCCACAGTAGGGACAATGAGGTTCATCTGCACTGATGAGCTTGCGGCAATTGGGACAGAGAATCGAATGTCTCTCTTGATCTTGCATGATTTCAACCCATTTAGCAGGAAGTAAAGTTGCGATTGATTGACATGGACCGCAGGCAGCGGCCCCCATGAGAGCGAACCCTGACGTGCTCAGTAGATAACATTGGCTTTCCATGTTGTAAAGCTATGGCTTTTAAACTCTCGTCACATGTGTCATGTTATAAGGCCTTGAAGGGTGCGCTCAGAAAGAGCCTGCCAAGGAAGGGATACATCTGTAAAACAGGCATTCAGCTCAAGGACATCGGATAACCAGACTATGAATGATAAATATATTGGTAAAATCAGCGAACCCCTTCTGCCAATTTACTCTCGATTCGGTGAAAAAGGCCTGCGCCTTCAAAAACTGAAACAACTGGGGTTTGTCGTTCCCGACGGATTGCTCCTTTCTGTGGAATTTATGCAATACCTCATACGCTCCATGGGATTGCAGGGAGAAATAGATAAAATACTGGAGCGGGAAGCGAAACGGGATGCAAATCTTGAAGCTTGCGTGAGGGAGATCCTTAAAGGGAAGGTACCGGAGGATGCCATCAGAATCCCCGTCGAAGAGGCCATCCGTTCCATCTCCCGCTCATACTCCGGCCCCGACCGGGATTCCGCAGATGTCCTTTTCGCCGTTCGCTCTGCCGCACTGGGAGAAGATGATGAGACAACCTCTTTTGCAGGGCAATATTCGACCGTCCTGAATGTCAATCTGGAGCACATCTGGTCCGCCATCTTCGAGTGTTATGCTTCCTGGTGGACGGAGAGAGCGGTAAGTTATCGCGCGACCCACAAGATGCTCAATACCGAACCACGGATCTCCATAATCGTTCAACTGCAGCTGAACCCGGAATATTCAGGGGTGCTCTTTACCCGGCATCCTTTCAACCCCTCGGAAAATATGGTCATTGAAGCCGTGGCTGGCTTCGGAGAAAAACTGGTTTCAGGCAAAGCGACTCCAGCTCGATGGGAAATAGATCCCCGTACCAAGAAAATCGTGGATTTTCAAGCCGATCCGGCTGGACAAGCAGCATCCTTGAGCAAAAGTCACCTGGATGCACTGATCGACATCGGCCAAAAAGCGGAAACCGCGTTTGGCAAAGGCCTCGACCTGGAATGGGCAATCGAAGGGGACACTCTTTACATTTTGCAGCTCAGGCCGGTCAGCACCCTCGATAGAAAACCCTCTTGCGATTCCATGGCCGAAAATTTCTATTCGAGATCCATCGTGGAAGATCTATGGTCCGACCGCATGACCGATATGACCGCATCCATTGTCTTCGATGAACTCTCCGACCTTTACACGTTCAAGGCCCCTCTCCGGAAGCTGAAGCTCCATGAACTTTCCTCCATTCAAGCCATTCGAGTGATCAACGGCTACGGCTATCTCAACAACTTATCCATTGCCAAGCTCCTGGAATTCCTGCCGGGCTTTCTTCGGTTTCGTGAAATTCAAAACGTCTTTCCTCCTTCCATCCGGGAAAAAGTTTTGCAGACCCCTTTTCAGCCACTAAAAGTTCTCAGACTCCTTCCCCGCCTTCCCCTGCTTTTTTCGGACCCGGCCATCCTGCCGTTCCTGACCGTACCTCTTTTGAAACGCCATATCCGCAAAATCGAAGACGAGTTGAACAGGGTGGACGTCGATTCATACGCAGAGATGACAT
This sequence comes from Desulforhabdus amnigena, assembly GCF_027925305.1. Lineage (NCBI taxonomy): Bacteria > Pseudomonadati > Thermodesulfobacteriota > Syntrophobacteria > Syntrophobacterales > Syntrophobacteraceae > Desulforhabdus > Desulforhabdus amnigena. Next base: position 456,803 of record NZ_BSDR01000001.1, on the reverse strand, counting down.
GTACCTCCCTCAGGAACGAATTGGAAAGACTCCTGAATCTGCTTGCCGGCCTTCAGGTACGAAACCAGTGGGGTTACGGCAACGCCAGTATATTCACCTGGATTCTCAATCACTTCGCTACCCGTTATGCCGGCAGGAGCGATGCGTGGGTGTTGAAACGGATGAGCCACATCCCATCCAATATCACCCTCACGATTCAAGAAGATCTCATGAAAATCAGCAGATGCTTCGATGAGGAACTCAGAAAAGTTTTTTTGGACACAAGTGAAAAAGAAAATCTCTGGGAAATTCTTCAGACAAGATATGGAGATCACCCCGCCACCAGACGCATCGAAAAGTTCATCGCTGCATACAGGTACAGGTCGGCCAACAGGGACTTCATTCATCCCCGCTGGGACGAAAAGCCCGGCCTTGTCCTGGACTTGCTGACGATTCTTTTGAAGACCGGCTCCCATGCAGCGGAAATCGAGGGAAAAACCGCAGCGGAGCCAAACCGCAGCGCTCTTCCGGCTTTTATAACGGCCCCCATCCTGTACGTGCTGCTTCGATCCGCCAGGTCCTTCCTTGCCCTGCGTGAAGACCTCCGGTTTGCCCTGGACAAGGTCTTTTACCGTATTCGCAAATTGCTCTTGGCCATGAGCAAAAACGAAGCCTTCAGGGGACTCGAGGCTGTCCGGGATGGGATTTTTTTCCTGAGGCTCGACGAACTGAGAGACATACTGGACAGGAAAAAAAGCATCCGGGAAATGCTTCAGGTCATTCAATCCAGAAAGGAGATGTATACAGAGGACAGGGAAAAGTCTCCTCCCTTTTATGTCTTCCATGACGGAGAGCACACGGTAGATCTATGCCCGGTCAGCGCTTCAGGCAAGGTTTTTGCCGGAACGGCGGCATCCCCGGGCATGGCGGAAGGAAAAGCTCGAGTCATCCGCAGTGAGTCGGACTTCGACAAGCTCCAAAAGGGCGAGATTCTGATCGCCTACAACACGGACCCCGGGTGGACGCCACTTTTTGTAACCACGGCGGGAGTAGCGGTCGAAATGGGGGGAATTCTCAACCACTGCGCCATCGTCGCCCGTGAATACGGGGTTCCGGCCGTCGTCGGACTCCAGGGCATCACCGGGAAGATCGAAGACGGTCAGCTTGTCCGTATAGACGGGAACTCGGGAACCCTGGAGATTTTAGACCGAGGCAACGTTTCATCCTTGGACGGATAGAACATGATACAGAACATCAGGTGAGATTTCGCTGCGTATGCAGGCCACTGAACCTTCATTTCCCGAGACGGCAATGACTATCTCACCTCGACATTGTCAGATTTCATCTGCACCACGGAGACACGGAGATTTCATTTGAAGGTCTTTCTTCGTGCCCTCCGTGTCTCCGTGGTTTATACGACAATATTGCACTAAATCATCGACTTACAGCTTCAACATTGTATTTGGATGGGCATGAAGCCAAACATTTATTTCATTTCGCTATACGCTGTAAAAAAAATGATGGGGTAAAATTTCATATCATGCCAATCCGCAATGACTCAACTCTACGAGCTCAACCGTATCTATTCCACGGTTACAGATTTTGCCAGGTTCCTGGGTTTATCCACGTCCAGCCCCTTCATGACGGAGACATGGTAGGCCAGCAATTGCAGATAAACCACTCCCACCAGTCCGGCAAACATGTCATCCACTTTGGGAATGTACAAGACATCATCGGCCACTTCTTCGATCAGTTCATTCCCTTCGAGGGTAACCCCGATGACGTAAGCTCCTCTCGCCTTGACTTCCTTCATGTTGGAAATGGATTTTTCAAAGAGGCTCTGCTGAGTCGCAAGAGCGATCACAGGGGTTCCGTCTTCGATCAAAGCGATGGTTCCATGCTTCAGTTCTCCCGACGGAAAAGCCTCGGTATGGACGTAGGAAATTTCTTTCATCTTCAGGGAACCCTCTACGGCGATGCTGTAATCCATTCCCCTTCCAATATAGAAACCGTGGGCGGCATCTTTTATTTTCCCAGCGATTTTTTGAACCTGGAGATCATTTTTCAGGACCGCTTTGATTTTTTCGGGGATGCCTTTTAATTTTTCCAGGATCTCCCGATATGCGGCCAGATCAAGAACCCCTCTCTTGTAGCCCATGTCCAGAGCGAGCATAAAAAGACAGGCGATTTGTGTCGTATAGGCTTTGGTTGAAGCCACAGCGATTTCAGGACCCGCCCAGGTATAAATGACATGCTCGGCTTCCCGCGCAATGGAAGAACCCATGACATTGGTAATGGCCAACGTCCTTGCACCTTTTCTCTTTGCTTCACGCAAAGCCGCGAGGGTATCCAGCGTCTCGCCGGACTGACTGACTATTATGACCAGGGTTTTGGAATCGATGAAAGGGTTGTCGTACCTGAATTCGGAAGCGATCTCGACATCCACCTTGATTCGGGCCATTTTTTCTATGGCTTTCTTGCCCACAAGGCCGGCATGATAAGCGGTTCCGCACGCCACGATGTAGATCTTGTCAATCTCGGCCAGGTCTTCCTTGCTAAGCCTTATATCATCAAATCTGACCAGACCGTCTGCATCCAATCTTCGAAGGATGGTCTCCTGAATGCCCTTGGGTTGTTCGTGTATTTCCTTGAGCATAAAGTGAGGGTAACCGCCCTTGGTGGCAGACTCCAGATCCCAGGTGATTTCCGTCAGATTCTTGCTGATTTTGTTTTTCTTTAAATCGAATATCTCGACGGAGTTCTTCGTCAGAACGGCAACGTCCCCATCCTCTAGTAAATAGACATTTTTGGTGTACTTGAGCAGTGCAGGAATGTCTGAAGCGATAAAATTCTCACCCTCTCCTACCCCTATCACAAGGGGGCTGTCCTTGCGGGCGGCAATCAATACATCAGGCTGGTTTTTATGGATCACCCCCAGGGCATACGCTCCTCTGATTCTCTTCAGGGTTTTATAGAGTGCATCGAGAAGATCGCCGTCATAGTAGGAATCGATCAAATGGGAGATCACTTCCGTATCGGTTTCCGATTTGAAAACGACACCTTTCTCCTGAAGTTCCCTCTTGATTTCCAGGTAGTTTTCTATGATGCCGTTATGAACGACGGCAATGGAACAACTCTCATTGCTGTGGGGATGGGAATTCTCGTCGGAGGGTTCACCATGGGTCGCCCAGCGGGTATGGCCGATTCCCATGTTTCCTTTTATGGGGTTTTCTTTCAGGTTCTCTTCAAGGAGGAGCAATCTCCCTTTTTTCTTTTGGATGATGATCTCTCCACCAGTGTTCACTGCAACGCCGGCGGAATCATAACCACGATATTCCAAACGTGTCAAACCATCCACAATGACTTCAACCGCCTGCCTTGCCCCAATATAACCCACAATTCCGCACATATGCGATGCTCCTCTAAAACAGATAGAACAGAGATCCATTTTAGAAGAAAGCCAGTCACTGAAATGCTTTTGTTCCAGCAATCACTTGCGGGGTTTGTACATTTCTCGGGCTGTGACATCCCTCAGGGCATCCGCCGAAAATTTCGATCACCCTGAATCCTCGTCAACTTATACGATAGAATCCCGGTATAAGCTCTGGCGCTCTCGACACTTTTTTGACTCTCTTCCACATATCGACTTGCCGCATTCTTCGCATCCCATCGGCTCAGGTAATCCCTTTCATATGTTCCTCCTTTCCGTTTGCTCTCCGTCCTGAAGTCTCCCCCAGCATGTTATGAAAATCCGGCAATGTTCACCCCCCGACCATGAAAATCGTAGGCCGGGTTTCCAAACCCGACATCCAGTGTCGGGAAAGGAATATAGGCAAAGAACCGGCCTCCCCCTTTCGTGGGAATGACCCAAAACGTACACAACGACAATTTTTGCACACCTGGTCTGCCCAAAAACTCACCGGGAAAATGCGCTCATTTAACCTTTTTCAATTTCTCTGCCAACTGTTTTCCTGCTTCCTCATAACCAGGCTTTCCCAGCAGGGCGAACATGTTCTTCTTGTAATCTTCCACTCCAGGCTGATCGAAGGGGTTCACCCCCAATAAATAGCCGCTCACGGCGCAAGCCTTTTCAAAAAAATAAAAAAGATATCCCAAGTGATACGGGGTCGCCTCAGGCAAATGAACGACCAGATTGGGCACTCCTCCATCAACATGAGCAATTACCGTGCCTTCAGACGCTTTTTTGTTCACTTCATCGATTGTTTTTCCCGCCAGGAAGTTCAAACCATCCAGGTTCGATTCGTCCGCTTCTATTTCGATGTCTGCTTCAGGAGTCCGAATGCTGATCTGAGTTTCAAAAAGATGTCTTCGACCATCCTGAATATACTGCCCGAGGGAATGAAGGTCAGTAGTGAAGTCGGCCGATGCAGGATAGAGCGCTTTTCCATCCTTGCCTTCGGATTCCCCGAACAACTGTTTCCACCATTCGGCAACATAGTGGAGCCGAGGTTCATAATTGATCATCAGTTCGATGGCTTTGCCCTTCCGGTAGAGGATATTTCTGACAGCCACGTATTTATAACAGTCGTTCTTACCATAGGGAGCCGTATAATCCGCCGATGCATCCGCGGCCCCCTTCATCAACGCATCGATGTCGATTCCTGCGGCGGCTATGGGCAGCAATCCAACGGCCGTGAGCACAGAATATCTTCCCCCCACATCATCAGGAACAACGAACGTCTCATAACCCTCCTCTGCGGCAAGCTGTTTCAACGCGCCTCTGGATTTATCCGTCGTGGCAAAAATCCGATCCCTCGCCCCCTTTTTCCCGTACTTTTCTTCCAGTTTTTTCTTGAGAATCCTGAAAGCTATGGCAGGTTCCGTCGTTGTTCCGGACTTGGAAATGACATTGACTGAAAAATCCTTCTCTCCTATCATTTCCAGTACATGCGTATAATAGGTGGAGGAGAGATTGATCCCTAGAAAATATATTTCCGGAGCCCCCCGCCTGGACTTGGGCAGATGGTTGAAAAAGGAATGGCACAAAAATTCGATGGCGGCTTTGGCACCCAGATAAGAGCCGCCTATCCCAACGACTACCAGTACGTCTGATTGAGATCTTATTTTTTCAGCCGCCGCTTTGATCCGCTCGAATTCCTCCCTGTCATAGACGGTCGGCAAGTCCAGCCATCCTAAAAAATCGTTGCCCTGCCCCGATTTTTGCTCTAGAACCTGTGCCGCGTTCATGACCTGACCTTCCATGAATTCAATTTCATGTTCATGGATAAACGAAAGGGCATTGTGATAATCAAAAGATAATTTTTGCATGAGTGACCCCGGCTTATCTTGTCAATGGTTGGACGATCAGTGTTGCGTCCTCAAAACTTGATCCTGCCCGCACCGGAAGGAATGGAATCATAGTTTCAGACCAACCGCTATTCAGAGAAGATGCATATCAAAAAATATTGAAACGATTCTTGCCTGATCGCTACCGGATGTCAAGCGACGTTAAATCAGAAAAGCTGTTTTCAGCATTTGGCTTTGACATCGTCATGCATGAGTATTATCCAAAGTGCAGTACCTCAACCCCGCCGGAACTTACCCCAAAGAGCAGAAAGGGAAAACCATGCAAGAAGCCAGGTTCTATGAAAAGCTTGATAACGAGAAGGTTCGGTGCCATCTGTGTGCCCATGAATGCGTGATTGGACCCGGAAAACGCGGCATCTGTATGGTCCGGGAAAACCAGCAGGGAATACTCTATTCGCTGGTCTACGGAAAGCTCATCTCTCATCAGATAGATCCTATTGAGAAAAAGCCGCTCTTTCACTTCCTGCCCGGAAGCCGGGCCTATTCCATTGCAACCGTCGGCTGTAATTTTCAGTGTCTTCACTGCCAGAATTACGAAATTTCTCAGTATCCGCGCCTATACGATAAGAAGATTATCGGGGAAGACACAACGCCTGAAGAGCTCGTCGCCAAAGTTCGTGTCAGCCGCTCTGCCAGTATCGCCTACACCTACACGGAACCGACTATTTTTTCCGAGTTCGCCTACGATACGGCGGTTCTCGCCCGGCAGGAGGGCATTCGCAATGTTTTTGTGTCCAACGGATTCATGACCGAAGCATCCGCAAAAGCCATGGCCAAAGTCCTGGACGCCGACAACATCGATCTCAAAGGCTTTTCCGATGATTTTTACCGAAACATCTGTAAGGCAAAGCTGCAGCCCGTGTTGGATACCATCGTTCGGATGAAGGAGCTGGGAGTATGGATAGAAATAACGACCCTGGTCATTCCAGGCTTGAACGACTCTGAAAATGAATTGAAGGCCATTGCCAAGTTCATCAAGAGCATCGGACCGGATATTCCCTGGCACGTTTCAGCGTTTTACCCTACCTACAAGTTGCTGGATCGCCCACGCACCCCGGCATCCACGCTGCAGCATGCCCGGGAGATCGGCCTGGAAGTGGGGCTCCGCTATGTCTACACGGGCAATATCCCTGGCGATGAAGGAGAAAACACATATTGCTACGCATGTGGAGAACTCCTCATTGAACGTGCGGGATTCACTGTACGCGCCAATCATCTCAGGGAGGGAACCTGCCCCAAATGCGCCGCCAGGATCGATGGAATCTGGAAATGAGGTGGCTCTTAGATTTCACGGCTGACGACTTGACCGAATGCTCTTCACTCATACTTTGCATTCTTCGGGGTCACAACGGGAGGCATGGTCGTAGTGAAGGGCTTCTTCACCTACGCCCAGTTCAAGCACCTGGGTCTGTTTGCTCCCATACCTGTAAATCGTAATCCCTTTCAGCCCCATCTCCCATGCTTGGCGATAAGCTTCGGCCACAAGGGAGGGGGCAGTGTCATGAGGCAGATTGATGGTCTTGGAGACGGAATTGTCCACATGGCGCTGAAAAGCCGCCTGTATGCGAAGATGTTGCTCGAAGGGGATTTCAAGGCTCGTCACAAAAAGTCGCTTGATTTCCCCGGGTATTCCATCAACATCTTTCAGGCCGCCCCGCTCCAGGATTTCTGGTATGATTTTATTTGTATCCAAGCCGTAGCGAGCCAGATATTCAAGCAAAAGAGGATTGAGTTCGTAGAGGGTCTGACCGTCGAGCACATGGGATCGTTTGTAGGCCAGAGCAAACAAGGGCTCGATGCCAGCGCTTGTCCCGGCGATGATGCTGATCGTACCCGTGGGAGCAATGGCCGTGCGCGTGGCATTTCGCAGCTGGATTCCACGATCCTCGTAAACACTGCCTTTCCAGTTGGGAAAGACGCCGCGCTCTGCCGCAAGCTCTTGAGAAATGGCCAAAGACTCTTCATCGATGAAACGCATGATGTTTTCGGCCACGGTAACGGCTTCGGGAGAAGCGTAGGAAACACCGAGGCGGATGAGCAATTCGGCAAAACCCATCAGCCCCAGGCCGACCTTCCGGTTACTTTTCGTCATCCGTTCAATTTCAGGGATGGGATAGCGGCCGGCTTCAATGACATCGTCCAGGAAACGTATCGCCTTGCGGACAGTAGCCCTGAGTTTTTGCCAGTCCACAGAGGGATGTCCCTGGCGTTCATGAATCATTCTTGAAAGATTGATGGATCCGAGGTTACACGATTCGTAAGGGAGCAGCGGAATTTCCCCGCAGGGATTGGTTGCTTCGATCTCACCCACTCGAGGCGTAGGGTTGGATCGGTTGATCGTATCGAGAAAAAGTAGACCGGGGTCACCGGTTCGCCAGGCTGCGTGCACGATGGTATCGAAAACCGCATTGGCTCGAAGCCTGCCCACGCATTTTCCCGTCCGGGGATGGATCAGTTCATAATCTGAATCCTGCTCCAAAGCCTTCATGAAGGTGTCCGTCGCTCCGACGGATATGTTGAAGTTTTGCAGTGTGACCCCATCGAGTTTTGCCGTGATGAACTCCATGATGTCCGGGTGATCCACCCGCAGGACACCCATGTTGGCACCGCGCCGCTTCCCTCCCTGCTTGATGTTTTCCGTGGCGCAGTCGAAGATTTTCATGAATGAGACGGGGCCGGAAGCTTCGCCGGAAGTGGAAGCCACGAGGTCACCTTTGGGCCTCAGTCGGGAAAAAGAAAAGCCGGTTCCTCCGCCGGTCCGCTGGACTAGGGCCATTTGCTTGACAGCTTCGAAAATGCCTTCCATCGAATCTTCCACGGGCAGGACAAAACAGGCACTCAGTTGGCCGAGCGGTTTGCCGGCATTCATGAGGGTGGGGCTGTTGGGAAGGAAGTCGAGAGACGTCATGAGTTCCAGATACTCGCGCCTCCAATGATCGATTTGTTGGGGGGATACCCACATCGCTTCCCCTTGAGCGATACAACCGGCAACCAGATGAAAAAGTTCCTCCGGAGTCTCGATGATGCGCCGCTCCGCGTCGCGTTTCAAATAACGCGCTTCCAGTACTTTGAGAGCATTCTTTGAAAGTTTGATTTCCAACATGGTCTGCAAGCTCACCTCATTTCAATTGTCAGGGTGAAGTGTACAGTATTCATTTCGAATTGCGGCAATTTTCTTCAAAACGTTGAAAAAGATCTGCGGGTATGGCATAGGTAAATTTCTACCCCCTGAATTCATTTGCCCATTTTTCCCACAATGGTGAGAACACGGTGTCAGACGAACAAGTGAAGCATAAAAAACTCTTTTGGCCCCGGTTTCTTCCTTGCGGAGAAACCGCCGTCAGCGTGGAACTTGGGGATACGATCGATCTCGAAACCAATCGGAAGGTCCACGCATTGTTTCACAAACTGTCAGAAGCCGCTCTTCCAGGCGTTATTTCATTCAATCCGACCTATCGATCCCTCTTCATTCAGTACGATCCCTGGGAATGCTCTTTCGAACAGCTCATCCTCGATATCGAGAAGTTCATGGATGAAAAGGAAGATCACCAGGATCGAAAGGTCACCGTTGAAATTCCAGTTTGTTACGGCAAAGAATACGGGCCGGATATCGAGGATGTCGCATCCTTTCACGACAAGAGTGTTGATGACGTGATCGCTCTACACTCGACTCCTCTTTACCACGTTTTCATGATAGGATTCACTCCAGGATTCGCCTACCTTGGCGGCCTCGATCCGGGGCTTTTCACTCCGCGCAAAACGACTCCGAGAATACGTGTTCCAGCCGGAAGCGTCGGCATTGCCGATCAGCAGACGGGCATCTACTCCATTGAAAGCCCGGGCGGGTGGCAACTGATCGGGAAGACCCCTTTAAAGCTCTTTGACCCCCAACGCACTCCCCCATTTCTGCTGGAAGCGGGTATGTCCATACGATTCAGGCCCATAAGCGAAGATGAATACACCAACTATTGAGATCATTCGTCCGGGGCCTCTTGCCACCATTCAGGACAGGGGGCGCCTAGGCTATCAGCACATGGGAGTGCCCGTTTCGGGGGCCATGGATCTTTGTGCTATGAGGATCGGTAACGCTCTGGTGGGAAACGACCAGTACGAAGCGTGCATCGAGATCACACTCGGAGGACTTGAAGCGGTCTTCCTGAAGAAGACGCTTTTCGCAGTAACTGGCCCCAATGAAAAGGCGACATTGAATGATTTTACGATTCCTTCCTGGACAGCCATGTATGCCGCCAAAGGGGACCGGCTCATATTGGAACGTTCTGCAACGGGAGGCAGAGACTATCTCTTTCTTGAAGGTGGGGTAGATGTGCCTGTCGTTCTCGGAAGCAAATCCACCTATCTGAGAGGCCGATTCGGAGGAATGAACGGAAGACCTTTGCGGAAGGGAGATATTTTGCATACGGGAAAACCAGGGGGCAAGATCGTCCGGAATCATCCGTGGAGTCTCATTCCCCCCTATTCCCAACAACTCATTCTGCGAGTGGTATTGGGGCCTCAGGATGACTGTATCACTGAGGAAGGCCTCAACGCTTTTACCTCCGGGATCTACCGCCTCACCGACCGTGCGGATCGCATGGGGTGTGCTCTGAAAGGACCCAGGATAACCCATCAAAAGGGCCCCGATATCATCTCCGACGGCATTGCCCTTGGAGCGGTACAGGTACCGGGAAGCGGCCAACCGATGATTCTTCTTGCAGATCGGCCCACCACAGGCGGTTACGTCAAGATCGCAACGGTCATCTCCCAGGATATCTCTCTCATTGCCCAGGCAGCACCGGGAGCGGAGGTGCGTTTTTCGCCCATCCCCCTTCTGAAAGCCCGGGAGATCTATCTCAAAAAAGAATACGCTCTGCGAAGATTTATTCTGCAGGGAGAACCCCTGTAACAGCCAAGGCAAACCGGGACGGAGACATTCATGGTGTCCATTGACATCAATTGCGACATGGGAGAGAGCTTCGGCTCCTATGTGATCGGGGAGGATGAGAAGGTCATTCCATTCATCACGTCGGCGAACATCGCCTGCGGGTATCACGCCGGAGATCCCCTGGTCATGGCCAAGACCGTTTACCTGGCCAAAGAACATCACGTGGGAATCGGAGCTCATCCAGGATACCCGGACCTTCTGGGTTACGGGAGGCGCGCTCTTCAGACGTTTCCCGGGGAAATCAAGAACTACCTGCTTTATCAGATGGGAGCCCTCAGAGCATTTGCAGAAGCTGCCGGGGCAAGACTTCGGCATGTCAAGCCCCATGGTGCACTCTACAATCTTATCGCCCACAACGAAGCTGCCGCCATGGAAGCCGTTGAAGCGGTAAAGGCTTTTGATCCCGATTTGTTTTTCTTCATTCTTTCCGGGTCCCTGTGCGCTGAAATGGCAGAGGCGTTCGGCCTTCGGGTCGTGCAGGAAGTTTTCCCGGACCGGGGCTACCTGAGCGACGGACAGCTGGCTCCCCGCGGCATGGAAAGAGCCGTCATTCATGACGCATCCGCCGTGCGCACAAGAGTGATAAAACTGGTGGCGGAAGGCCGCATAACATCCATAGAGGGACAGGAAATCGAAATCAAGGCGGATACCCTCTGTGTTCATGGAGACACTCCAGGGGCATGGAAGCTGGCCAGGGTAATCCGTCAAGCCATGGAAGAAACGGGTATCGAAGTGACCGCTCCAGGAAAACAAGAAAACAAGTGAAGGTTGAAAGGGATGGAAAAACAATCCCTCTCCGTCCCTGGAAAAAAGATGAATGGATCATCCGGATGGGTTTTTCCGTGCGATTAAACCTGGTCCAGAACATAAGCAAAAATCAAGGGCGCCACTATGGTGGCATCCGATTCAATGATGAATTTGGGAGTGGCTACATCCAGTTTCTCCCAGGTGATCTTTTCATTGGGCACGGCGCCGGAGTAGGAACCATAGCTCGTGGTTGAATCGCTGATTTGACAGAAGTAACTCCATAAGGGCACATTCTGTTTCAGTTCCTGCCTCAAAACGGGCACCACGGAGATGGGAAAATCTCCAGCAATCCCTCCACCAATTTGGAAGAACCCTATGGGATGTCCTTTTGAAACCTCCTGATACCACTTCGCCAGGTGCATCATGTATTCCATTCCCGTTTTTACGGTATGCACATTCTGAATATGACCGCGCATACAGTGGGAAGCATAGATATTTCCCAATGTTGAATCCTCCCATCCGGGTACGAAGATGGCCAGGTTCCTCTCCGAAGCGGCAAGCATCCAGCTCTCTTTTTCATCAATTTCATAGTGATTCCGAAGTGTTCCACTTCGGAGCATACGATAGAAAAACTCGTGAGGAAAACAGCGTTCCCCTTTTTGGTCGGCTTCCACCCAAAGATCCAGGACGACCTTTTCAATGCGTTTGATGGCTTCTTCTTCGGGAATACATGTATCCGTCACACGGTTCAGTTTGCGTTCCAGCAGCTTTTTTTCGTCTTGCGGCGAAAGTTCCCGGTAATTGGGAACACGGATATAATGATTATGAGCAACGAGATTGAAAATATCCTCCTCCAGGTTCGCCCCCGTGCAGCAAATGGCATGCACCTTATCACGGCGAATCATCTCAGCCAGAGACAGCCCCAGCTCCGCAGTGCTCATAGCTCCTGCCATGGCCAAAAACATGAACCCGTTATCATCAAGAAGATCTCTGTAGGCTTGCGCAGCATCTACCAGGGCAGCGGCATTGAAATGCCTGAAATGATGTCGAATGAAGGATGAGACACCGCCTTTTCCCATGAACCACCACCTTTCTATCCCACTTTTGGCAACAACCGAACTTGAACGGCAGGGGGAGAATTCTTAAAATAACAACAATGGGGTAGAATCCTTTCAGGTATTTATACTGTGAACGGTTGAAATCTTGACTTCTGCAGGATGATCAAAAGTCATAATTTTATCCGTGCAGAGTATATGTTGAGGAAACGGATATCATGATAAATTCGAGAAAACCATCTGATGGAATACCCCGAAAATTCATCGTAAGTGCAGTTGTAGTCTCCTTTCTGATTTTGATGTTTATGATTTTTACCCAGCCGGCGAGAGGAGAAAACATGTCCGAAGAACCGCGTACAGACACCATCAAGCTTCCAGACCCTCAGTACAATAGCAAAATATCGGTGGAGAGCGCAATCCTTGCCAGAAGATCTATCCGGAATTACAGGCTGGAGCCTTTGGATCTTTCAGATATTTCACAGCTTCTTTGGGCGGCTCAGGGGATCACCGATCCCGGAGGATACCGGGCAGCCCCTTCTGCGGGAGCGCTTTATCCCCTTGAAATATATGCCCTTGTCGGAAATGCGACTCACCTTTCCGCAGGCATCTACAAATACCGGCCTGCAAGGCACGAGCTCCAGAAGAAAGGGAGTGAAGACCGAAGAGACGCCCTCTGTCAGGCGGCTCTCAGCCAGGACCCCATCAGGAAAGCTCCCGTTGTTCTGGTCATCTGCGGAGTCTATGAACGCACGACTTCAAAATACGGGGAACGTGGAATCAGGTATGTATATATGGAGGCCGGCCACGCCGCTCAAAACGCCTTGCTGCAGGCCGTTTCGCTGAACCTGGGAGCGGTGGTCATCGGCGCCTTCCGTGACGAAACTGTGGCCCAAGTAGTCGGTTGCGAGAAAGGCGAATCCCCTCTCTATATTATTCCCGTCGGGAAATAATCCATATTTTTTCGCAGCATGTGGCGCAATTTGAGATTCGTGGAATGCTCTGCCCCCCCAAACTGTGAAGGAGTAAAATCATGACAGCAGGTGAGATCTGTATTCGGGAAGTCGCCATCGCCACCAGGAAAGAAACTCTCATGGAAGCGAGTAAACGCATGCGTGAATATCATGTGGGCAATCTGGTCGTCGTCGAAGAAAAGGAGGGGGAGCGGATTCCCATTGGCATTCTGACGGACCGGGATATCGTCGTTGGAGTCATGGCCAATGCTCCAGATTACATTGGATCGCTCACTGTCGAAGACGTGATGACGCCGGAGCCTGTGACGGCACTGGAAAACGACGACATTGCCGAAGTTTTAAAAAAGATGCGCTCCCGCGGTTTTCGCCGCATCCCGGTGGTCAACGCCAAAGGCGGGCTTGAAGGGATTCTTACCCTCGATGATGTGCTGGAACAAATCTGGGAACAGCTCACGGATATGGTCACAATCATTTCCCGAGAACAAAATCTTGAAAAAGAGAGACGAGCCTGAAGAAACCGGAAAAAGTAAGGGCATAACCTTCTTATGACCCCTTCCTTTCCTTGGACAGTTCACCGCCATGACCCGGAAAGACACAACGATACATGGAAATCGGTGAAGGGGTGAGCCGGCCCGCCTGTCCACCGGCTCACCCCTTCACCGGTCCAAAGGTTTTTCATATAGATTCAAGGGCACGAAATGCGGGATTGGAACGTTCTCATCACGGTTCATGAAAAAGCATACGGTCGAGTCCGCAATTTATTGAATGAATTTGGACCGATCCAACGCACCGAGTTTTTCAACGTACTCATCATGCGGTGTTCTTATGTTGATGAAATGCTCACAAGATTGAGTGAAAAAATCGCCGCAGATCCATCAATCCTCACGCACCTGGCACGTCTCATTCCTGTGACCGATATTTTCAGCTTTCAAACACCGGAAGAATTTCAAGCGAAAGCCAAAGAAATCGCTTTGAGCTTCGTGGAGAAACTGCAGGGAAAGAGTTTTCATGTCAGGATGCACCGGCGGGGCTTCAAGGGCAAAATTTCAACGGTCGAGGAAGAAAGGATGCTCAACGAAGCCATCCTGAAATCCCTGGAAGAGCTGGGAACACCGGGTCACCTGAATTTCGAAGACCCGGATGCCATTTTGGCGGTCGAAACCCTGGGACAGCAAGCCGGATTTTCCATCTGGACCCGGGAAGAACTCAATAAATACCCTTTTTTGAAATTGACCTGATCCCTCCGCTGGAGTTCAAAGCCTCCCAAATCCCGATGCTCCTGGAAACCTCCCGGGAAATGGTGGCGGATCAGGAAGGGTAGACCATCCGACGGTGTTCTTTCATCGTTTCGAGGTGCTGCTCCCAAGATGAATATGAATATGGATCTGGTTCATCTCGTAAATCTTTCGTAATGCCATAAGAATGTTGACACTTCGGCCTGAAATGATACATCATATTCCAGTCCTCGACAGAAGATTTCAAACCATATTTTCCATTTTGATGTCTTTCAAACATAGAGGGGATGATATGACCGTTACAGCAAAAGACGTAATGGATACCACCTTCCTGACCCTCCACCCCAAGATGTCTGTTACGGAAGTCGTCAAGGTTTTCAAGAAAGCCAGTGAAGAACAAAAGTCCAAGAGTTTTGGACTTCTGGTGACCACCGACCAGGGGGAGCTCGTGGGAATGGTTTCCATGTTCGATGTCCTGCTTCTCATGCGCCCCAAGCATATTCATATCTGGGGTGAAATGAACGACATGGACGTAACGGGATTTTTGGACGAAACCTGCCGCCGAGCCAAGTCCATCCTGGTCGAAGACATCATGACCACCGATCTCATCTCCATCACACCCGACACTCATCTGCTCTTCATCGTAGACATCATGATCCGCAAGCACCTGCGCCGCCTCCCTGTTTTAGAAAATGGAAAAGTTGTTGGGATTGTTTATATTTCCAAGGTCTTCTACCATCTCATGGAACGTCCCAGCTGCATGACTTAACCTTTTAGCTTTTTGGTGAGTACTATGCCCATCGTCGAGAGGAAGAGCGTTTTGAGTGGGCTGACGGTCCTCGATGCCATGCGCAGGATTGCCGCCCAGTTACCTAAAGATGCGCCCATCGAAGAGGCAGCCAAAACTGTCATCAAGTTTCGAGTCAATTCCCTGCTCATTACAGACGAAAAGCATGAGCCCGTTGGGGTTGTGTCCAAAACCAACATCATGGGGGGATATTACGCAGGTATCCCCATCGAAACCCCTCTGGAAGCCATCATGATGCCCTCTCCCCTGTTCTGCGAGCCGGGGGATACCCTGGAATCCGCTCTCGACCTCATGAGAACCCACAACGTCCACCGCCTCTTTGTAAAGGAAAGCGCTCCTGACCAAGTTGTAGGTGTTTTGGCGTATTACGATATCTGTGGTCTGCTTTACAGATATTGTCACAAGTGCGAAAGGAATATCCTGCGCACCAGGGAAGCGGACTCCGAAGGGTTCCTTGCCGAGCCTTTTCATGTATATGAAGTGATGACCCCATCCGTCTTTGTAAACCATGAAAACGAAAGCTTGATGGAGGTGATGGAGGGGCTCGAGGCCAACAATGTGGGAGCGGTCCTCATTATCGACGAAAACGGACTTCCCGCCGGGGTGGTTTCCAAAACGGATCTCATCATTGCGTACAAACATGGGATTTCCGCCGAGGTGCCCGCCAAAACGATCATGAGCACTCCCGTACGATCTTGCGATGAGAGAGAGCACCTGGTTTTAGCCATTCAGAGGATGATTTTCGCCGATGTTCAGCGTCTTTTCGTTCACAAAGAAGATCCCGGGAAAATAGTGGGAGTGCTTTCCCTTTCGGATGCGGCTCGAACCCGGTCGGGTTCCTGCCGGGCCTGCATCAGTAGTCGCATCGAGGTGGAAAACGCTCCTGATTGATCACCGCTTTCAGCCGGTTCAATCTTTGGATAATCTCCTCCCTTCGCGGAAGAAGGAAAATTGGTAAGCTCCCACCTGTCGCGCTCGCTTCGAGGTATCAACAAAGTACGAGCAGATGTGGCTTTTCGATACCTCGGGGCAAACTTTCATTCCCAGCATCCCTGCCGGTTTCCAACATCTTCCCAAATGGAACCCTTTTCCGCAGTTCCACGTCCCCCGTAATACTTATGCATGCCTTAGCTCCAATGTTCTATTTAACTCCCATGCCGGAACGGTCACAACGAAAAATGAAAAAAGGCAATAAGATATAAGGCATAAGGAAAGCGGAAAACACTCTTGAAAAACGATGTCGTTATAAGCCATGAGCCTTTTTTATATAAATTCTATAGAGAGGGAATCCAACAAACGGATTCGGCCCCGCAATACATTGCGGTTGGAAAAGACTTCATAATGAGATAACATATAATGCCTTTACTTATTAAGTGTTTGGATTTTTAACAAAAATGGTGATAACGATGTCATTTCGCGGTTTGAAAAGCTTCCTTTCCCTGATCGCATTCGTTTTTTTTGCCACGCTTACGATTCTCTTATGGCAAGCCCAAAACCAGCACGAACGCCAGGTGCTCATGCACTTGACGGAGACCACGGCAGAGCAATTACGAATACGCATCGAAGGATTTGTCAATGCTCGCATCGCATCTCTCGAACTCCTGGCGGACAGGTGGGTGGAACGGCAACCTCCCGACTTCAGCCAGCAGCGTTTTCTTACTTTCAGTAACGCCTTGTTCAGGCACTACCCGGGATTTACGGCCATCAATTGGATCGATCCTGAAGGCTATATTCGCTGGGTGTTTCCCAAAGAAGAAAATGCAGAAAAGCAGGGGAAAAACATCTCGGCCTATGGAAATGCCGCCTATATTGCCACGATTGAGAGAGCCAGAAACGAACTGCAGTATGCTTTGACCCCTTGCATGGAGCTTTTTGAGGGTGGAACGGGATTTGAGATTTTAGTGCCTCTTGTGCACGATGGTAGAATTCAGGGATATATCGATGGAGTGTTTCAGCTGAAAAGACTGTTGGATGTTGCTGTATCCAGAGAGATTTTTTCAGCGTTTGATCTGGTCATCTCCGAGGGAGGGCACATCATCTATCCATCCATGGATAAATGTGATCCGGCCTCCCCCGACTATGATATGAAGATTCCCCGGATTGTGAAGCAGGTGAATTTAGGGGGAAAAATTTGGAACATTCAATTGGCGCCGACCGCTACCCTCTACACTCCTTCCCTGGTGCCAAACTTTCCCTTTTTGGCTTTCGGACTGGCCCTCTCCGCAGGGCTTGCTATTCTCCTTCACCTGCTTCTCCACCGCATGGAACTGTACAGAGAATCCAGAGATACTGCCCTTTATGAGATCAAGGAAAGGAAAAAAGTCGAAGAAGCTCTCCGGGAAAATGAGAAGAAACTCAAGGAAACTCTGGACGAACTGAGTGCCGCAAATGTAGAAATGGAATCCTTCGTTTATACGGTTTCACACGACCTGAAGACCCCCATCGTCACCATTGAAGGGTTTATCGGAGCATTGAGGGAGGATTTCGGCCAGGTACTGGCGGGGGATGCAGACAAATACCTCAAGTACATGAGTGATGCCGCGCTGAAGATGGAATCCCTCATCAACGACCTCCTGAACCTCTCCCGAATAGGTCGCGTCACGGAAAAGAAAACAGTTTTTCCTTTTGGCACGGTTGTCAAGGGGGCAATCAAATTATTACAACCTCAGATCGATGCCCGGGGCATTGAAGTCCATGTGCAGGAAGATCTTCCCGAGGTATTCGGCGAGAAAAAACGCATCACGCAAGTGGTCGACAACTTCCTGTCCAATGCGGTGAAATACATCGGCAAGGACAACCCTTCCCCTCGCATCGATGTGGGATGCAACGAGGAAAACGGGCAGAAAGTCTTTTATTTCCGCGACAACGGCATCGGCATCGAAGAAATGTATTTCAATAAAATATTTCAAATATTTCAAAGGCTTCCAGCAGCAAAACGTGCTGGGGACGGGACCGGTATGGGGCTCACAATCGTCAAAAGAATTATAGAATACCACGGAGGCAGAATCTGGCTTTCTTCGGAGCCAGGGAAGGGAACAACTTTCTTTTTCACTCTCAAGGATAAGGATGTTTAACGATGGGCTGTGACCCCACTCACATTTTAATCGTAGAAGATGAGGAAGCTCATGCCGAGCTCACCAAGCGGGCCATACGCAAAGCCGGCCACGCAAACAGGATCGATATTTTGAACGACGGGGAGCAGGCACTCGACTACCTGTTCAACCGTGGAATTTACAGCGACCGTGAAAAGTATCCCTGCCCCGCTCTGATCCTGCTCGACATCAATCTCCCCGGTATAGACGGCATAGAGGTACTGAAAAGGATCAAGGAAGATCCCAGGCTAAAGCCGATCCCCGTCATCATGCTCACCACTTCCAAACGTGAAGAAGACATTGCGGCATCCTACGGACATTACGCCAACAGCTACCTGACCAAGCCCGTAGGGTTCAAGGAATTCGAAGAAAAAGTCATGCAGATCGACTTCTACTGGATGAACCTCAACGAACCCCCCACCACCTCCGAAGATTAGTCCGCTCGTACGGCAATCAGAGTTATCAGAAGGATGATGAGATTGGAAGAACCACTGACGATAGTCATTATCGAAGATGAAGAACCCCATTTTCAGCTCATGAAACGGGCGATCCTCAAAGAATTTCCCGGCTCCTCCGTCCAGCACTTCGAAGAGGCGAGTTCCTGCTTTCAAGAAATAGAAGTATTGCATCCTGATGTCATCATGGTGGACTATCTCATGCCCGGTATGAACGGCATCGAATTTCTGGAAGCTCTCCAAGCTGGAGGAAAAGACATTCCCGTAATCATGATCACGGGGCAGGGGGACGAGGGCATCGCCGTCAAAGCCATGAAGCTCGGCGCTTCCGATTACCTGGTCAAGTCCTCCGATTTCTTTTCCCTTGTTCCCAGAATCATTGAAAAGGTGATGCGGGAAAGGGAACTCAAGAATTCCCTCCGCGAAACGGAAAAACGTTTTAGAGACCTGGCTGAAAGCACTTCCGACTGGATTTGGGAAGTGGATATGGAGGGGAAATACACCTATTCCAATCCCATGGTCCAAAAAATCACAGGTTACACCTCCGAGGAGATCCTTCAGAAACATTTTTATGATCTGTTTTCCCAAAAGGAAAAAGAAGCTCAGCGACGACTAGCCTTTCAAGTGATGCGTGAAGGAAAACCCCTTACAAGTTTCGTCAATCGCGTCGTTCACAAGGAGGGCCGCGAACTCATTCTGGAAACCAGTGGTGTTCCCATTTTCGGCAGTTCCGGTGAACTGAAAGGATACCGGGGCATTGACCGCGATATCACGCGAAGAAAGAAAACGGAGGAGGCCCTCAGAGAGAGCGAAGAAAGATTCAGGAATATTTATGAAGCCTCCCCCATCGGCATTGAACTCTACGACGCATCGGGAGATCTCATCGATCTCAATGAAGCCAGTTTGAAGATATTCGGCATTTCCGACCCGCCCCAGCTTCAGAAGGTCAATCTTTTTGAAGATCCCAATCTTCCAGCCGGATTGGTGAAGACACTGCAAGAAGGCAAGAGCGTTCGATATGAAATCCCTTTCGACTTCGACAAGATCAAGGAGATGAACTTCTTTGAGTCCAGTAAGTCGGGAATCATCCATATCGACGTTCTCATCACCCCCATGCACGAAGGGGACCATATCAGCGAATATCTGGTTCAGATTCAGGATATTACGCACAGGAAGCGCGCAGAGGAAGCCCTCAAAATTTCCCACCGCTTTCTGGAAATTGCCAATAAAAACCTGCAAATGTCCGTTATGTTGAAGGAATTTGTGCACGAACTGAGACACTACACGGGGTGCTCCGCAGCCGGAATCCGTATTTTGAATCAAGACGGCAGCATCCCATATCAAGCATACGATGGGTTCAGTCCCGGATTTTTCGAGGAGGAAAATCTTCTTTCGATTCACTCGCATCGATGCATGTGCACTACGGTCATCCAGGGCAAGACCGAACCTCATCTTCCTCATTACACCCCGGGCGGTTCCCTTTACATTAATGGCACGACCCGTTTTCTGTCCGGCCTGACGGAAGAAGAAAGAAAATTCACCCGTAACAAATGCAATGAATTCGGCTATGAATCTGTTGTGCTCATCCCTATACGCATGGAAAACTCTATCCTTGGACTGATTCACATCGCCGATCATCGAGAAAACGTCATCCCCTTTGAAATGGTGGAAGTCCTGGAAGGGGTGGCCATGGGACTGGGAACGGCGATTCAGCGTGTGCGCACCAGGGACGAACTGAGAAAGGCTCATGACGAACTCGAACTACGCGTGCAGGCGAGAACCCGGGAACTGGCCCACACCAATCAACTGCTCATAGAAGAGATCGAAGAACGCAAAAAAGTGGAAGAAGCTCTTCGTCAAAGTTCTGAGAAACTCAAGCTCTTTGCTTATTCCGTCATGCACGACTTGAAAAGTCCGGCCATTGGCATTCATGGACTGACGAAGCTTCTTCAGAAGCATTACGCTCATAAACTGGATGAAAGGGGCAAACATTACTGTGAACAAATCCTCAAGGCGGCTGAGCTCAATTCAGCCCTTGTGGAAAAAATAAATATCTACATCGCCAGCAAGGAAGCCCCCCTGCAGATAGAGAAGTTCTATTTCAAGGAATTTCTCAAGATGATCCGGGAAGAATTCACCGAACGACTGGCGGATCGCCACATTTTGTGGATTGAACCTGACAGGGACATAGAAGTCATGGTGGATCGATTGTCTTTCTTACGTGTTTTCAGAAATTTCATCGATAATGCAATGAAATACGGTGGAAAAGAACTTTCTGAAATTCAAATCGGCTATGAAGAATCTCAAGACTTCCACACCTTTTCAGTGCGGGACAATGGGGTGGGAATAAGGAAGGAAGATTGCGAGAAGATCTTTGGCTTGTTCAAGAGACACAGCAGTTCCAAGGGAGTAGCGGGGACCGGTTTGGGGTTGAGCATCGTCAGGGAAATCGCTGAACGGCATGGCGGAAAAGTGTGGGCGGAACCGGGGCCTGAAGCGGGCACTACATTTTACATTTCCATCCCCAAAGTCAATCCGGGCAATTCTTTCCAGCCCACCCCATGAGAATTGCGGATAAGCGCAACTCCATGCTCGACAAATCATTTTTTTCCGATAATATACAATGTTGGTTATTTCACAACGATCTCATTGAGTCCGAAACAGTACACCCAAAGGAGCTAAAGATGCCCGAATTCAAGTACCAAGATCCATTTCCCCTCGGAAAAGACGAAACCAAGTACAATCTGCTGACAAAAGACTATGTTTCGGTCACCACTTTTGATGGCAAGGAGATACTCAAAGTCGATCCTGAAGGGCTTACCTATCTTGCCAACAACGCCATGCGCAACGTCTCTTTCATGCTGCGCCCGGCGCATCTCGAAAAAGTCGCCGCTATCCTGGAAGATCCCGAATCTTCGGCCAACGACCGCGGTGTAGCCATAGCCATGCTGCGAAATGCCGAAGTGGCCGCCAAGGGCGTGCTGCCACTTTGCCAGGATACAGGAACGGCAACCATCGTCGGCAAAAAGGGACAGCAGGTCTGGACGGGCGTGAAGGACGAAGAATACCTTTCCAAGGGAGTCTATAAGACATATACCGAAGAAAACCTGCGTTACTCCCAAACGATTCCCCTCACCATGTATGAAGAGAAAAATTCCGGCACCAATCTCCCCGCACAGATCGACCTCTATGCAACGGATGGTATGGAATACAAATTCCTCTTCGTAGCCAAAGGCGGCGGTTCCGCCAACAAGACCTACCTTTACCAGGAAACCAAAGCGCTTCTAAATCCCGCGAGCCTGGAAAAGTTTCTCGTGGAAAAGATGAAGACCCTCGGTACGGCCGCCTGCCCTCCGTACCACCTGGCTTTCGTTATCGGTGGAACTTCCGCTGAAGCCTGCCTCAAGACGGTAAAGTACGCTTCTACCGGTTACCTGGACGCGCTGCCGACCCAGGGCAATGAAGGCGGCCAGGCCTTCCGTGACCTGGAAATGGAAGAAAAAATGCTCAAGGCCGCTCAAAAGTGCGGATTCGGCGCTCAGTTCGGCGGAAAGCATTTCGCTCTGGACGTTCGCGTCATCCGCCTGCCGCGCCACGGCGCATCCTGTCCCGTCGGAATGGGCGTCTCCTGTTCCGCCGACAGAAATGTCAAAGCCAAAATCAACAAGGACGGGATCTGGCTGGAAGAACTGGAAGCCAATCCCGGCCGTTTCATACCTGAAAAGTACCGCGGAAAACATGAACACGGCGTGGTGAAAATCGATCTCAACCGCCCCATGAAAGAGATCCTTGCCGAACTCACCAAGTACCCCGTGACCACTCAGCTTTCCCTCACCGGCACCATCATCGTCGGCCGTGACATCGCCCACGCGAAACTCAAGGAACGCATCGACAAGGGTGAAGGGCTTCCTCAGTACATCAAGGATCATCCCATTTATTATGCAGGCCCGGCCAAGACCCCCAAGGGCATGCCCTCCGGTTCTTTCGGTCCCACTACTGCGGGACGTATGGATTCCTACGTGGATCTGTTCCAATCCCACGGCGGTTCACTCATCATGATCGCCAAGGGCAACCGCAGCCAGCAGGTAACCGATGCATGCAAGAAGCACGGCGGCTTCTACCTGGGCTCCATCGGCGGCCCCGCTGCTCTGCTGGCCCAGGAAAACATCAAGAAAGTCGAAGTCCTTGAATACCCGGAACTGGGTATGGAAGCCATCTGGAAGATCGAAGTGGTTGATTTCCCCGCTTTCATCCTGGTGGACGACAAGGGCAACGACTTCTTCCAGCAGCTTACCTGCTAGGAGCAAAACGCTCATCTCCTGGAGCGTGTTTCAAAAGAGTATCTCGACCCGTTCCCCCCGCGAAAGCGTATAGATGTCGGGTTGAGTTAAGAACCTGATCAGAAGTTATTTAAAATTCTTGGTGGATACCGGCCTTTCGCCGGTATGACGGTATGAGAATATTAAGAAACTTTTGTCCGGAAGATTAACTCAAAATTGTCAGATTTCATCTAAACCACAGAGACACGGAGAACACAGAGATTTCATTCGGAAGGTCTTTCTCCGTGCCCTCTGTGTCTCCGTGGTTAATGTGACAATATCGCATTCTGCTTTCCTCGACGGCTCATTGCGTCTTCGCCTTCTCCTTTGCCTCTACGACGCAATACAACCCCTCGCCCGCCATGGCCGGTTTGAAGCACTGATTGTCCGAAAGACACGTGGACTTGCGTGTATCTCCGGATCTCCAGCGGTTGACAAGACCCGGTTCGCGGATAAGGGGTCTTGAGAGTGAAATATAGTCCGCCAAACCCTCTTCCACCAACTTGTCGGCCACATGGTAGGAACGAATGCCCCCAACCAGAATGAGGGGAACCCGGATCTTTTCCTTGAAGAGCCTGGCCTCTTCCCGGTAATAGACCTCTTTCTCCTCCGTCTCCAGCTTTCCCATTCGCACAGGACTGAGGCGGGGACCGGAATGAATCGTTCCTCCACTCATTTCGATGGCGTCAATTCCTGCCTTTTCAAGCATGGAAGCCACCTGTACCATTTCCAGGGAACTGAAGCCTCCCTCCAGGAAATCCTGAGCATTCATCTTGACAAGAACCGGAAACTCACTCCCGACTGCACCTCTGATGCGTTCATAGACTGCGAGCAGGAACCTGGCTCGGTTTTCGATGCTCCCACCGTATTCGTCCTGTCTTTTATTGTAAAAGGGCGATAGAAACTGGCTGAGAAGGTATCCATGAGCAGCATGAATCTGGACGCCGTCGAAACCGGCTCTTTTCGCTCGAGCCGCTCCCTGTCCAAATGCTTCGACGATCCCGCCTATTTCCTTGGGGTTCGCCTTCCGGCAAACCTGCCCCTTCTCCCCATCCACACTTGAAGGTCCCAGGGGGGTGAGCCCTGTCAGAGCTTCGGCTGCCTGGCATCCTGCATGAGCAAGCTGCATGACGATCTTTCCACCGGCCTTGTGAACCGCATCAGTCAAGGAGATCAATCCGGGAATGAGGGTATCGTCGTAAACACCCAACTGGCCCGGCCCTGCCTGTCCCTCTCTGCTTACATACGTGTGCCCGGAAACGATCAAACCGACTCCGCCCTCCACAAGCCGCACCATGAAGTCTGTGAGCTTTTGAGTCGAAGAACCGTCTTTGCCCGCCATTCCTTCCCACGTGGCAGACCGAACAAACCTGTTATTCAAACTCAAATTTTTTAATTTCATGCTATCGAAGAGTTTGGACATCTTTTCCTCCTGAAGATTAAAATTTCCGCATCTTTCCGGTCCAGTTCTTCCTCTCTTATTCCTACAATGCGATCTAAACCTTTGAATGTATCTTTGCAGCCATTTTCTTTATCGATATACTTCCGAAAGCTTCCTTCACCACACCAGAATAACCATTGATGTTCATGAGCACCATTTTTTCTTGTGCACAATATTCGAGAAAGATTTACCATATGTATAAATTTGCCTGATATTCGACCTCCCCCATCAACGGGTTGTCGATCACTTTCTAATTACCATCTGCTGATCCTGGAGGAATTACCTTGATAGTGAGTGGAGATGTCAACAGAGAACTCAAAAAGAGGGCTGCCGCCAAAGCGGTCGAACTCATAAAACCCGGCATGGTTGTTGGAATCGGGCACGGCTCCACGGCGATAGAAGCAGTGTATTGCCTGGCATCGCTTTTCGAGACGGGAAAAATTCGAGATATCGTTGTCGTACCCTGCTCCAATCACATGGTGGAAGAAACCAGAAAATTGGGAATTCCCATGAGCACACTTGAGGAACACCCCGTCGTCGATCTCACCATAGACGGAGCCGACGAAGTGGATCCTCAGTTGAACCTGATCAAGGGCGGGGGGGGAGCCTTTCTGCACGAGAAGATCCTGGCGGAAGCCAGTCGACGTGAAATCATCATTGTTGATGAGACGAAGCTTTCTCCCATCTTGGGAACACGCTGGGCGGTTCCGGTAGAAGTCATCTCCTTCGGATGGCGATCTCAGGCGGAATACCTGCAAACGCTGGGAGCGACCGTAAAGTTGCGCCAGGACAGTTCCTGCAATCCCATCAAAACGGATCAGGGGAATTTGATTTTGGATTGCAGATTCGGCCCCATTGCAGACCCCGTCAGGTTGGCGGGTCAGATCAAGGGGCGCGCGGGAATCGTGGAACACGGGCTTTTCCTCGGTCTGGCATCGGAAGTCATTGTCGGTTGCAGGAGTGGAGTCTGCCACTTGAAGCGTTAGAATTCCGTCCGGCGCGGAGAGACTGCGGCAATTTTTCCACATGAGCTTGATTTTTCAGTAAACGATTATTCAGTCCTAACAGGAGTCAAACCGGAATGTCCTCCAGCAAACGAACAGCCTCGCGACAGCGTGCCATCATAAAAGCTTGCATTCTTCTGACGCTGGTTATCGTGGCCTTTGTCACGGCCCTGCATATCCCGCTAAAACACTACCTCACACTGGATGTGCTCGGAAGTTTGCTGGAAACTACCGGTTTCTGGGCCCCCATCGTTTTTATATTGATCTATACCGTTGGTGTCACCCTTTTTATTCCAGCGATAATTTTCACCGTACTAGGAACGGTTTTTTTCGGCATCTACTGGGGGTTTTTCTACGTGATGATGGGGTCCATGAGCGGTGCTAGTTTGAGTTTCTTCATCGCACGCCATCTAGGGAGGGGATTTGTTGAGGGCTGGATGGGAGACAGGCTGCGAAAATATGACGAGGCTATCGAAAAACACGGTTTTACCACGGTATTCTATCTGCGCCTTCTCTATTCGCCTTTCGCACCCGTCAATTTTGGAATGGGGCTCAGCAAGATAGGCTTTTGGGACTTCTTCTCAGGCACCGGGCTCGGGATTCTGGTGGAAACCTTTCTTTTCATCTCTTTGTTCGCAAGCCTGGAAGAAATCTGGAGTACCGGCAACTGGCACGAGCTGCTCTCGCTGAGGTTCCTGCCCTTCTTCGCCCTTTTCATTCTTTCATTTTTTATCCCAAGAATCATGAAAAAGCTCAACAATTGTAGATTCAAGTTCCCTGCTTAAAGGGGATGTAATTCTCAACATTCCCCTTGAATCCCCCTTCGAAGGGGGAATTTTCCGATATCCATCTTCTTAACTCGACGCCTGTTCCTTTTTTACCCCTTTAAGGAAAAACTTTAAGAAATTCCGGGCAGAATGATGACTTCTGCCGTGATATACGCTAAAAGCTCCCTATTTTCGGATCTGCGTAATCGATCATTTCCCCACTCCAGGCTCTGGGTGCATGAAGGGCAAGCCATGCCGCCGACCGTGCGGGCACCTCGGGTGGTTCCAGTCTGCCATCTTCCTTAAGCTTGAGAAAGTACGCGAACCGTTCACGAGACATCACCCGGCGGCCTTCCCTGCGGATAAGCGCCTGCATCTCGGTGTCGACAACACCGGGACGCAAGGCAATCGACGTCAGCTTCGGTTCCTCCACGGCCAAGACACGTGTAAAATGGGTGAGCCCCGCCTTGGAAACACAATAAGCGCTCCAACCTTCTATGGCTTGCAGGGCTGCTCCCGAACTGATGTTGATTACTCTCCCTTCCGTCTTTCTGAGATGAATAATCGCCGCATGCGTCAAGTAAAACGGCCCCATGAGATTGACCTCCATGTTATAGCGCCAGCGCGCCGGGTCGACCTCCGCAATGTTTTCCACAGGTTCCAGAATCCCCGCATTGTTCACAAGGGCATCCAGCCGACCAAAGGCCTTCACCGTATCGCGCACCACTTGCAGGCTCTGTTTCGCATCGGAAACATCGCCGGCATATGTCAGAACCTCTCTTCCCGCTTCCTTCCGTATTTCAAGAGCGGCTGTTTCCAAGGCTTCTTTCCCTCGCGCCACCAGCATCAGGTCAGCACCCGCTTTAGCCAGTTGCCGCGCCGTTTCCTTTCCCAGCCCACGGGAAGCTCCCGTCACAATGACTATTGGTTTTGTCATACTCTCATCCCTGTTTTGAAGGTTTTCAGGATATAACGTTCCGGCAAAAGCCCTACCCTTGTTGTCATCGGGAAACGACAACGCACTGTCTGAAATGGGTCAAGGACTTTCAATCTGCTGTACTGCTTACTTCATCAAACAATGATTAAAATGATTGTAGTCCATGCTGAAATACTGATAGGAATTATTTTTTTTCACACTGCTGTACGGTATATTCCCTTCAAAGAGGTTTGGCTCGTTGCAATAACAGTTTAGAAAAAAAGCTCATGGTTCTAGCTCATGGCTCATAATAATATGGCTTTTCAAGAACGTTTTCCGCTTTCCCTGTCGCTTTGCATCTCTTTGCCTTTTTCGTTTTTCTTTGCGACCGTTCCGGTCATGAGAGTCAGTGAAATCTCAGCGCAATGGAACAGGGCGGAGTCATTTAGAAATTACTTCAAAGTTCGCTCACTCCGTCACCCAGGTGAAAGCCAGGGTCCAGCCCTCTTGGGGAATGCCTGGATCCGGTTTTCACCGGAACGACGAGGATATTCGGACATTTTGAGGTAGTTTCTTATCCCCTGTCATGAGGGAGCACCAAATGACATATCGAGAAAAAATAAAAGAAGCCGAGGAGCAGCAATTTGCCCTCAGAAAGTTCGTCCTTCCCGAGTTTGTCTTCGGCCCCGGAGCCAGAAAGCTGGCGGGGCGGTACGCGCGCAATTTCGGGGCACGCAAAGCCCTGATCGTCACCGATCCAGGGGTTATGAAGGCCGGGTGGACGGAGGATGTCACAGTGAGCCTGGAAGCGGCGGAACTCTCTTATACTATCTACAGTCATGTCACTCCCAATCCGCGTTCGGAAGAGGTCAAGCTTGGAGCTCAAGTTTATCAGAGGGAGGGCTGCAATATTCTTATTGCTGTCGGAGGGGGGAGTCCCATCGACTGCGCCAAAGGGATCGGGATCGTCACCTCCAATCACAAGGATATCCTCGATTTTGTGGGAGTCGATCAGGTGCCGGTTCCCATGCCGCCTCTGATCTGCATTCCAACAACGGGAGGCAGTTCGGCGGATCTCTCGCAGTTTGCCATCATCAACAACGAGAAAGAAAAAATCAAGGTCGCTATCATCAGCAAGGCAGTCGTTCCCGATCTGGCTCTCATTGATCCCATCACCCTGCTGAGCATGCCGCCCTATCTTACGGCATGCACCTCCTTCGATGCCCTGACACACGCCATTGAAGCCTACGTTTCCATCGCACATTCCCCCATCACCGACCTCCATGCCCTGGAAGCCGTTCGCCTGATTTCCTCCAACCTTGAAGCTTCCCTTGGAAATCCGGAAGACATCGAACTGAGAACCCAAATGATGCTGGGAAGTGTTCAGGCGGGAATTGCCTTTTCCAATGCGAGCCTAGGAGCGACGCACGCTATGGCTCACAGTCTTGGGGGTTTGTTGGATGTAGCGCACGGGGAATGCAATGCGATTCTCCTGGAACATGTGGTCGCTTTCAATTTCGACGAGGTACCGATGCGGTATGAAAGAGTTGGCGAGGCGATGGGACTGGATTTAAAAGGAAAATCGATTGAGGGGAAAAAATCCGCAATCCTCTGTGAAATCAGGAGACTCCGCATCTCGGTCGGGATCGAGCGCACCTTACGGCAACTGGGAATGCAACAAAGCGACATCCCTCAACTGGCACAAAAGGCCATGAAGGATACCTGCATGGTGACCAATCCCCGCCGCCCAACCCAGAAAGACATCGAGGCAATCTATGGCGCAGCATTCTGACGACAATTGGGAAAACCTTCAGGCCAAAATCATGGGGCTTGGGGAGCATTCCCTTCGCAAGAGCCATTATCCCGAACTCCAGGAAAAGCTCAAGGAACTGGAGAGATTCAAGGCGTTGATCGATCAAGCCAATGATCTCATTTTTCTTCTGCAAGTCCCTGGAGGAGAGATTGCCGACGGCAACCAATCCGCCTGCAGGCAGTTGGGATTTTCACGGGAATCGCTACTCGCAAAAACCCTTCCGGACTTGCTTCCTCCCGAAACTGCGGCCTGGATGAGAAGCTACTTCTCGAACCTCGAAGAAAATGTGGGACGCAGGGAAATTCTCACCACGTCGCTGCGCAGAAAGAACGGTGAAACCTTTCCCGTCGAAATGACCCTTCACCTCGTTCCCTTTCATGATTCCGTTTATGCCGTCGTGGTCGTCCGGGATATCACCGAACGCAGCCAGGCTTTAGCGGCTCTCACGGTTTCCGAACAAAAATACCGAACCTTGGTGGAGAGTTCTTCGGATGCCATTCTCATGATGGATCCCCAGCGAAAAATTGTCTCATGCAACCGGGCTTTCCTGGATCTTTTTGGATATGAAGAAAATGAGGTACTGGGAAAATCCATTCGGATAGCTCACGTGTCGGATGAGAGCTTTCAGTCCTTGAGGCGCACAGCATTTCCCATAGTCCAAAATATGGGGTCCTTCAGGACGGAATGGCAACTCAAGCGCAAGGACGGTTCCATTTTCCCCGTCGAAGGATCCATTTCGGTCATCAAAAGCCCCGACGGTTCATTGAACGGTTACGTGGCCATCATTCGCGACGTGAGCGACAGAAAACGCGCCGAGGAAGAATTGAGAAAGCACCGCGATCACCTTGAGGAGATGGTAAGGGAACGCACTCAAGACCTGGAGAACGCTCAGAAGGCATTGCTTCAGAGAGAGAAGTTGAAGACCCTGGGAACCATATCGGCCACAGTGGCTCATGAAATCCGGAACCCCCTCATGTCCATCGGAGGCTTCGCAAAACGGCTTCAGAAGAAATTTCCCGGTATCCCAGAGGTTGAAATCATTCTGAAGGAATCCGAACGCCTGGAAAACCTGCTGAGCAGAATCACCACTTATCTCAAGCCCACTGAAATGGGGGCACAGGAATGCTACGTGAACACAGTCATTTTGGAATGCATCGACCTGCTCTCCCCCGAAATGGTTCAACAAAACGTCCAATGGGAAGTGAATCTACCTCAAGACATTCCCTCAGCCTATGTAGACCCATCCATTCTCTCACAGGTACTGATCCATTTAATGAAGAATGCGTTCAGCACCATGGACAAAACCAAGCCGATGGTCATCAGTGCATTTGAAAGCGATCAGAAAATTCGTATCGATTTGACCTATTCCAGTTGGGCGCCGGAGTGCCAAAAAGCAAAAATCTGTCTCCTTCCGGAGACGAACAAAGAAATCGAGATGGAAGGCCCCCCCTCTCCTTCAGAATGCTCGGAGAAATGGGAGGGACCCTATCCACAAGTCGGCAACAGCATTTGACCATTCATTCCATATCCCTTCTCAAGGCGCTGAAGCTCAGTTTCGATAGCACTTGCACCGGAAACATCGAGTCGCCTTAAAGAAAGTTGCCGCTTTCTTTTATGTGCAACTCAAGCATTCAATTTTGCGCCGAAGCTCGTTCCCACTGATATGGCTGCTTTGATGAGAGGGGAATCCAGGGGAACCAGGCGTTGTCTCCCCGCAACCTCTTCCAGGGGAACCGCTACCAGTTCATTTCCCTTCAAAGCGGCCATGTGATTGAATTGTTCCATAGCCACCAGCTCCATTGCTTTCACTGCAAACCGGGTTCCCAAAAGGCGGTCGCTCGGTGTGGGCGAACCTCCCCGTTGCACATGGCCCAGGATGGCAACCCGACATTCAATTCCCGTTTCCCGCTCCAACTCACCGGCAATGACGTGACTCACTCCACCCAGGCGAACCGGATCGGGGCTGTCGCTCACCATTCTCTTGATCGTCTGTGTTCCACCCACAGGCTTCGCCCCTTCAGCCACTGCGACGATACTGAAACGTCTGCCGAAATGACTCCGTTTCCGGATCACACTCGCTATCTCTTTCACTTCGTAGGGGATTTCAGGGATAAGTATGACATCGGCTCCGCCCGCAATCCCCGATTCCAAAGTCAACCAACCCGCGTTTCTGCCCATGATTTCCACCAGCAGCACTCGATGATGCGACTGGGCCGTAGTGTGAACGCGGTCGAGAGCCTCCGTAGCAATGGCGCGCGCAGAATCGAAGCCAAATGTGATATCCGTTCCTTCCAGATCCTTGTCGATGGTCTTGGGGAGGCCGACAATTTTGGCTCCCTTTTCGGCCATCATTTGCGCAATGGTCATGGTGCCATCCCCGCCCACGCAGATCAGTGCATCCAGTCCCAGGTCATTATAGAGTTCCATGCACTTGTCCGAAACATCGACTTTGACCTGCTTTCCACATTCCGTAACGGTATATTCAAATGGATTCGCCTTATTGTCCGATCCAAGGATCGTCCCTCCCTGAGTGAGAATTCCCGAAACCCCCTCAAAGGTCAGGAGGCTGAATCTTTTCTCGATGAGCCCCAGAAAACCGTCGTTGAAGCCGATCACGTCCATGCCGTGTTCAATGATGGCACACTTGGTGACTCCCCTGATAACAGCATTCAAACCCGGGCAATCCCCTCCCCCCGTCAGTATTCCTATTTTCTTCTTACTCATCTGATCCTCCCATCTCTTCTGGATATAGTCGTTAAGGGAGTTGGCGAATTCCGATATCCCGTTATTCACCACGGAGGCACGGAGAGTAAGGAGAAGATTTTGGAATTCCTCTGTGTCTCCGTGGTAAATGGGGATTTCAAGAGCGATTCACTCCCTAAATTCAAAAACCATGCTTTTCCTTCATTTACCCTTTGCACAAAAGATGAACACAAGATCTTTTCGCGAAAATAAGATCTTGGCTCTATTTTTTCTATTTGTATTCAGGGTGAAATATGGAAAAAGTATATACTATTTCTCTGCTATTTTACGGTCTTACTTTTCCAAACGGAAAGGTAGAATATCTCCCCGCATGCCACATGGTCTCTTGACTGAGCCCCTGGCGCCGGGCGATCGCCGTTGGATGCTATGTCGAACTACGCAAACCTGCAACAGATCAGTTGCTTTGAGAGGAGGCTGTTTCATGAGAATTCTTTTTGCCGCGCACGAAAATGCATGGGGAGGACTATTGAATCATTTGCGGTCGGAACTCCCTCAACATGAATTTGAAGCTGCTGGAAAATTCGAAATAGAGAGTCTGAAAGGCTTCGATATACTGATCCCTACCATGTGCCGCATCACTCAAGACGAACTGGCGGACTCCGACCGCTTAAAGCTCATTCAACAGTGTGGTTCAGGTCTTGAAGGTATAGATATCGAGGCTGCAAGCGAGCGGAATATCCGGGTAGCCAATGTTCCCGCGGACATTTCCGGTAATGCGGATTCCGTTGCTGAATTGGGAATCTACATGATGATCGGTCTCTCGAGAGATTTTCGAGCCATGGCTCAAAGCTTCAAGGACCGAAAGTCGGGTGAACCCATGGGCAGAGCGTTGATGGGCCGCACTGTCGGCCTGGTGGGACTGGGAGGAATCGGGCGTGCACTGGCCAGAAGGCTGAAAGGTTTTGACGTGCGCCTCATAGGAATCAAAAGGAATCACCTCGAAGAGACACAAAAAGAACTCGGCCTGAAATGGGTGGGAAAACCGGAGGATCTTCCGGAACTCCTTGAAAAGTCGGATTATGTGATGCTTTGCCTCCCCCTCACGCCGGAGAGCATGCATCTCATGAACCGGAAAAGCTTTCAACACATGAAACCCGATGCCTTTCTGATCAACCTTTCAAGAGGGGGACTGGTGGATCGCGACGCCTTGGAAGAAGTCCTGGCTACAGGGAAGATTGCGGGTGCCGGACTGGATGTTTTTTGGGAGGAACCTCCCGATCCTAACGATCCAATCTTCAAATACAACGTAATGGCGACACCTCATATAGCCGGTTCTACAGATATTTCCCTTCGAGGGATTCTCAAGGTGGTCGTGGAAAATATCCACCGAGTCGAGAATGGTGAAATGCCCCTTCACTGCAAGAATCCATGAAGGGGTGAGAACTTCCACCGCCGTGTACCGGAGAGATTTCATGACAATCCTTGAAGCTAGGCAGATCACCAAGACCTATGCTGTAGGCGACCGCAATATTTGTGTTTTGGACAATGTCTCCGTTGCCGTTCCGGCAGGAGAATTCCTTGTCATAAAGGGCAGCAGCGGGAGTGGTAAAACCACTTTGCTGACGCTTCTTTCAGGCCTGGACAAACCGTCTTCCGGCCGCATTCTTATTGAAGGACGGGATATAACGGATCTCAAGGAGGATGAACTCGCTCCCCTGCGCAATACAACCATTGGATTCGTTTTCCAGTCCTTCCATCTGGCGCCGTCCCTCACCGCCATGGAAAATATCATGTTTCCTGCAGAACTGAGACGCGATGTACGGGCTGAAGAAAAGGCGGAAATCCTCCTTCGTCGTGTGGGCCTGATCGAGAGAAGCCACAACTTTCCCCACCAACTTTCAGGTGGAGAAAAACAGCGTGTGGCCATCTGCCGTGCCCTCATCAACGATCCCAAGATCGTTTTCGCCGATGAACCCACCGGCAACCTGGATTCAGCCAACGGTAAGGCCGTCCTGGAATTGCTCCTGGAGCTTCAAAAAGAGCGGCAATCCACACTGGTGCTGGTCACCCACAGTACGGAAATCGCCGAGATGGCCGACCGGGTTGTTCTTCTGAAGGATGGAAAAATCGTGTGCGACGGCGCCAGGGTGCATTGATGCACCGGTTTTTGTATTCCCATTTGTGTGGTGCTGTGCTTGCCGAAAGAGTAAAAAAATGCTCCATAGATCTTTTATCATCAGGGAGCTCACCCGCTCCAAAAAACAGGGCGTGGTCTTCGTGCTCTGCGTGGTTCTTTCCCTTGTGACCCTGATCGCCCTGGACGGCTTCAGCCGCAGCGTGAACGAATCCATGTTGAAGGATGCTCGAACACTCCATGGTGGAGACATCATCATTCATTCTCACTACAATTTCTCTACGCCCCTGGAAGAAGCTGTCGCGTCTCTCCGCGAACGGGGACTCGTCCGGAGCGCAAAAGTCTATGACTTCTATTCCGTAGTGAGAACTCTGCAGGAGAACGACTCCCTCCTTACCGATCTCAAGATTGTGGAACCGGCTTATCCCTTTTATGGAACCGTCGAACTGAAATCCAAACGACCTTTTGAGGAGGTACTCACCCGGGGAAAAATTATCGTGGAGCAGGGGGTTCTGGACCGCCTTCATGTGCGGGTGGGGGATACGCTTCACGTAGGGGATGCCCCCCTTACTATTCAGGATGTGGTACTCCATGAACCCGATCGGCCGGTGAGCTTTTTTTCCCTTGGCCCTCGAATCTTTATATCGAGCGAGGACCTCGAGGCATTGGATCTCGTACAAAAAGGCAGCCGAATCGACCATCTTTATCTTCTCAAGGTTTTGGACCCGCAAAACGTGGATCGTCTGGCGGACGAACTCCGTATCGTGGCCGTCAGCGGCCAGGAAAGAGTGGATACCTATCGGACAGCAGAATCACGGGTCAAACGTTTCTTCGACAATTTTCTCTTTTTTCTCAGCCTTATCGGAGTCTTCACCCTCCTGCTGGCAGGTATCGGGATTCAGAGCGCGCTGACGGCCTTCCTGCAAGAGAAGGAAAAGACTGTCGCCATCATGAAGACCGTCGGAGCCACCAACCGTTTTATCACCTTGCAGTTTACCATCGTCCTCTGCCTGCTGGGGTTGATGGGAACTCTCATCGGCATTTGCGCCGGCCTTTTGCTCCAGGACTATCTCCCCGCAGTCTTCAAAGGGCTGCTGCCCGAAAACATCCAAGCCTTTCTTTCCTGGCGCGCCGTTTTCGAAGGACTTTCCCTGGGAGTCTTTGTGGTAGCCATGTTCGCTTCCCTGCCCCTATACCGGCTGCGGGACTTGAAACCAAGTGCCATATTCAGAAAAGAGGAAACAGGATCGCGCAAAGGCTACCCCTATTACCTCACGGTTTTCACCATCCTTCTGGTCTTCGTGGCAATGATTTTCTGGCAGCTCAAGGAAGTGAAGATCGGGCTCTATTTTATCCTGAGTGTTTCCTCACTTATTCTGATCACAAGCTTCCTCACCCGCGCAATCCTCTTTTTTCTCCAGAAAAAGCAGGTAAAATCCCTGGCCCTGAGGCAGGCTCTCAAGGGTCTCTTTCGACCGAGAAATGCCACCCAATCCATCATCATCACTCTGACGGCATCCCTTTCCGTGATCTTTTCCATCACCCTGCTGGAACAGAACCTGGATGCCAATTTCATTCGATCCTACCCCCAGGATGCTCCCAACGTTTTTTTCCTGGACATTCAGCCGTCACAATTGAAAGACTTTTCCAGCAGCCTGGGAATGGATGCGGAATACTATCCCATCGTGAGAGCCAGAATCGTTTCCATCAACGGAATCCCTATCGACACGAGAAAGGAAATGCAGCGCCGAGGCGACAATCTGGCACGGGAATTCAACCTCACGTACCGGGATTACCTCCTCAAAGACGAGGCAGTCATCAAGGGCGGGAGTCTCTTTCAGGAAGATGGAAAAGGAGTCCAGGTCTCGGTGCTCGATTCCGTGGCCGAGGCGAACCACATGCGGATTGGAGACAGGATTGATTTCAAC
This sequence comes from Desulforhabdus amnigena, assembly GCF_027925305.1. Lineage (NCBI taxonomy): Bacteria > Pseudomonadati > Thermodesulfobacteriota > Syntrophobacteria > Syntrophobacterales > Syntrophobacteraceae > Desulforhabdus > Desulforhabdus amnigena. The sequence goes on along the minus strand of NZ_BSDR01000001.1, from coordinate 421,166 downwards.
ATACAGGGCGTCCCCCTGACGGCAACCATCGTGAGCATTCGAACGCGGACCAAAGAATTCATACAGCCTTTTTTTTATTTTGTGTTCCAGGAAAAGGTGCTGCGCGACGCTCCGCAGACTGTCTTCACCGCCGTGCGCATTCCCGCGGACCAGATATCGAGCATTCAAAACAGGATCGTCACTGCCTTTCCCAATGTGAGTGTCATCGATCTTACGAAAAGCATCGACATCTTCGCAAAAGTCCTGCATAAACTTTCCGGAATCACTCAATTTTTCACTTTTTTCAGCATTATCGCCGGCATTCTGATCATCATCAGTTCGGTTCTGGCCACACGGTTTGCCAGAATTCAGGAAGCCGTTTATTTCAAGATCCTCGGAGCTCGAAGGAGCTTTATACTGAAAGTCTTCACGCTGGAAAACGCTCTACTGGGATTCGTGAGCGCCCTTCTTGCCCTCATCCTTTCCCAGACGGGAAGTTGGATCATCAGTGCTAAAATTTTCGACATTCCGTACCACTCCTTCCCCCTCTGGAGCATTTTTATGGTAATGGGAACCTTGGTCATGGTCATCTCTGTGGGACTCGTCTCTTCCATTTCCATTTTGACCCAGAAGCCGGTGACCTTTTTGAGAGAACAGACGGAGGAATAAATCATGGGGAAAAAGAGCCTTCTTGTGAGCTTATCCATCCTGGTGTTTCTGTTTGGCTTGACTGCATGCGATTCTCAAAAAACCTCCCCACCCCCCGAGGCAAAAGAAACAGCATACAGCGGAACCATCGTTGCCATGGGAAACAGCCTGACCGCAGGTTTCGGCCTCGCTCAGGATCAGGCTTATCCGGCTCTTTTGCAAAAAAAGCTGCTTGCCGATGGCCACAATTACAAAGTGGTCAACGCAGGAGTCAGCGGTGAAACCAGCAGTGGAGCCCTCTCCCGCGTCAAATGGATCCTCGGTCTCAAGCCGGATATCGTGATCCTGGAAACCGGAGCCAACGACGGGTTCCGAGGAATCAATCCTGTACTCACCGAAAAGAACATCGACGAAACGGTCCGCATTCTTCAGGAAAACCAGGTGACCGTCGTGCTGGCCGGAATGCAGATTGTACGAAACCTGGGCAAGGAATACTCGGCTGCCTTCAAGGAGATCTATCCCAGGATCGCCCAAAAGCGCGAGGTCATTTTCATTCCGTTTTTTCTTCAAGGAGTTGCTGGAGAAAAAGAACTGAATCAGTCGGATACCATCCATCCCACGGCGGAGGGGTATGAAATCATCGTAAAAACCTTGTACCCATATGTGCTGGAAGCAATACAGAAAAGGAAGCAGGAACAGAAGGGATAAAATAGCGTATTCTTCTAAAGTTCCAGTTGCACTCCGACTTCAATGATCTGGTCCGTGGGAATTTCGTAAAAAGTGGCAGCTTCCAGAGCATTGCGCGACATGAAACGGAAAACAGCGGCGCGCCACCGACTCATTCTGGACTGCTTTCCCAGCGTCAACCTTTCCCGCCCAAGGAAAAAGCTGGTATTTTCCATTTTGAATTCCAATCCCTGCTCTCGAGCCAAAGAGAGGATCTTTTCAATGTGGGGCTCTTCCATAAAACCATGGTGCGCAATGATGCGGAAGAACCCTCCACCGAGCTTTTCGACTTCGACCTTTTCCAGATTGGGAACACGAGGAACGTCCTCTGTCTTGAAATGAAGAAATGCGATTTCTGAATGCAACACTTTATTGTGTGCGAGATTGTGCATCAGCGCTGCAGGAACCATGTATGGATTCCCCGTAAGGAATATGGCCTGTCCCCGAACGCTCTGCGGCGGATTGAGTTCAAGGTTTTTCTTGAATTCAAAAAAGGACATGGTGATATCCTTCAGTTGATCCGAAAGGATTTCACGGCCTCTCTCCCAGGTCAGCATAAGAGTGAAAATGATGCCGCCTATGGCCAGGGGAAACCAGGCACCGTGGAGGATTTTACTGATATTTGCACTGAAGAATGCAAGATCCACTGCCCCAAAGAGACCACACAACAATCCGGCCGCCGGCCGATTCCATCCCCAGCGCGTCCGGGCCACCACATAAAACAGTCCCGTAGTGATCAGCATGGTGGAGGTCACCGCAACACCGTAAGCGGAAGCAAGCCTGCTGGAGGATTGGAACCCAAGGACCAAACCGATGGTCGATACCATAAGCAGCCAGTTGATCGGTGCCACATAGATCTGCCCCATCTGGGTTGCGGAAGTGTGGGTGGTTCTCATTCGCGGAAGATATCCCAACTGTATGGCTTGTTTGGTCAGGGAAAAAGCTCCCGTGATTACGGCCTGGGAGGCAATGATGGTCGCCAGAGTGGACAGGATCACCATAGGAATCATGGCCCACGGCGGAACGAGAGCATAAAACGGATGATGAGCTTCTTCCGGACGGGCGAGCAGAACCGCCCCCTGACCGAAATAATTCAGAGCGAGAGCGGGGAACACCAGACAGATCCAGGTCCATTGTATGGGCCGTTTGCCAAAGTGTCCCATGTCGGCATAGAGAGCCTCTGCGCCGGTAACCACAAGAAAGACTGCACCGAGGACCAGAAATCCATGCATTTTATTCATCAAAAGGAATTCGAAACCGTACCAAGGCAGAATGGACCGGAGAACCTCAGGATTCCGTATGATCTCACAGGCTCCGAGAAAACCCAGTATGCCGAACCAAACCAGAATGACCGGACCGAAAAGAATACCCACCCGGGCAGTACCACGGTGTTGTAAAAGAAAAAGTCCGCCGAGAATGACGACGGTCAATGGAATCACGAAAGGCTCGAAAAGCGGTGTGATGATTCGTATCCCTTCCACAGCACTGAGCACTGAAATGGCGGGAGTGATCATACCGTCTCCATAGAGCAGGCAGGCTGCAAAAAGTCCTATCAAGACGAGAACATTACCGGCACTCTTTGCCTTTGCACCGGCGGTTTTGACCAATGCTGTAAGGGCGATCACCCCCCCTTCACCATGGTTGTCCGCCCTTAGAATGAATACGAGATATTTCAACGTCACAATCATCAGAAGAGCCCAAAATATGAGAGAAAGCACACCGAGCACGCTGGCCTTCGTCACCGCAATCCCGTATTCTCCGTAGAAGCATTCGCGAATGGCATACAGTGGGCTGGTCCCAATATCCCCAAAAGCCACTCCCAGGGCGGCAAGGGAAAGTTTTACAAGCCGGCTTCCGTCTTCCATCCTGCTGAAGACCTCAGCGCCGGCATTATTTTGACCATAACCTGGAGATCCTTGCGATGAATTCATAGTGTGAACGTCCTGCTTATTGATGACAGCTTGTTGCGTTTTGTTGGCTTGAGCATTTGTTTACAGCCATCTTTCCGGGTTCCTGGGAGGAATGAGACAGATTGCTGAAATGAGCTCAATGAGCAATCGTTTTGCGCCACATGCGCATGACTTTGCTCTATTGTCTTCTCGGTCTGTAAGTGATAATTCATCGACTGTCTGCTTCTGGATCGACATCCCGTCCCTCTTGCGATTTCGTTCTTTTTTGCAGCTCTGAAATCTTACTTACTTGAAGCACCACCATTCAAGGAGAATTCCATGCACTGGCCCTTTCCATTATACTTAAACATTCGGCAGAAGGTCCTGGTAGGCCTGATTCTCTGTATTTTTGCAATCGGTTCCATTGGAATGATGTCCCTGAACAATTTGAAGGCCATCGAGAAAAAACAGCATCTTCTTCAGGTTGCGGATGACCTTGGCAACATTATCCTCGAGATTCGGCGCTACGAGAAAAACTATCTTCTCTACGGCTCCTCAGAGGATCTGAATGAAACCCACAAATACCTCGAGGAGGCTCAAAAGGTTCTTGCCCGCATTTCACCCGAGGAAGGCAATCTCAAAGCCGTTCCTCTGCTCAATCGTCTGCGGGAAGAACTCCTGACCTACAAGAAGTTTCTGAACCAGATGACTCACAAAGGCAGCCAGAATGAAGATGCGAGCGATTCCACCCTGCAGGAGCACACGCGAGAAAGCGGCAAATCCCTTGTAGACCTTTCTCAGGAGCTCGTAATTCTGGAGCACCGGCGCATTCTCTATCTCCTCAATACGCTAAAAGCTCAGCTTCTCGCTTCCCTCGGAATATTGCTGCTTTTGGGACTGTCCCTGGTTTCCGTCGTGGCGAACAAGATCGTCCGCCCTCTGCGGGTGATCGAAAAAACAACACTCCGCATAGCGGAAGGAGACTTTCAACCCATTCCGGTTCTCCAAACGCATGATGAGACTCAAAGGGTCGTCGAGGCATTGAATCGCATGGTGGCGGAGCTGGAAAAACGCCAGGACCAGCTGGTCCAGGCAGAGAAACTTTCATCTCTCGGAATCCTCTCTTCGGGTATCGCTCATCAGCTCAACAATCCGCTCAACAATATTTCCACTTCCTGCCAGATCCTATTGGAAGAACTTGACGAAGGCGACAAAGACTTCGCACGCAGGATGCTCAACAACGTGGAAGGCGAAGTACACCGGGCGAGAGACATCGTCAGGGGGCTTCTGGAATTTTCCAGGGCAAAGGAATTCAGCCTGGCTCCCGCTTCGCTCTCGCAGGTTGTAGAACGATCCGTAAGGCTCATCTCCAGCCAAGTCCCTCCGGGCATTGAGGTTCTAACAGAGATCCCCGAGGGATTGACCCTCAATCTGGACTTCCAGCAAATGCAGCAGGTTTTCCTCAACTTGACCATGAATGCCATTCAGGCCATAAAAAATCCTCCGGGCCGGATTCTCATTCGGGCCGAAATAAATGAATCCGATGGAGAAAAGGAGGCTCTCATCCAAGTAAAAGACAGCGGGATCGGCATTCCGGCAGAAAACATCAGCCACGTCTTCGACCCGTTCTTCACGACCAAGGAAGTAGGAAAGGGCACTGGTCTGGGGCTCTCCGTCGTCTATGGCATTGTACAAAAACACCAGGGCACCATTTCCGTGGAAAGTCGGGAAGGAGAAGGCACCTGCTTCACCATTCGTCTGCCTCTCCCAGCGGTCAATACATAAGGAGGTTTTCGGCATGCGGGGAGCAAAAATACTGGTTGCGGAAGACGAACCCATAGCACGTGAAAACCTGGAACACATTCTGCGCAAAGAAAGTTACAATGTCGTGTCCGTTGAAAATGGGGCAGCCGCTATCAAAGAAATGGAAAAAAGCGAGTTTGATCTTGTCATGACCGATCTGCGCATGCAACCTGTCGATGGGCTGCAAGTCCTCAAACGGGCCAAAGAGTTGTACCCGAACACGGAAGTCATCGTCATCACCGGCTTTGCCACAGTGGGATCAGCGGTCGAGGCCATGCAGAAAGGGGCTTACTACTACGTTCCCAAGCCTTATAAAATCGATGAAGTCCGCATCATTGTAAGACAGGCCCTGGAAAAACGATCCCTGCGGCAGGAAGTGAGCGAACTGCGGGAGCGGGTCAAATGCCAGAGGGACACTCCCCTGCTTATCGGCAGCAGCCCTCAGATGGAGGCCCTCAAGAAAACCATCGAGCAGGTCGCACCCGCTGACTGCAGCGTGCTCATTCTCGGTGAAACGGGAACAGGCAAGGAACTGGTGGCTAAAACCATTCACAGTCAGAGCCTTCGGGCGGACAGACGGTTTCTGGCCGTCAACTGTGGAGCGTTCAGCGAAGAACTGTTGGCAAACGAACTCTTCGGTCACGAAAAGGAAGCCTTCACAGGCGCTAGGGGAATCAAAAAGGGGCTTCTCGAAGCTGCAAACGGCGGCACCATTTTCCTAGACGAAATCGGAGACATGCCCCTCTCCATGCAGGTCAAGCTGCTGCGTGTACTCCAGGAAAAAGCTTTCATACGGGTGGGGGGTACCGATGAGATTCCCGTGGACATTCGAGTTCTCGCAGCGACCAACAAGGATTTGAAAAGGGAAGTGGAACATGGCAACTTTCGGCAGGACCTCTATTACCGCCTGAACGTCATCACGCTGCACGTTCCCCGCCTGGCTGACCGGAAAGACGACATCTTGCTTTTGTCCCTCCACTTCCTCCGCAAAATATGTCATGCACAGGGCAAGCACATCGAAGCGATTTCAGATGAAGTGATGGATGTTCTTCTTTCTTATGAATTCCCGGGCAATGTGCGCGAACTGGAAAACATTATGGAACGCGCCGTTACTCTCTCCAATAAGAAAACCATCGAAATAGAGCATCTCCCTGCGGATTTGCGGCAACTGGCCCTTCAAGTCCAACGGCCCGACACAGGATTTGTGACCCTGGAAGAAAACGAACGGCAATACATTTCTCGGGTTCTGGAGAAGGTGGACTACAACAAAACAAAGGCGGCGGAAATCCTCGGAATCGACCGGGTTTCCCTCTGGCGCAAGCTCAAGAGGCATCATATGGATTGAAGGGTATGCCCATGAGATTAAAAACCATCGATCCTTGAATCGGGATCCATTCTCAGTCCTTTCCAAACACAACATCCACCAGGCTCTGAACCTCGTCGGCCAGAACGACTTCCAACCCCTCCGTCACATCGGCTTCGAGTCCCTGTACGTCCACCTCGTTGGCCAGGGGAAGTATGACCACCTTCACCCCCGCCCTCTGGGCAGCAAGGAGTTTGTCCCGGATCCCGCTCACGGGCAGTATGCGTCCGCTCAGAGTCAGTTCCCCCGTGAGAGCCACGTCCCTCCGGGCAGGTCTTTTGGTGAGGAGCGAGATGAGGGCCATGACGATGGTGATTCCTGCCGATGGTCCATCTTTGCTCACAGCGCCCGAGGGGATGTGAACGTGGATATCGCTTCGTGCGAAAAAATCGGGATCGATGGAAAAGATATCCGCGTGACTGCGGATATAGCTCAGGGCCGTTTGGGCCGATTCGCGCAGCACACTTCCGAGAGACCCCGTCAGGATGAGCTGCTGACTCCCGTTCATGATCCCCGCTTCAACAGAAATGATTTCGCCGCCGAATTCGGTCCAAACAAGCCCCGTGGTCACACCCACCTGCCGACCCGCCACGGCTATCTCGTGTCTGAATTTTCTTGGCCCCAGGAGTCTTTCCAGCATGGATTCATCCACACGCAAAGGCGGCAAATCCTGTTCGCTCTGGACATAGATTCGGGCCAGCTTCCTGCAGACGGTTGCGATTTGCCGCTCCAGATTGCGCAATCCCGCTTCCAGCGTATAGTCCTGAATGAGCTTGGTCACGGCACCATCTGAGAATTCGATTTTTTTGCGGGTGAGGGCATGCTCCCGCATCTGGCGAGGAATGAGGTATTGCTCGGCAATCATCTTTTTTTCCCTGGCTGTATAGCTGGGGAAATAGATGACCTCCATCCGGTCAAGAAGGGGTTCCGGAAGTTTATCCACAGCATTGGCCGTGGCGATGAACATCACTCCGGAAAGATCGAAAGGAATATCCAGGTAATTGTCCGTAAAGCGTTGATTCTGTTCAGGGTCCAAGATCTCGAGCAGCACGGAGGCCGGGTCTCCCCTGAAATCCTGACCGATCTTGTCGATCTCATCCAGCATGAAAACAGGGTTCTTCACTCCCACTCTTTTGATTTCGTTAATGATTCTTCCCGGCATGGCCCCAACGTAAGTTCGCCTGTGTCCACGCAGCTCGGCCTCATCTCTCAAACCCGCAAGGGAAATGCGAACGAATTCCCTTTCCAGAGCTTCGGCAATGGAGCAACCCACGGAAGTCTTTCCCGTTCCCGGCGGACCGGCGAAACAGAGCACAGGGCTGCGTGTCATCTGTAAATGCCGTTTCTTGTCCCGGATACCGCGCACGGTGGCGCGAATTTCGTCCAGGTCGACGGGCTTGGGCAAATAATGAGCCGCCCCCTTCTGGAGCGCATCCACCGCTGTACTGACGGTGGCATAGCCCGTGATGAGAACAATTTCCGGCCGCGGCTCCTGCTGCTTTGCATATTCCAAAAGTTGAATGCCGTCCATGCCCTCCATCTTCAAATCCGTCAGCACCAGATCGAAGGAATGCTCTTTCATTTTCTTGACCGCTTCAAGCCCATTGCCGGCGGTAACAACGCGGTATCCTTCCTTCTTGAGGATGTAGGCCAAATTGGTTCGCGCTATTTCTTCATCATCCACGACAAGAATCTGAAAATCCGCCAGGCTACAAAGCGTCCGCACGGAAAGGTACTCCAATACGCGTTCCTTAATGAGGCGCAACCCGTGATGGTGAGATTCCAGGATATTCTCCGCTCGTTTGAGGTCGAGATTATCTTCGGTAAACGAGTGCCAGGGAAGGGAGAGGAGATAATCCATGTAATTTAACCCAATGGTGTAATCGGGGTTTGAAGAATCCATTTTCTCGAGCCGTTCCAGTTCCTTGCCGACCACGAGCGCTACGGGTGCGGGCAGCTTTGCCTTTTCGATTCCCTTGCGAAGATCGTCCAGGTCCGTTCCCGCCTGTGCTTCTTCATTTTCAGTATTTTCTGCCTTCCAAAAGAAAACCATCGGCCAATCCTCCTCGAGGAAAAACGATCTCCAATACAGCCAGAAACCATGTGTTGCAATTTGCAACAAACAGGATCAAGTGTTGCAACACCGCTCAATGGGCCGGAACCCATAAAACACCCTACAACACAACCAGGCATGTTGCAAAATGCAACATAAAGAAAATTTTCTCAAAATTCATACTCAGCTATTTTAATCAATAAAAACCAATTGTTAAATACATTTTTCTTGAATGGCACGCTGCTTGATAAAACCACTTTTCACAATTAGCAAAATCAAGACCTCAGGAAAGTGAATGAAAAATGGACATCAGCGTACATACAAAAAACAGAGATCAAGGCTCCGTTAATAAAGTGAGCAGAGAACGCCGCAAGATTCTGGTGTTGAGCAGAGAGGAGGCTTTCTCCGCAGAAGTGATGGACTACGCCATCTTCCTTGCCGAACGTCTCGATTTCAGCATTCTCGCGCTGAATGTTTTTCCCTTTGGGGAAAAGACAAGGGACCGCGCTGAATTTTTTCTGAAGAGTACCTTAAAGGCAGCAAGAAAATTTCAAGAGAGGGCTATGCTGAGCGGTATCGAGTGTGAACATCGTGTCAAGTTCGGAAACTTGCTCGCATCCATTGAAGAACTGAAACATGAAATGAAGCGCATTGAATTCGTTGTAACGGATTCGGAAAAAAGTCGCATGGAAATCGCTGAAGGAATTTCTATTCCGGTATTTGGCCTTGTAACAAATCGTTCGAACCAAAAAGGAGAAAACATCATGGCAAATTCATCGAATCTTAGCAGTAAACAACAGATCGCCAAAACCCTCGGCCTCGGGGTCGTCACTTTGGCATTGTACGCAGCCGTCTTCGCCAAAGCCGATACGGTAATGCACTTGTTTGCAAGAGGTGGTTGGTACGCAGCCCTTCCCATCGGCACGGTGTTTGTCTTCTCCTTCATTCATGGTTCATTTGCCAGCAGTCTCTGGTCTCTCATGGGAATTGAAGCAAAGAAACAGGATTCTCTCAGGAAGGTGGATCAGAAGACGATTCAAAAGAAAAAAGTGGCCACCAAAAGACCTCGTGCCTACGCATACGTCAACCCGTTCCACAGAATGTAGTGAATTCGAGAAACAGTTTCAGAAACACACACCTTGGGAAATGGGGATTTCAAGAGCAACTCACTCCCTAAGGAATCAAATCATCAAAAAATATCCCGTGACAAGGAGCTGCAGATGCACAACTTAAGCCCTGAATCCATTCAATTCATTGATTTGAATTCTCTAACCATCATCTTCCTGTTTCTGGTGGGATTCATAGGAGGTTTGGTGAGCGGGTTTATCGGTTCGGGAGGAGCCTTTGTACTCACTCCCGCCATGATGAGCCTTGGCGTTCCAGGTACGGTGGCCGTTGCAAGCAACATGTGTCACAAGTTCCCCAAAGCTCTTGTGGGAGCCTATAAACGATACAAATACGGACAGGTAGACATCAAACTGGGACTCATCACGGCGGCTTCGGCGGGTGTGGGAGTTCAGATCGGCATTAAAATTCAAAATATGATTCTCGAAAAATGGGGACAGGCCGGCTCCAACCTGTATGTGAGTCTTTCCTTTGTCGCCGTGCTCTGCATTGTCGGAGCGTATGTCATGAGAGATGCCTTAAAGAGTTCTAAGGCCGGCGGCGAGTGCAAAATCTGTGCGTTGGCGCGAAAGCTGCAATCCATCAATATCCCTCCCATGATTCATTTTAAAGCAGCCAATGTCAGGATTTCTCTCTGGTTCACCATCCCCGTCGGTTTCGCCACCGGCATGCTCGCAGCCACCATCGCAGTAGGCGGCTTCATCGGTGTTCCGGGCATGATCTACGTATTGGGAGCATCGAGCATCGTTGCATCCGCCACGGAGCTAGTGGTTGCTTTCGCCATGGGTTTGGGCGGAACAATCAATTGGGCGATGCACGGCATGGTGGACATTCGCCTGACACTGCTCATACTGGCAGGATCTTTGCTCGGAGTCCAGCTCGGCGCCATCGGAACAACTTATGTCAAAGAGCACATGATCAAAACCGTAATGGCTACCATCATGTTGATTGTAGCGGTCAGCAGAACCCTCGCCATTCCAGCCTATCTGAATGCTCTTGGCATCACGGCATTTGAAGAAAAGGTACTCAACATTCTCAATACCATCAGCTTCCTAACCATGTGCCTTGCCCTGGCTACGGGAGCCATTATCATCCTCGCCAGCATGTGGCAGGGAAGCCGCGCGGCGGCAGCTGCACCCCTGGTTACAGAAAGCGCTTGATACTTGAGCAACCGGCATCGAATCATCCCCCTCCGCATATGGGGGATGGTTCATTTTAAGAGAAACACTTGAAACGACAGGGAATACAATTATGGCTATCATTACCCTCTCAAGAGATTCCTACAGCAGGGGAAAAGAGGTTGCCGAGAAGGTAGCCAAGGAACTTGGATATGACTGCATATCGAGGGAAATCCTTCTGGAGGCTTCTGAAATATTCAACATCCCCCAGATCAAGCTCTATCGCGCGATCCACGATGCTCCATCGATCCTGGACCGCCTGACAAACGGCAAACAACGTTACATCGCCTACATAAGAGCCACTCTCCTCGACTACCTGCGCAAGGACAATGTGGTGTACCACGGCCTGGCAGGTCACTTTTTTGTCCGGGAAATTCCTCATGCCCTGAGAGTCCGGATCATCGCCAATATGGATGAACGCGTCCGGGTCGAAATGGAGCGGGAGAATATTTCCAAGAAGGAGGCAATGGAACTCCTCAAAAGCGACGATGAACAGCGAAGGAAATGGAGCAAATCCCTCTATGGGCTGGATACATCGGATCCGTCCCTCTATGATCTCATCATCCATTTAAAGAAAATATCCGTCGATGAAGCGGTCGAAACCATTTGCTATGCTGCGCGGCAAAAGTGTTTTGAAACCACACCCCAATCACAGAAGGCCATGGATGATCTGGCTCTGGCAGCAGAAGTGAATGCAGCCATCATAGAAATGGCTCCACATGCCCGCCTCTTCGCCGAAGACGGCAATGTAACCGTGACCGTTAAATCACAGCTTGAAGACACTGTTCTCACATCGCAGATAATGACTGCTGCAAAAAACATCAAAGGGGTCAAGACCGTCAAGGTGGAAATGGAACCTTTTTCGTTGTACGCAAGCTGACCGTTTGACATAAATGACAATGTAATGAATACGGCTGAATGCATTTCAGTCGCCTTCCCACAATGAAATAGCCCGGGGAGGGGAGTTTTCCTTTGCTGCAGAATTCCCCCTGAGGAACCCCTTCCCGCTTCCCGCCCCGGGTAACTTTTGCCTGCTCCGCATTTTCCCTTTAGCTTTCAAACCTTTTTGTCATAAAATATGTTGTGCTCAAAATTACTTGAGCCGTTTATCCCGAAGTGTGAATACCTCGGTTTCAGCATCAGCGAAAAAGTCAGAGTATTCCATTTCAGTGCAAGAAAGCCATCGTTGCAGCAAAACTATACATATGAGTAAGAAATCGAAGCTTCGGGAAAGAACCTCTGCATTTTGGTTCGGGGGAATAAGAATCCTTTAAATTTTTGTGAAGAGTCAAGAAATGAGAAAATCTTTTGGAGCATGGGTTTCCTGGTTTGTGTTTCTCATTGCTTTGGATTTTGTCGTTCCGTTCTGTGTGCTGAAGGATATTCCAAAGATTACAGGCAGTTTTCTCTTTTGGGTCGTGTGGATTCTAGTGGCCATCGTCAGCATGTTCTTGATCTTCCTCCGATGGCAGGAAGACAAAGATGAGAATTCAGAGGGTAAAACGTGAGTGAGAACTTCTATGTATGGTCAGCCCTTTTCATTTACGTTGTGCTGGGAGTTGTCGTCGCGGTCATAGCGAAGAAAAACCTCGGCCATGGAATGAATGAGTTTTTTCTTGCGAATCGTCAACTGGGCGGATTTGTATCCGCCCTGACCTATGCGGCAACCAGTTATAGCGCCTTCATGATGGTGGGGCTTACAGGGTTGACATACAAACTGGGAGTAGGAGCCCTCGGGTTTGAACTCACCTACCTGTGCGGACTCGCATTGGTGGTGTTTTTTGGTCCGCGGTTTTGGCTGGTAGGGCGTAGGTTTGATTATCTGACTCACGCTCAGCTCCTTTCCGACCGTTACGAAAGCAAGGCTGTCGGGATTGTCGCGGCCCTGCTCTGCCTTATCTTTCTCATTCCTTATGCGGCCGTTCAACTGATGGGAATCGGTTATCTCCTCTCGGGGGTTTCCAAGGGAGCCGTCTCCGTTCTGGCAGGAATGCTCATCGCCACCCTCCTGGCCATCATCTGGTCCAATATCGCCGGCTTGCGGTCCGTTGCCTGGACCGATGCTTTTCAGTCGATCATCATGCTCGCAACTTCTATAGTGGCCCTCTGCTTTCTGGTTTACAAGGGATTTGGAGGCTTTCGGATTTTCTTCAACGAAATGGAGAGAAAGATTCCACATTTGCTGGCTGGAGCGGGTCTTTTCAAATTCAATGTATTTTTCGGACTCGCCCTGCCCTGGCTCTTTTTCTCCATCTCCAATCCGCAGGTGACTCAAAGACTCTTTGTGCCAAAATCGGTTTGCGCCTTCAAACAGATGATCGGGGGATTCCTCATTTTCGGGTTTATCTATACAATGGTCTCCATATTGTGGGGCTTTGGCGCAAGACTATTGATCCCCGGACTGGAAAACCCCGACTTCGCCACTCCTTCGCTGCTCTCGCTTCCGATTATTCCACGGATGATAGCTCTGTTCATAATGGTCGGAATATTGTCAGCGGCTATCACGACAATCGACTCCATCCTATTGACGCTCTCTTCCATGTTTGTACGCGACCTTTTGAAGGTTACCTTTGGAAAGAATGTTTCTGAAGATATGGAAGTCAAAATCGGGAAACTGATCATTCCCCTTCTGGCTGCCATATTCTTCATCTTTGCATACTGGGCGACAGGTCAGACCGGCCTTGCTTTTATGATAGCCCCTCTTGCAACGGCGTCTTCGGCAGGCCTTATGATGGTTGTACCCAGCCTGGTCGGCGCCTTTTTCTGGAAGAGGGGCACGGCGGCCGGAGCTTTGACCAGCATGATATTTGGCTCTGTCGTCGTATGGATACTTCAGTCTACCGGTCGTACACCCCTGGGGTTTTGGCCGGGGGTTTGGGGAATGATAGTCTGTTTGATCCTCTATGTCGGTATCAGCCTCTTGACGAGAGCTCCAGAAAAAAAAGCGGATGATTTCATCGGCTACCTGAAAAAAGAACTTCCAAAACACAGATTTCTTTAGCGTGCTGTTAAAGAATTCCTGGAAGTTCTATCCTCTTGGCTGATTTCAAACATTGCGTTTCATAGAAAGATCCATTCCATGGCCCCAAAAGAAAAATTCCGGACCTTTCAATTACAAAAAAGATTAGGATAAATTTATGAATTTTGTTATATTATATTGTTTTATAGAATGAACTGGTATGTAAGACTGCAGGACCATTCCCTCCTGACCGTCTCTCATCATCCGTTCCCCCCGCCATGAAATACTTTTGCAAGGAAGTTCTATTGCCTCGGCATATTGATTCATCCATGGAAGACGGGTATGAACGGAGCGCATTGTCTAAAGAGCATTCATCATTTGCAATAAAAATCGGCGAAAACCGCCACATGATACGAAAAGAAGAAAATATGCAAAAATTTAAAGACTTGGGCCTTTCCGAAAAAAACCTTCGTGCTCTTCGCGCAAAGGGTTTTGAAGAACCGACAGAAATCCAGAACATGGCCATTCCTCTTCTCCTCCAAAACGAGATAGACATCATCGCCCAGGCTCAGACGGGCACGGGCAAAACGGCGGCCTTCGCTCTGCCACTCATTGAAAGAGTAAAACCGGATTCGAGGAAAACGCAGGCGATCATCCTGGCGCCAACCCGCGAACTCGTGATCCAGGTTTGCGAGGAAATCATTTCCTTGAAGGGTGAAAGCAATCTATCCGTGGCGCCCATATATGGCGGTCAAGCCATTGAACTGCAGCTCAAAAAACTGAGGCAGGGGGTCTCTATCATTGTGGGAACTCCCGGCCGGGTCCTCGACCACATCAACCGGGGGAGCCTGGATCTGGATGAAGTTCAGTACTTTATTCTCGATGAGGCGGACGAAATGCTCAATATGGGTTTTATCGAGGATATCGAAAAAATATTCGGATACACTCCAGAATATAAGCGCGTGCTTCTGTTGTCCGCCACCATGCCGGACCGCATCAAAAAGCTCGCCGAAAAATACATGGGAAATTATACCCATCTCAAAACCCGGACAGAGCCGACCACAGACCTTACGGATCAGGTCTACTTTGAAGTGGCTAGACAGGACAAGCTGGAAGCTTTGAGCAGAATCATTGACATGGAAAGCGATTTTTATGGGATGGTTTTCTGCAGAACCAAGATAGAAGTAGACGAACTGGCAACGAAACTGATCGAAAGAAATTATCCCGCCGATGCGCTGCATGGAGATATTTCCCAATCGCAAAGGGAAAAGATCCTTGGCAAGTTCAGAAAGCAGCAACTGTCCATACTTGTAGCAACGGATGTCGCCGCACGCGGTATCGATGTGAACAATCTGACTCATGTCATCAATTATTCTCTTCCGGAAAATCCCGAGGCGTATATTCACCGTATCGGAAGAACGGGCAGAGCCGGCAAGCAGGGAACAGCCATAACCTTTATAACGCCGGATGAATTCAAGAGGCTCGGCTTCATTAAGCGGATCGCCAAGGCTGTCATCCGCAAAGAAGACGTACCGAAAGTGAGCCAGATTGTCGATGCTAGAAAAAAGCGAATCACCAACGATATCCTAACTGTTGCAGAGAACAACGAAATCGGCGAATACAGACAATGGGCAAGGGAGTTGATTTCTGAAAATCCTGCTGAAGATATTGTGGCTGCCATCCTCAAATATTCCTTCGGCAAAACTTTGGATGCGAGCAATTACCGGAAAATGACGCCCATCAAAACCAGGAAGAGTAATGTGAAAGGTAAGGCGCATGTTGGGGAACAGGGCAAAACGCGCCTCTTCATTGCCAGAGGGAAAAACACGAAAACGACAAAAGAAAACCTTCTGACGTTTATCGAGAAAAAGGCCGGAACCGCTCGAAGTATGATTGAAAACATTGAAATACAAGATACCTGTTCTTTTATCACCGTCCCATGTTCTGAAGCTGAGTTCATTCTCAAGAAATTCAAAAAAAGCAAAGCCGGAAAAGAATCCGTTGTAAAAGTAGCAAGACCGGCCAGGAAGAGTGTGAAAAAGTAGATTTGAGAAATGATACAGGGAAAACTCCGAATGTTTTCATTATATGATCAGTCGGATTGCCCCGGAAGCCACAGGTAATAGAACCCGCTGCGAAAAGGGGGAATGGATTCCACCAAATCCAGCTGGATCAGGTTTATATCCGGCATCCCTCTTTTGCTGCTGGAGGTGTTGTAGAAGTTATCGTCGGCATATTCACTCCGGCGGTACACCACAACCCTGGCGTCTTCTGGAAGTCCCGCCATCCTGATGGTTTCAAGGATTGCATCATCCAGATATCCGATGCGATCCACCAACCCAAGGCGCAAGGCATCCGAAGCGGTGTAGATACGTGCGGAAGCGATATCTTTTTTCGCTTCGTCGCTGAGTTTTCGACGCTCGTCCACGAGAGAAAGAAATCTCCCCGCAAGATCGTCAACCAGCCCCTGAACAATCTTCTGCTCTTCCGGCGTAGCCTTTCGGAACGGAGATCCCATGTCTTTGTTCCTTCCCGATTTATCTATCTGTACTTCCAAACCCATCTTATCCATGAGTCCCGATACATTGGGCTGTAAAAAGACAACGCCTATCGAACCGGTGATCGAAGTGGGATGCGCCATAACGAGGTCCGCGGACAGCGAGATGTAATACCCACCGGAGGCCGCCACTCCCATCATGACCGCAATCAATTTTACCCCGCTGCGTTCCTTGAATTTCAGGATTTCATGGTACAAGATATCGCTTGCCGTGACTGATCCCCCCGGTGAATCAATTTTCAAAAGGACCGCCTTGATATCTTCGTCTTTTTCCGCCCGTTTCAAGTGAGCCACCACTTCCTGAACCATGCCGACTTTGCGATACAAAGGCAAGTTCCTGGGACTGTCGGAAATGAAACCCTTGATCGGGATGATCAGTATTTTTTGTTTACCGCTTCCCTGCAAAGTGTACTCTTTGAGGGGCTCGGCACCATCTGGAAAGAGTGTGATTTTTGGTTTGATGCAGCCGGAACAGACCAGGAAACTCGTCAGGGAAAAAACGAAAAACAGACTTTGGAAGGCTCTGAAAAAATGACTCATAGATCCTCTCACACACTCCATTTGTGACACATGAAAAAGTACACCGAAAAGAGCCCGATGAAGTAACGACACCACTCTACCATCAAAGAAAAGAATCATCAAAAAAATGGTCCCAGCATAATGGGCTGCATATCGGGCAAAATAGGTGAAACTTGATCTCAACGCGCTTTCACTTCGATGGGGTCAAGGAAGTCAAAGAAAAGGATTGGAAATTTGCTGCAAATGATGAGAAAATTCTTGACAACATCGACATATTTGTCTATCTATTTTTAAAATAGTTAACTTTATAGAAAGATTATTTTATGGTACAGCTCATTTTCAGCGGACTTTTTGGTTATTATTATTTTTATTATTATACCACTCGTCTGCCTGAGGTGCGCTGAAACACACGACTCCAAAAAATAAACAAGCCGCAGGCAGCCAAAGAGCCCGCGGCTTTTTTTTATTTCGAAAAAACCGTAGGGCAGAGGTCTTACGGTTTTTTTATTTTTTGGTCTGAAAAGGAAAATGACAATGAAACCAACCCACGACATCAACGTTAAAGAATTCATTCCCCTCATTTCTCCAAACGCATTGAAAGATGAATTGCCCATGACGGAAAAAGCCCACCAGACAGTAGTTGAGGGGCGTGAAGTGATCCAGAAAATCCTGCGGAAAGAAGATCCGCGGCTTCTGGTGATTGTGGGACCCTGTTCGATTCATGATGAAAAGGCTGCCCTGGAATATGCCGAACGGCTCAACGCCCTCAAAGAAAGTGTCAAGGACACAATCTACCTGGTGATGCGCGTTTACTTTGAGAAACCGAGGACGACCGTGGGATGGAAGGGTTTGATCAACGACCCCTGGCTTGACGGATCCTGTGATATCGTTTCTGGATTGCGCAAAGCGCGCAGCCTGCTTCTGAAAATCACCGAAATGGGCCTGCCGACCGCCAGCGAGATGCTCGATCCCATTACACCGCAATACATTGCAGGGTTGGTTTGCTGGGCTACTATTGGCGCGCGGACGACCGAATCCCAAACGCACCGGGAAATGGCGAGCGGTCTTTCCATGCCCGTAGGATTTAAAAACTGCACGGACGGAGGCCTTGCAACCGCCCTGAATGCCATGATCGCCGCCAGCTCGCCTCAGAGTTTCCTGGGCATGGATGAGAATGGTCAAACAAGCATCGTCAAGACCACCGGCAACCCATACACACACATCGTTTTGCGCGGCGGCCGCCGTCCCAATTATGATTCGGTCAGCATCCAGGAAGCTCTCAACCTCTTGAGGGAAAAGGGACTCCCCGAGACTATCGTGGTCGATTGTTCCCACGCCAATTCGAGGAAAAAACACCAGATCCAGGCAATGGTCTGGCAGGATGTCATCAATCAACGCATCGACGGCAATGACTCGCTGATCGGTTTGATGCTCGAAAGCAACCTCTACGAAGGCAATCAGAAGAACAAAGGAAATCTGGAAGAGATGCAGTACGGAGTTTCCATTACGGATGCGTGTATTTCCTGGGAAACTACCGAACACCTGATCAGAAGTGCTCATGAGCAACTGCTTCGACACTCCCATGGAATAGACAGGAGTGACGGATCAGCGACTTTCAGCCGCTACAAAGTTGCCTGATTCCATGCCGAGCAACTCATCTGCGGGATGGTTGCTCGGAAAAAAAAATTCATTCCAAAACAGGGTCACCATACACAGGACGCCCTCTTCTTCCCGCTCAAAAAAAGGCAGGATGACGGTTTCGATCTAGCGCAGAAACCTTCTGCGGGCACTCATGCGCGCTTTGAGCTTGGGAAAATGGTTGATTTCCGTGTGGGGCAGGAAGAGTGATGCCACATAGCGGTTCATGAAGGAAGGCGTCTCCGACAGCTCGAAATTAGTCATTTTCTTCGTCACCTCCACGACATCCCTGCGAATGCGGTTGGTGAGAGAGCTCATGCGACACCCCATGAGCGAGCCGTTGCCGATAAAAGTGATCTTTTCGGGGTCCGTTTCCGGAAGGAGCCCAATAACCATGGCCTTTTCGAGATCAATGTAGCTGCCGAAGCCCCCCGCCAAGACGATTTTATCGACATCCTCAAAGCGCAGACCGACCTCTTCCAGCAAGGTCTGGAAACCACTGAAAATGGCCCCTTTGGCCCGAATGAGGTTGTCTATATCGTTTTCGCTGATGGTAATATCCCGATCAATCTGTGTTTCATCAGCCCAGACGAGAACATATTCACAGACGCCATCGGCTTCACGCACCCGATCGGTCTTCAGATTCACATGGAATTTTCCCCGACTGTCGATGATGCCCATTTCAAAGAATGTGGCTACAATGGTAATGAGTCCCGAACCGCAGATTCCCTTCGGTCGAACATTGCCGATGGTCACCAGCATCGGTTCAAGGGAGACAGGGTCCACTGAAAAATCCTCAATTGCCCCTTTGGCCGCACGCATACCGAATTTGATCCCTCCACCTTCAAAGGCGGGGCCGGCCGAACAGGCAGCGCAGGCGAACCAGTCCTTGTTTCCCACAACGATTTCGGCATTGGTGCCGATATCCAAATAAAGAGTGACCTCTTCTGTCCGGTACAGACCGGCGCCCATCACTCCAGCGACGATATCCCCACCCACATAAGAAGAAATGGCGGGGTAGACAAGCGCCGTGACATGATCCCCCAATTCCAGACCCAAATCCACAGCATTGATGGGGGGATACAGGGTTGAGGCGGGAACGTAGGGGGCAAAGCGAATGTAGCGGGGATTTATTTTGAGCAGCAACTGTGTCATCGTGGTATTGCCAGCCAGCGTGATGCTCGAAATCTCGTCGAGCTCAACCTTCGCCTCTTTGACGATCCGTCGGATGATGGTATTGATGGTGGCCACAACTACCTGATGCAGCTTATCGAGCCCTCCTGGTCTTTCGGCAAAGACGATACGGCTGAGCACATCTTCCCCGTAGCTGATTTGGCCATTGAATTCCCCGTGCTGAGCCACAACCTCACCGCTTATAAGATCGATCAATTGCCCATAAACCGTTGTGGTACCGATATCCATGGCTATGGCGAAATTTCGGTTCGTCGTGTCGCCCGGTTCAATATTGATGATATGGGTTTTGCGGCCTTCGTGCACCGGCCGGGCAAGGGTGGCGGTTACCTTGAATGCGGAGTTTCTCAGGGTATCGGGGATCTTGCGTATCACCGGAAGCCTGGCCACGAGCCGATGTTCATTGTATTTGGCCTTGAGAAAATTGATGAGCCGGGTGACATCCGGCAGACGATCCTGGTCATTGGGCGGGGGAAGTTCCAGGTAGCGCTTCTCTACAGGGGGAATGAACAGTCCCTGATCCTTCAGTTCCTCGAAATCGACCTGATGAATGCGGGCAGTCTTACGGGGAGTGGCAAATTTATTCAGGACCCCCGCATCGACTTCGGATTCAACAGGGATTCGCACGACCAGATCGCTTCGAATCCTGCTTTGGCATGCCAGCCGATACCCTTTGGCCAGGTCATCAGCACTGAGCTTTTCCGTAATGCCGCCCTCAACGGTTCCACTCTCGATCAAAACTCGACACTTGCCACATACACCGGCGCCACCACACGATGCATTGATATGGACACCGGCTTCCATGGCCGTACGAAGGAGATTGTCGCCGTCGGCCACAGTTATCGCCTTGTTAAAGGGCTGAAAGATCACTTTGTATTCACACATCGGGCATTTCCTTTCCGGTTGTTTCCCCATCTATACGACCCATTTGGGAAAGCCGTCATCTGTTGATGCGTCTTGTGGAGTAAGCCTGCAAATCCGGGGATATTCAGCCTTCAAATGAAAAGCATCAAGATGAATCCAATGTTTATCCCTTCATCTTACAAACCGGATTCCTGTATTGGCAAAGCACCACTTTATAATGGCGAACGAAAACCCTACTTTGAATGTGCTTGAGAGAGACAGTCCGATGGAGAAGATCCGAGATTCATGAAATCAACATGTTCAACAGGCGATGGGAGACATGGCGGTAGCATGATTTGCGCCATGAGCAATGCAGAGTCAGGCCACTAGGCTTTTCCCGATCTCTCTTGCCCTTTCCAGTACCTCTTTTTGATCGAGAATGTCATCTTTTTTTCGCATCCCATGAGCAACAACCCTTCCCCTGACATCGTAATACATAAATGAAAACAGCTTTTCGAGATAATCGAAATAGAATTTAAAGGATTGCGGATCCGGATTTCCTTGCGTGAAAGCCAACACCAAATCCTTCTTCCCATTTAGGCGGGAGGAAAAATCAGGCTTGACAAATACCACGAGACGGTCCATTAGCATTTTTGTTTGAGCGGTCACCTGCCACATATATATAGGCGAACCCAATACGATGGCATCGGAAGCTTGTATTTCATCGTAGAGTATCGTCATTTCGTCTTGGATCACACAAATACCGCTCTCCCTGCAGCCGATGCACCCCCTACAAGGCGAGATATTCATTTTTGAAATTTTGTAAAACCGGGTGTCGGCGCCTTTTTGAGCAGCGCCGGCCAAAATGGCTCTTACCAGCTTTTCAGTGTTTCCGTCTTCCCTTGGACTCCCTTCAATTCCGATAACCTTCATCGTGACTCCCCTCGGTATCGATTCTATTTCTCTATGGGTTTTTCGACAATTTTTTTTAAAAGATAACATCCCATGCCGGATATAGCAGGTCAAAAAACGCATAGAATTTAGTGCTCATATTATATGCCATTGTAGATATTGAATAATACATTTTTTTGATTAAAAAAGAGGCAACCTTCAGGCTGAACTTGACGAAAAAGCCGGCGAAAAAAGGGAATATATGTCTATCTTCCGATAAAGAATATAGTGGTTCGGGAATGGATTGTTTTGAAATCAGGGGCAAGATCGGCACCGTAAGACCTGAAAAAGCTTTTCATACCGCTGGGTGAACAGCGGGCAGGATCGCCATTGAAAAGGCGATGGAATGGATTGAAATAGCGAGACTGAGCAACAGGCCCTGCAGCTGTCATCCTCACCAGAAACATGCGGAAAAGACGGCTGCAGGGATTCGCAAGCTACTTACCACACAGAAAAATCTTTTTAAGTCAATCAGCAAAAACAGGAATTCGGATTTTGCTTTTATTTTTCGTTGAGGCCGCTCCGGTCATGGCGGTTAATCGAAGGCCATACGAGTTTTCCAGACTTCCCAAACCTTACCGACGAGATCCGGGCCCGGTTTCAGAGTAAGTTTCCCAGGCCTCCATCCCGATGGTGTGGCTTCCTTACCCTTACTCTCTCTCACTACCTGGAAGGCTTGCACCTGTCTTATGGATTCTTCGACATTCCGTCCCACCGGAGGAGTAAGAACCTCGAATCCCTGAACTACTCCCTCAGGATCGATGATGAACCTTCCACGCGTTTCGACACCGGCATCTTCATCGAAAACACCAAAAACTTTTCCAACCCTTCCTCCCGCATCCGAAAGCATGGGGAAAGGGATACCCCCTTCCACCATTTTGGAAAGCTCGTTATCGTCCCACATCTTATGAACGAAAACACTGTCGATGCTCATGGAAAGGATTTCCACGCCCAGCTTCTGAAATTCCGCATACTTTTCGGCAACTGCCGAAAGTTCAGTGGCTCAGACGAAGGTGAAATCACCCGGGTAGAAGCACAACAAAACCCATTTTCCAAGATATTCCGAAAGTTTTACCGACACGAACTTCCCCTGCTGATACGCCGGGGCGACAAAATCTGGCGCTTTCTTTCCGACTCGTATCATGGATACAACCTCCCTGACAGGTGTGATGTCTTTCTCCGATTGTTCGTGGATTGCCTCCCCCACCGGACCTCCGGTTGGTCGTGCACAACCGACTTCCATCTCCTCGCCCATAACAGCCTCCTTTCTTAGTCAATGCCATTAGAATATTCTATACTTTATGTGCAATAATATCGAAATATTCAATGAAATCCAGACAAAAGGCCTCTTTATTTTTATCTTCCTCAAAGAAACCAGCATGTTAATATATATGAACAATTAACAATCCGGCCTGCATGTCGGCGCCAAGTTCCATATTCCGTTATTCTGGAACACCACGGAAAAAGTCATGCTCCCGCCTGGAAGTTTTTGAAGCCCCCCCTTTGAAGGGGGGCGATGGAAAATCATTGGGGTCTGTCGGAGAGACCCCAATGGAGGAGAAAAATCAGGGATAAAGAAGCCTTTTCTTATGCCTTAACGAGATTCAATTCCTCAAGATCTCATGTCAGGATAGAACCCCGAACTGTATTTTGTGGTAGACACTCACATGAGAATCCCCTGAGACTCATTGGTTATTGGAGTTGTCTCCAACGGCACCGCGGTGAGGCTTCCGGGGCACCTCACTTTCATCGATAAAGCCGTCGCCGTTTTTGTCCAGGCTGGTAAAACGTTCATCGGGGCCGCGGAACTCCTCTTTCGATATTTTTCCATCCGAATTCGTGTCGAAACGTTTGATGAAATTGCCGCCTCTTTTACCACACCGATGCTGCATTCGAGAAATCTCTTCGGAATCGATGTAACCGTCGCTGTTTTTGTCCATTCGAGCAAAACGATCGTCATGCCCGGAAAATTCCTCACGAGACACCTTCCCGTCACCGTCTTTGTCGAATTTTTGGATAAATCTTCCCTTGCCGGGAGCCTCTCCGGCATCTACGACGTCATCCCCATTGGTATCCAACCTGGTGAACGCTTCCTCACGACTGGGGAATTCCTCCCGAGAGACCTTTCCGTCGCCATCCTTGTCGAAATTTTGAATGAACCTGTCTCCCGCTTTTGGAGGGGCGGTGTTTTCCTGGGAGTAGCCGTTTGCAGGGATAAAAAACATCATTCCTGCGAAGAGCAAAGTCCAGCCGGCCTTTGATAAACTTATTGTTTTCATTATCTTATCTCCTTTTTTTGACAATCTATTTCCATTCTCGAATTCTAAAATTCTTTTTTTGAAATGTGCATGAAATCAGAAGGCGCTTTGATAATAGACGACCATGGCTGTAGCCACGACAATCACACCCATGACGGTGAGAAAAGCCTCCTTCAAGGTGTTTTTTACATTACCCGGTTGGTCCACAGTATCCCCTGCAGCACTCTTTTCGCAACTCACACCCTCGCCAAACACCTCGAAGGACTCTTGAGCCGACGGAACCGAAACGCTTGCTCCCCCAAGGTTCTTTCTTCGATTCATAGCAGTCTCCTCTAATCTTGTCAGACTTCAACCGCCTCATTTCATAGAAAATCTCAACCCTGAAATGTGTGCATGAATTAACATTCAATTGTGGAGAAACTATGAAGGAAAGATGTGAAGATTGTGGGATCGATCGATTGTGTGGAAAGGATGAAGAAGCGGTGTGATTAATGTGAAGATTCATGAATTCTTTGAAATAGAAGTTATATTTCATTAGTCTATTGCAGTGATGCGTTCGAGACAATGTTACGGACCATAGAATACGGCGTATGGGAATGGGAGAAATCGATAAGTGAAACTTAAGCTGGCACATAAAATTTTCGGCGCTTTTTTATTGACATCCTTGATGATTGTGGCTCTGATGGTTGGAATCATGCGTTTCTATGTTGAACAAAATTTTGAAGAATTTGTGAATAAAATGGAATTGGAAAAACTTGACCATATTGTCAAGATTTTGAGCGAAGAATATGAGAAGCACCACAGTTGGAATTCATTGAGGGAAAATCATCAGCTTTGGCTGGAGAAGCTTCGATTGGGAGAGGAGAAAGAAGATTTCAACAATCTGGAAGGTCCTCCGGGGCCTCCGTACCGCCAGCGACCTCATGACGACGCATACGTTGCCATGCAGAACTTCAGGAGGAATCCGGCCCCCCCCAGAGACCCGCTCAGGATCATCTTTCGGCTTTCCCTTTTCGATACTCAGGAACGCCTGGTGGCTGGAAGACCTTCTGTGCTTTCATCAAGCAAGCATACCCTTCGCGAGATCACCCTGGATGGAAGGAATATCGGCTGGCTGGCGCTCGAGAAACGAGATCGATTGTCCCACCCTCTCGCCATCGCCTTCATAAAAAAACAAACCCAGGGGTTCTTCATTACGGGAGGCGGTATTCTATTGCTCGCAGCCATCGTCTCGTTTCTCCTCTCCAAGCACCTTCTGGCTCCCATCCGACAACTTACTGTCGGCACTCAGGCCCTGACATCCCTCAAATTCGATACACGCATCCAGGTGCACACCAGCGATGAACTCGGACAATTGGCAAATGACTTCAATCTCATGGCGCAAACCCTGGAAAAATATGAACTCATGCGAAAACAATGGATTTCCGATATTTCCCATGAACTTCGAACCCCTCTCTCCGTCCTGCGGGGAGAAATCGAAGCCATGCAGGATGGCGTGCGTCAGGTGACGGAAGATTCTCTTGATTCGCTCCATACGGAAGCGTTACATCTTGCAAAGATCGTAGAAGACCTCCATGAACTCTCTCTGGCGGATAGCGGCTCGTTGCATTTGAACAAGAAACCGGTACATCCGCTGAGAGTGTTAAAAGACGTTTTAAGACTTTTCGAAACCAGGCTCATGCAATCACAAATCACAGTTCATGACGAACTGCCGGAAGAAGATGACTTCATGATACAGGGGGATAGAGACCGCCTGTCGCAGCTCTATTCCAACTTGATTGAAAATACCCTTCGCTATACTGATTCTCCGGGAACCCTGCTCGTCTGGCGGGAACGAAAGGGAAACCGGGTGACCCTCTATCTCGAGGATTCGGGTCCCGGGGTTCCTCAAGAGTCTCTTGGCCGCTTGTTCGATCGACTCTACCGGGTCGACGCATCCAGGACCCGCGGCAAAGGCGGAAGCGGGCTGGGGCTCGCCATCTGCAAAACGATCGCAGAGAGCCACGGTGCAGAGATCAGTGCAGCCAACGGAGCGTCAGGCGGTCTCAGGATCGAAATCGGGTTCCCGAATACTGCCTGTGCATAGCCAAAATGAAATCATGCAGGTTGAAACTATGACAAGTGCAAATATACTGATAGTGGAAGACGAAAAGAAAATAGTGGAACTTCTGCGGGATTACCTGGAAAAAGCTCAATACAAGGTATCCTCTCTCGAACGGGGGGACGAAGCGGTGTCTCATGTCAAGAAGAGTGCACCCGACCTGATCTTGCTCGACATCATGCTTCCGGGAATGGACGGGATGGAAGTCTGCCGGGAAATCCGCAGATTTTCTTCTGTTCCTATCATCATGTTGACGGCAAAGGTAGAGGAAGTGGACCGTCTGATAGGATTGGAACTCGGGGCTGATGATTATATTTGCAAGCCTTTCAGTCCCCGCGAGGTCGTTGCCCGGGTAAAAGCGGTGCTACGGAGAGCCAATACCGGCCCCATTATGGAAAAGATGGTCGTAGGGCCATTTATGCTGGATGATAAAACGCACCAAGTAGCCGTAAACGGCGAGAGCCTGGAGTTGACACCCAGTGAGTTCAGCCTGCTTAGAGTCTTGATGGCACATCCCACTCGCGTCTTTTCCCGAAACGAGCTCTTGAACCAGGTTCAGGGATATGACTTTGAAGGTTACGACCGCACCATCGACACGCATATAAAAAATTTGCGCAAGAAAATCGCTCAGAAACTTCCTAACCAGGATGTCATCACCACGGTTTACGGCATTGGGTACAAGTTCACCGTCTGATCCAAGCTGGCTCGATATGACGGGATTGCATGGATAGCGAAGTCTGATTCCACGTTTTCACATGGGCCGTGGAAAACCTGCCCTCATCGACTTCAACTCCCTTTGACATTGATTTCTTTAATAGTTTTGTCCCTTGCAATCTTGAAAACAGAACAAAATTCGAGAACGCATCTCCCCTCCTCGTTGTAAAGGGTTGCCCGGCCATCTATGGTCCTGCCTTCCCGGTGAATGACCTCTGCTCTCGCAGTCACAACACCCTGCTTCACAGGATATAGGAATTTAATTTCCATTGAAATCGTTGCAAAATGAGTCCCCTGGGGAAGAAGACTCTTGATGGCCATCACCACCGCTGTATCCGCCAGGCTGACCAACGCCCCCCCATGCATCAAGCCACCCCCCTGAGCAAAATCCAAAAGAAAAGGCATGGTGAGAGTGGCCTTTCCATTCTGGGCTTCAATAATTTCCAAATGCAATAACCGTTCGAAGGGGGCACAGCTGATCCAGCTCTCCAATTGAAACTGGTGAGGACCTGTAGATCCTCCTTTATGTTGTGTTTCACTCATGATTGCACTTTTCAAAACTCGATCCCTTTCCCACACAATGTCACGTTCCCGGTACTATTATCAGAATTCCCCCTCCCGTTTCAAGCGTTCCAAAGCCGACAGAGAGGACAGGTCATCCAACAAAAAATCAACAGATAGGGGAAAATGCCCCCCGGCCGGAACTCCTCGAAAAGAAAAGCAAGCCCACTCTCCAATGATCCGCACTCCAGAACTGAAAGCAAACAAACACGCTACACCTTCAAATCTGGACAAAATTGGTTCTACCTTTAGAAAAACACATCAACACTCGACTGAAGACAAGCTATTGTAAATAGAGAACACATCCAGATTATAAAAAAACGTCCTTAAAAAATGCCTTGAAAAATCGAAACGGACTTGTTATTGGTAGAACCAATAATGACAGACAATGGCAATATGCCGGAACTTTTCAATGCCAACACGGCGAAAAATTGGATATACCAATGGAAATTCAGTGTGTCCAACCCAAAGAGGACAGGAGTCCTCCGGATAAGCCTGTTTCGAAGAAAAAGTATCTTTACAAAGATATTGTGGAACAGATTCAGGAAATGATCCAGAAGGGAGATCTCAAGATAGGAGATAAGATTCCCCCTGAGAGGACTCTCGCAGAAACCTTCAGGGTCTCCCGCAACTGTGTGAGGCAAGCCGTGCAGGCCCTTTCGGAAAAAGGCATCCTTGAAAGCCGCCGCGGAGATGGAACTTACGTCTGCGCAGTGGATCCTTCTCTTTTGGTGGACCCTTTTGCCTTTGTCATTCACGCCGAAAAGGACCGATTACGGGATATCCTCGAGTTTAGGCTGCTTTTGGAACCTCAGGTAGCCTACCTCGCTGCGAAGAATATTACCCTGGAAGAACTCGACCGTCTGAAGATCATCGTCTGCGATCAGGAAAGAAAGATTTTGGCAGGAGAGACGGATTCGGACCTGGATCAGACCTTCCACGAACAAATCATACAGGCATCCAAAAATAAAGTGGTTCAGGAAGTATTCAATACAATAAATGAAATTTTAAACGAGAGTCGTTCAGAATTCTTGCAAAGCGGCAGTAGAAGAAAGGCTTCCGTTGTGGGACATCTGAAAATTATCGATGCATTGGAAAGTAGAGATCCGGATATGGCATATCAGGCAATGAAAGAACATATCCTGAGAGTGGAAAAGACCGTATTCGAACCTGATACATAGGAAGATTCCGAACAGGCATCCCCAGCTCTGTGAGCTGTTTTGGCAAAGAACGCATTAGGTCTACCTGAAACTCGTTTGAAATGCAGGACTGAAATCTCTTTTCAGTAAATGCCGTCCGTCAAAGTCTTTCTTCGAAAAAGAGAGCCCTGGGGGACTGAAACTGAGCAGTGCTTTTCGCCCGGAGACATCATGTTATTTAGAAGGAGCCTCTCATGCTGTCCGTTATCATGATTTACCTCGTTGTCGGCGTAATTGCCGGAATACTCGCCGGCCTGCTAGGAATTGGCGGAGGACTGATTATTGTCCCCATGGTGGTTTTATGTCTGACCTGGCAAAAAATTCCCAATGAACTCGTCATGCATTTGGCCTTAGGGACTTCCATGGCCAGTATCATTTTTACTTCCGTCTCCAGCTTCTGGGCCCACCACAAAAGAGGGGCAGTTCAGTGGCTTGTGGTCCAACGCATTGTCCCCGGCATTTTGCTCGGTACATTTCTGGGTTCTTGCGTGGCAGCTCGCCTATCCACCAACTTCTTGAAGGCCTTTTTCGTCGTTTTTCTCTATTATGTGGCGGCTCAAATGCTGACCAACCGAAAACCCAAGCCTTCGCGGGAACTCCCGGGAAACCTCGGCATGTTCGGCGTGGGCAATGTGATTGGGGGAGTTTCCAGCCTGGTGGGCATCGGAGGCGGCACCCTCTCGGTCCCCTTCATGATGTGGTGCAACCTGCCAGTACACAAGGCCATCGGAACTTCGGCCGCCATTGGCTTCCCCATCGCCATTGCCGGAACGGTCGGGTACATCTACAACGGCATACACACATCGGGCTTGCCGGGCTACTCTCTCGGATATATCTATCTCCCCGCCCTGGCTGGAATTGTGGCTGCCAGCGTGCTGACGGCACCCCTGGGCGTGAAGCTCGCTCATAGCCTTCCGGTTCCGAAACTCAAACGTGTCTTCGCCTTTCTGCTCCTTGTCGTGGGAACCCGCATGTTGATCAGCCTTTTTTAGAGGACACTCGGATGCAACGGCTACAAAAAAGCCGGGCATCCTGAACACTGTCCAGGATGCCCGGCTTCGCTCTCGGATTCGCCCCTTCTACATTTGCTTTTCACAAGGCCGTGCATTTCCTGGGTATCCACTTCTGACCGTGGAGTGTTGGAAAGCCGGCCCACCGATTTTCAGGCGTGCAAATACGCCCGTTCGAGGGACAATGCCAGGGCTCTTTCATGCCTTATCAAGAGTTTCTCGAATCGCATCAAGCATTTCATGTATTCTGTAGGGTTTTTTGATGGAAGTCACCCATCTGCTTTCCACAAATTTTCCCAGGAGATCGTAGTTGGAATGGCCGCTTGAGACAATCACCTTTACTTTGGGGTTCACATGCCGAACTTCCTCCAGAAATCTTTTGCCCCCCATTCCCGGCATGATCATATCGAGAATGATCAAATCTACCTGATCCCTCTTCCGACAGTAGAGTTCCAGGCCCATCTCCGCATTAGCCGCTGTCAAGACTGTATAACCAGCCTTGGACAACAACTCTTCACCCAACTGCCGGATCAAGTCCTCATCATCCACCAGTAGTATGGTTTCCTTTCCACCCCTCAACATACCGTTTTTCTCAACCACTGATTTCTCTTCCACAGTTGCAGCTACACGATTCCTGTCCAACGACACATTCGCCGCCATTCAACGATAAAACTATCGCCTTCGGGCGTGGCATCTCTTGCTCTGGCGACCAGGTTCAATCACGACCCGCTCCGTCTGCAATGGATATGCACCTGCTTATGTAAAAATCATCGTACAAACATTATTCCATGTCAATCATCATGAAAAATGCGCGGCAAAAACTTTTAGGGCTGCTTGATTTCCCAACGGACGAGTTTAAATCTTCACGCCAACTGAGTCATGTACCTTTATTTTACGCTCAAACCAACCATTTTTTTGAGGAAGCGGTTCGTTTCCAGGCTTCCCCAAAACCCCAAACTCAATTTCTATATCTTATTCTTCTCAGAAAGAGATTCTTCGGCTATTATGTTTTCCGATCTCGTTTCCCCGGCTCATCTAAAACCTGCAGGGCTGTACGCCCTGCATAGATCTTTGACAAACTGATCCAGTCGCGAAAAAACGTTCTTCATTGCTCTTCATCCCCTTTGTTCCGCCATACGTATCCTCACTCCAATACCAAGAAGCTCAGCAGGAACGCGTATCTGAGATTGCCGATTCCCCTCTCTTCACAGCTCCGTAAAATTGCGCTTTATCAGATTGAGTCAAAGCTTTGTGGCCAGTGCACATCAATGACGCTTACGGAAAAATAATTTCATCCCTGGTTCCGCAGGATTGAAGAATATTTTGGTATGCCGAATCATGTCCATGGGGTC
Organism: Desulforhabdus amnigena; assembly: GCF_027925305.1. Lineage (NCBI taxonomy): Bacteria > Pseudomonadati > Thermodesulfobacteriota > Syntrophobacteria > Syntrophobacterales > Syntrophobacteraceae > Desulforhabdus > Desulforhabdus amnigena. The sequence continues at coordinate 390,549 of NZ_BSDR01000001.1, read as the reverse complement.
ATTTGATCGTTCCATGGGGAAACGGGATGCAGCGGAGCCTTATGCAGTAAGAAAAGGCAGTGTTTCAGTGGGGCTAACAATTCATGAGATGGAGGAGTAAAATGAAAAAATTGATGTTTGCACTTATGGTCTTTTGCCTGTCTATGGTCTCAGTCTCTGTACCGGTATGGGCTGAAGAAACAATAAAAGTCGGTATTATCCTTCCTCTCACTGGAGGTCAGGCGGCGTTTGGAGAAATTGAAAAGAACTCTTTTGAGCTGGCTTTGGAAGAGATCAACGCCGCGGGCGGCATCAACGGGAAAAAACTCGAACTGCTTTTTGAAGACGACACGGGAAAGCCGGAGGTCGCACGTTCAGCTGCGGAAAAGCTCATCAATAAAGACAAGGTGGTCATGCTCGGTGGTGGTTACGGCAGTTCAGAAACTTTTGCCATTGCAGGAGTAGCTCAGCAAAACCGCATTCCTTTTTTGATAAATACGGGGTCTGCCGACAAGATCACAGAACAAAAATGGGATTACGTTTTTCGACTGAATCAACCGGTAAGCGATTATTCCCTGGGGTTGGAAACTTTCCTGGCTTCAGTGGTTCAACCCAAGACGGCGGCAATTCTTTTCGAGGACAGTGCCTTTGGCAGCGGTGGAGCAAAAACTTTTCAGGAAACGTGTGATCGAATGGGAATCAAGGTCGTCCTGTCGGAAGGTTATTCCAAAGGCGGCATGGATTTCAAACCGCTTCTGGTGAAAGTCAAGGAAGCCAACCCGGACCTGATCTACATGATTTCTTATGTTATGGACGCTGCGCTCTTGATGACCCAATCCATGGAACTGCGAATCATGCCGAAACTGTTTGTAGGTGGAGGAGCGGGTTTCACTTTGCCCGAGTTCAGCAAGAATGCCGGCAAAGCGGCTGAAATGGTCTTTTCTGCAACCCTCTGGTACCAGACGCTCCCTTACCCCGGAGCCATGGAATACTATGAAAAATTTGTAAAGAAATTCGGCAAGGACACGGAATACCACGGTGCAGAAGCCTATTCAGCGGCTTACGTCATCGCCGACACCCTCAAGCGCACCAAGTCCATGGACCCCAAGGATGTTCGTGACGCTCTCGCCGCGACAGACATGAAGACTGTCTTCGGTCCGGTAAAATTTGTTACCGACGGCAAAAAAATCAACCAAAACAAGTTGCCCACCTATCTGGTTCAATGGAGCAACGGCAAACTGGAGCTGGTCTGGCCTAAGGATGTGGCATCCAAAGCATACGTTTATCCCATCGAATGGGAAAAAGTTTGGAAATAGAGAATTTCCTGACAGGGGGTGCAACCTTGGGGCTGCGCCCCTACAGTTTCTTTCTCTTATGAGAGGAGAGGATAATACTTTATGGAAGTCCTGGTCCAAACTCTCGTATCAGGCATTCTCATTGGCGGAATCTATGCCCTCATTGGACTTGGAATGACGCTGATCATGGGAGTCATGAAAATCATCAATCTAGCGCACGGTCAATTGATGATGGTTGCAATGTATGTCACCTATGTACTTTTTGAACATTTTCAACTGGATCCTTATTTTTCGCTCCTCATAGCGATGCCGACCCTTTTTGTGATCGGCGCCCTCATACAAAAATACCTCCTCAACCCCTTGATCAAGGTAGAATCCATCCTCCCGGAAAATCAGGTCCTCATGACGGTGGGAATCGGCATGGTATTGACGGAAATCGTCCGATTCCTTTTTCATTCCGATTACAGGTCCGTGAAAACACCTTACAGTACGGCGGCCATCTACATTCAAGGCATTTCTTTCAACGTTCCCATGATCGTCGCCTTCGGCATTGCCGTTTTATTGAGTGCGGCACTCTTTTTCTTTCTCCTGAAGACCGATCTCGGCAAGTCGGTGAGAGCCACCGCTCAAAACAAGGATGCCGCTATCATCATGGGAATCAATGCCGAGTGGATCACGATTCTCACCTATGGTTTGGGCTCCGCCCTCGTGGCTGCGGCAGGCACCCTGCTTCTCCCCATCTTTTATCTTTTCCCCGATATCGGAGGTCCGTTCACCCTCAAGGCTTTTGTCATCACCATGCTCGGCGGTATGGGAAGCACGGTGGGAGCCATAGTGGGAGGTGTGGTGCTGGGCATTGCAGAGTCGCTGGGGGCCACTTACATCTCCATGGCACTAAAGGATGCCGTAGCCATGGTGATCTTTGTCCTGGTTCTCATCTTCTTGCCGGGTGGTCTGAAAACTCTGACTAAAATTTAGCGGGGGAACTGTCATGAAATTACCGCGTTGGTCAACGCTCGTCAGTATCGTGGTGCTGCTTTTATTCCCGCTGTTGGTCCCATCCGACTATTACCGGCATATTTTCATCATCGCACTGATGTGGGTGGTGATCGGATCTTCCTGGAACCTGCTGGCCGGCTTCACGGGGCAGGTTTCATTCGGCCACGCCATTTTTTTCGGAACGGGGGCCTACACGGCGGGTTTGTGTGCCTCAAAACTGGGGATTTCCGCCTGGTGGGGAATGCTTCTGGGAGGCCCTGTGGCCTTGCTCGTCGGCTGCGTCATCGGCTGGATCTGCTTCCGGCTGCGCGGCCCCTACTTCGCCCTGGCAACCATCGCCATCGGAGAAATTTTCCGGCTGGTCGCTACTGACTGGAGGAGCTTGACGGAAGGAATGGAAGGAATCCTCATCATTCAGACCTTTCGGAGCAAAATCCCTTATTATTATCTGGCTCTTTTTCTGGCTGGAGCTTGTGTTTTCGTCATTGATCGCATCATGCAATCCAAATGGGGATACTATTTTATCGCCATTCGGGAGGATCAGGACTCGGCCGAAGCCATTGGGATAAGTTCTTTCCGCTACAAGAGCCTTTCTCTCATGGTCAGTTCCTTTTTTACCGGCCTGGCCGGGGCTCTATATATGAACTACATGGCCTTCATTGATCCTCATGTAGTTTTTGCCCTGCACGACATATCCATCATGGCCATCCTCGTTGGGATTATCGGAGGTGTGGGAACCCTTTGGGGACCACCGGCGGGAGCTTTCATCATGGTTCTTCTGCAGGAAACCTTCAGAAGTTCCTTTTTCGGTTTGCTTCCTTCATGGGTAAGTGAATCGCATGTTCTCGTCTTTGGCCTGCTGGTCATTTTCGTGATCCGATTCATGGCGAACGGCCTCGTGGGGGATTGGCCCAAAATCCAGCAACTCTGGTCCAGGAGCAAACAAACGCTCCCAGCAAATGGCGGGAATTGACTATGAAATTCTTCGAAACGCGTCATCTCACAAAACACTTCGGCGGCTTGACGGCCGTCAACGACATAAATTTCGAAGTAGAAAAAGGCGAGATCTACGGGCTGATCGGACCGAACGGCTCCGGCAAGACCACTCTTTTCAACCTCATCACGGGCTACCATCCCAGCAGTTCCGGGGAGATTCTCTTTCAAGGACAACCGATTCACCGCCTCTCCACATGGAAAATCTGCAAGCTGGGAATCGGGAGAACCTTTCAGATCGCCAAGCCATTGCGACGAATGACAGTGCTGGAAAATGTCATGACTTCCGCTTTCAACCGAGCGCCCAAAAAATCCGAAGCCATGGAGAAGGCCATGGAAGTCCTGGAATTTTGTGAACTGGCTTCCAAAAAGGACAACTCCGCAAAGGGCCTCACCATCGGCGACCGCAAGCGGCTTGAAATCGCCCGGGCCCTGGCCACAGCTCCCGAACTGTTGCTCCTGGATGAGACGATGGCCGGCCTTACTCCCCAGGAACAGACAGCTGGAGCTGAACTCATTAGAAAAATTCGTGATTCGGGCATAACCATTATCATCGTGGAGCACATCATGCACGTCATCATGAATATCTGCGATCGTTTGCTCTGCATCAACTACGGCCAGGAAATCGCTCGCGGGACTCCTGCGGAAGTCGCCAATAACCAAGCCGTAATTGAAGCATATCTGGGAAAGGAATAAAAATATGCTACGGGTAGAACATGTCGATGCAGGTTATGGCGACGTTCAAGTATTATGGGATGTATCTTTCAAAGTGGACGCTGGTGAATTTGCCGTTCTGGTAGGAGCCAACGGTGCCGGAAAATCCACTATTATGAAGACCATTTCCAATCTGGTTCAACCCAGCAGGGGTGAGATCTGGTTTGAAGAAACGCGGCTCAATGGAATCCCTCCAAACCGCATTATAGATCTCGGAATTGCCCATGTGCCCGAGGGGCGTCAGCTCTTTCCTGAAATGACCGTGCGTGAAAATTTGGAACTCGGGTCGCTTACCGCCAGGGCAAAGTCACACCGAAAGCAGTCGATGGAATGGGTCATGGAACTCTTTCCCCGCCTTAGAGAACGTCAAAAGCAGCTGGCGGGAACCCTCTCGGGTGGAGAGCAGCAAATGTGCGCCATCGCTCGAGGACTCATGTCCCGACCCAAAATGGTGCTCTTCGACGAACCGTCTTTGGGACTCTCACCCCTTCTCACGCAGGATATTTTCAGACTGACGCATCAAATCCACCAAGAAGGCTTGACAATCCTCATGGTGGAGCAAAATGTCAAGCAGACTCTGACCATCTGTGACAGAGCCTATGTACTGACCAACGGCAAAATCGTCATGGAAGGTAAAGGGAGGGAACTCTTGGAAAACCAGGAAGTGAAAGAAGCTTTCCTCGGCATATGAAACTTCGGAGTGTGTCTTTTCAAAGCACCTCCATATCCGCCATGCACTACTCATAAGGGAGTGAGTCGCTCTTGAAATCTCCATTTACCACGGAGGCACAGAGATCCCGAAGGAATCCCATAAGAATTCCAAAATCTCCTCCGTGCCTTCCGTGTCTCAGTAGTAAATAACAGGATATTAGAATCCGCCAACTCCCTAAAAATCTTTCCTCACCGGCATCTGCAGATTGCGCAGATGCCGCAGAAAGGGAAAGTGGTCGGTTTTTTTGAACTCTCCGCACTCTCCATGCCCTCAGTGGTAAAAGGTTGCCCTCATACCATCAACTGTAGATTTCCCGCTTGTTTTCCCGATGATCTACCATGTAAAGCATCGTCGCAGCCTGCTTCAGTTCTTCTTTCAATTGCTCCATGCGTTCCCTTTCAATGTCGTAGGCCCTCACATAAACCCTCCTGAAGCCTGCAGGGGCACTTTCGTAAGTCCCCAAAACGCTCGCAATGCGCCCCCCGTAACTGCGAATGATATCCGTGACGTCCTTTATGGAACCCGGACGGTCCTCTATTTGAAGAGCGAATTGAATCCCCTTCTTGCCGAAGCCGCTCAGAGAAATGAGCACTTTCAAGAGATCGTCACGAGTGATGATTCCGACCAGCCGGCCTTTTTCGTCAACCACAGGAGCACCGGATATTTTCTTTTCGATGAGAAGCAAAGCGGCCTCTTCCACAGTGAAATCGAAAGGAATCGTAATAATCTCCTTTGTCATGATGTCTTTGACTTTGACTTTAGAGATCAGATAGAGGAGTTCGTGAACATCCAGGGAAGTCGCATCTGAAGCCGAAGCTCTTTTGAGATCCGTATTGGAGAGGACCCCTACCAATTTTCCCTTTCTCAAGACAGGCAGCATACGAATCTTATGTTCCCTGATGAGACTGATTGCTTGTGACATGGAGTCGTCGGCATCGATCGTTATGACGCTTTTGCTCATCCAATTCTTCACCAACATGGTATGTCCCCTTTTTGTAAATGCCTCAGTGTTTTCATACTTTCCCATGAATGCCTTCCGCCAACAACGCCCCAAGCTGACCACAGGCGGCCATGATGCTCTGCCCTCGTGGCTGACGCAGGCACACAAACAGCTTTTCCTCGGCTAGCCATCCGCAGAATCGGAGCACCTCTTCGGGAGATGGCGGAGCATATGTTGTTGAGCCCCCTGCATTGTAAGCAATCACATTGACGCGGACAGGAAGCCCTTCAAGGTATTGAGCCAGCCTTTTCGCATCATCGCGCGAGTCGTTTATGGCTTTCAGGAGGACATATTCGACAAAAATGACGCCTCCCCTTCCGAGGGGAAATGCCTGCAGTTCCTTCTTCAGGCAGGCAAGAGGAAACCTTCGATTGATGGGCATCAGATGACTACGCAAGCCGTCTTCTGCAGCATTGAGCGATACGGCAAGGCGCAGCCTGGGCAGGTGAAAACCTGCAAGCCTCCGAATGCCATCCACATGTCCCGAAGTGGAAATGGTAATATGGCTAAAGGCTATATCGAGTCCGCGCTGATCATTCATAACCAGCACTGCCTGCATGACGTTTTCAAAATTATCCAGGGGCTCTCCCATGCCCATGAATACAATATTATCGATGCGGCAGTTTAAAACAAATCGGGCGGCATAAACCTGCCAAACGATTTCTTCAGCGGTTAGACTTCGCAAAAAACCCATCCCGCCCGTAACACAAAACCTGCATCCCATCCGGCACCCGACCTGGGACGAAACACAAAGTGTGGTGCGGCCCTGTGCAGGAATGATGACGGATTCAATGGAATGGCCATCGCCAAGCAACGAGGCAAACTTGGTGACCCCGTCTTCCAGTTTTTCAGTGATCCGGCAGGAAGGCAGACGGACATCTTCATTGAGTTGCCGTGTAAATGAAATGGACCTTGAGAATTCCGGTGCCTCAGAAAACGAAGTGTTGCCCTTTTTGAAAACCTCCCGGTAGAGCGCTGCGGCATGATAGATGCCTTTGCCGTAGCGCCGGCTCATTTCATCCGCAAGTTCTTTGCAGGTCAATCCAAAAACATTCAATCCCGTCACCTCTGAATATTCGAAGGAGAATGCCGTCTTTTGAAATTCATTTTATAGCCTGATAAACACAGCCATCCGCCGCAGCGGTCCTGGCGAGCAAGGAGACAAAGCGAGTTCCGGAATCGGCCATTCTTCCCTTCTGCGGCATCTGCGGATATTTTATACAGGAAGGCTAAGAAATTATCTCTAAATTCGCTCACACCGTCACCCTGGCGGAAGCCAGAGTCCAGCCCTCTCGTGAATGCCTGGATTCCGGTTTTCACCGCAATGATGATCAAGGGTATTCGGACCGTTTAGAGATAGTTTCTAAAAACCGACAAACCGCACCTCGGGGCTAAGGCGGACACCAAAAGTTTTCCTCACCTTCTCCTGCACTTCCCTTGCAAAATCGACAACATCCTGCGCAGTAGATCCTTCGTAAGCCACGACAATAAGTGTATGCCTGGGCGACAGCCCAACATTTCCCTTCCTGTATCCGCAAGTAAAGCCCGCACTCTGAATGAGGCATGCCGCAGATATCTTCACTTCTCCAGAATCGACAGGCCAGGCCCAATTGCTGCATCCTCCCGCTTTCCGCACCTTCTTCTCGATTTCTTTGAAGCTTTCCGCATCCACTACCGGATTTTTGAAAAAGGAACCGGCACATTGAAAACATTCGTGGCCCGGACGCACGAGCAGTCCTTTTCCGTCCCTTATGGCAATAACGCAGTCCCTCACCTGCTGGATGGTGACATCGGAAATTTCCCTGAGACGATTCTCGAGTTCTCGATAACGGATAGCTACCTTCCCATTCTTTTTCAGGCGGAAGGTAACACTCGTTATGAGGTATCTGCCCGCTGCAACAGTATTGAAGATACTCTTGCGATATTCGAATCTGCAGTCTTTGTTGCCGAAAGAGACGGATCTGCCCGTATCCATATCGATCGTACCGACTTCGGCTATTGTGTCGGATACACTTTGACCATAGGCCCCAATGTTCTGAACCGGGGAAGCCCCCACTGTGCCGGGGATTCCCGCAAGGCACTCCGTCCCCTGCAAATCATCTGCAATACACCGGTCGACAAATTCCTGCCAATCTTCTCCCGAACCGGCATGCACCAGGGTATCCCCACCTTCTTCCCGACGATGGAAGCCATTGATTCTGTTGAGGATAACAAGACCGTCAAATCCTTTATCGCTTATGAGAACGTTGCTTCCACCCCCCAGGATAAAAATGGGTAAATTCTGCATCTTGGCAAAGTCGATCGCTTCGAGAGCTTCTTCCTCGGATCTCACGGAAACAAAATACCTGGCCGCTCCTCCCACTCTGAAGGTTGTGAGATCCGCCAGAGGATAATTTTCTATGATTTCAATACATGCCATATGCGTTTCATACCTCTATAGGTCTGCCCGCTTGGAAAAGTTGGTCGTTGGTCGGAGTCCTCTCCAGAAGTCGGAGCAATTCGAGCATGGCCTCTTTCGGTCCGATGTCCGCCAGGCGACGCCGCAGAGCGGCCAGCCAGGCTATTTCGTTACTGGAGTAAAGGAGTTCCTCCTTGCGCGTACCACTGGTCAGCAGATTGATGGCCGGAAAAATCCTGGCTTCCGCGAGTGAACGGTCGAGTATGATCTCGCTGTTGCCGGTCCCCTTGAACTCCTGAAAAATATAGTCATCCATGCGTGAACCCGTTTCGATGAGCGCCGTGGCGATTACCGTCACGGAGCCCCCGTTTTCGATGTTGCGGGCCAGTCCGAAAAATCGTCGTGGAATCTCAAGAGCCTTGGCATCCAGCCCGCCTGACAGGGTTCGGCCTGAGCCCGCCCCGTGCAGGTTAAACGCACGGCCCAGACGCGTGATGCTATCGAGCAGCACGACGATATCGCGACCGCATTCCAGTTCACAGCGGATGTGCGCCAAAGTCATTTCAGCCAGGTTGACGTGCGACTGGATGTGCTGATCGTTGGAACTGGCCAGCACTTCCGCCGGCACACTTCGACGAAAATGAGTCACTTCCTCAGGCCGTTCATCGATCAGCAGGACGATAATACGTGTCCCCGGATCGGCGGTGTGAATCGCATTGGCAATCTCTTCCAAGAGGCGGGTTTTACCCGTCTTGGGTGGCGCCACGATCAGCCCCCGTGTCCCTTTGCCGACAGGAGCGATCAATTCGATGGCGCGCATGGAAATGTTTCCCCCGTCTCCAAGTCTGATCCTTTCCCTCGGATCGATGGGCACCAGCCTGTCAAACGGGGTGCGGATCCTGAACTGCTCCGGCGATAGACCGCAAACGGACGCAACGGTTGCCAGCTGATATCCCTTTTTCCCACTTTGAGCCGTCCCCTCGACCAGGGCGCCATCTACCAGTCCATATTCCCGGATGAGCTTCGACGACACCCATACATCCTCGGAACTGGGTTGAAAAGAGCGCGCAGCATCCCGTAGAAAGCCGCCACCCCGTGGTAGTGATTGGAGGACCCCCCTGACTGACCGGGACATATCTGAAATCATTCTGATTGAGTTCCTTTCCCTTGTTTGCAAGATATGGAAATCGGTCAATCCGACTCCCCTCTTTTCAGTACGAAGTTCTGACTGCCGTAGTGGATATAATCGGCCCAATCCACAGATTTGAGTTCTGCCACGGCCTTCCTCCCCTCAAGCAGAGACTCACCGATGGATTTTCCAGCGAGCAACCGGGTGTAAAAGATCTCTGCAAAGGTTTTAGCTGGAGCGTCCCCCACCGGCCAGTAGGTTCCCACATAGTTTGCGACGCCGCCTCGCAAAAATGCTTCGGCCAGACCGACGCTCACCCCGATGCGTTTGTGCATTTCCGGAGCTTTCGTATCTCCCCGCTTGCGGATACGGGCCGCCTCGCACGCATTGAAAAAGACCAGGCCGGGAAGGTTCCCCAACCCCGCAAGTTCCGATCCTCGAAGCGGGTCGCCACCGCTGCAAACGATTCCGCTGCGCGATGGGTGTAGAGCATCGAAAAAGGCATGCCCCGCATAATGAATGACATCGTATTTTCCCGAAGTAAATGCGGCGAGCAAAGCTTGTTTCGTAGCTTCGGCACCCCTCAGGAGATGGACCTGTACTCCCGGGTTGGCGCCAAAAATCTCGGCGATGCGATTTCCTTCCTCCTCGGCTCCTTCCAGATCCTGCGTCGGATTGACCACCAGAAGCAGGTCGAGCACCTCGCCGTAGCTGCGCTTTTCCAGCCATTTGGCTACGGATAGGTTCTCTGCTGCGTAGCGGCGACTGAGTCCCCCCTCCATGGCGGGAAACCAGTCCCTCACCCGCAATGTTTCCCAGGGTATGCGTGAACTTGGAGCGTCATGCACCAGCACCAAATGGTGGTCCTTCATGGTGCTGAGCACGGCATCCACTTCGGGGGTGAGGATCAACTCCGCCAATCGTTCCCCATAACCGGAAAGTTTTGGGAACGTGAAGCGATCTGTTTCGATCAATCGCAAATGAACGTCCAGATCACTCTTCTTGATTTCCTTGACTCCCGTTATGACCGTCGCCTTGGCCCCGGCGGTCAACACTGCGGCACGAAAATGGAGACTGCTGTCGGATTCCCCTTCCTGACGGACGACGAGGTAAGCGGGATCGCGGCCCCCTGGAGGAAGTCCCCTGCCTTCTTCGGGCTCCACGGCCGGCGGCAGAGTGACTTCATCGAGGGTCACTTCAATGTCCTCAAAAAGCGGTGTACTCGATAGACGATATATTTCCTGCTTCATTTCATCATACCGTTTCGGGTCCATCTCACAGAAAGTGATTCCCCGAAAGCGGTGATTCGAATCCGCATCGCGAAGTCCCCTGAAAAAACCGATGAGCAGGTTTTCCAGGGATCGAGTCGTTCCCATCCCCGATGCTCCCGCCAGAATCAACGTGGCGAAATCGTCGATGCGAGTCCGAATGAAAGTACGAATGATATTTTCCGCTGTAAGCTGCAAAACTTCATCCGTAAAAAGGTCAAACGCCCCCAACCCTGCAAAAAGGATCATATCCGCCCGCACGGGATGGCGCCCGGTGGGTAGCAGAAAGACCTCACCGATATTTCCCGAAAGCATGCGCCGCGCCGTGAATTCCGAAATCACGCCATCCAGCCGCCGATCGAGAGCCTTGGAAGCCCCCGCCGGTTCCACGTCTTTGAAAAGCCCCAACACATAGGCATCGGAATCCACCTCGGTGATGCTTCCGAGAGCCAGCCGAATGTCCAGGCGCTGCTGACGTCTGCGTCCGACAACGAGTCGATTGAATTCGTGAGCGTAGCTCCTGGGCTGCCCATAGGGCTTGGCGGCGCTGGGAGGAAGTGCCTCGGGGCCCGCAACACCGGGCGCGGCAAACTCCTCTATGAGATGCCGCAGTTCGCTTTCCCTCACAGCAGCCCCTCGTCGTCCTTCGAAGACGGGAACCTGCAATTCCCTGGAATCCACCCACCTTGGAACCGCCCGGCGGACCGGCGTCCATTCATCGGAAAGCATCGCAGTACTTCCTGTGGAGAGAATGTCCTTTACGGCCTGGGCCACCAAGGCGTTATTGGGCAAGTTGCCGTGGGATTCCTCTATGTAATAGGTTTTTGCACCCGGCAACTGAGCGAAGGCAAGAGGAACCGTCCCATCCCCGTTTGGAGTCATCTCATATTTAAAATCGCTGTTCCCCTGTTTGAGTCCGGTAATGGTCTCCTGGTTGACTCCGGCGATGAGTACAAAGCGGTCATCCGCAGAAGCCAGCATCTGCTGGGTTACGGGAGCACTCGCGAGCAAGTCGGCCCGAGGGCGGGGTCCCGTTTCCGGCCAACTCCCCGAATCGTAGAGGTCGATGTCATCAAAAACCGTCTTCCATGGCAACATCTGATAGAGTCCGGGAAAGGTGTTGAAAACCTCAGAGGCCAGCTCTTCAGGAGTATGGCGAAGGTCCACTGCGGCCACCTTGCGCACAACGGGATAGACTCCTCGCAACGCCTGTACGGGAACAAACGATCCATGATTGGGAGTTCCAAGCATGATCAAGCGTTTGATTTTAGATACATTTTGTGCCATGGCAGCGCGCGCTACCAGCCCTCCCATGCTGTGAGCGACCAGATACACCCTCGATGCGCTCTCACGGTTTATCCGGTCGGCCAGCTGTCTGCCCAGAAAGGCAATATCCTGTCTCCAGTCGAAAGGATGAAAATCCGCGTCATAGCCCGCACTCTTCAGTCTGAGCTTCAACTTGAGGTACGCAAGGAGAATCACGCCAACGGCCTCAAATGTTGTCGGCGTATGGTCCAAAGCCAGAGATTCCAGTCTTCCCAGCACGATTTCGACAGGATCGATCCATAATACATCGTCAAAGATCAGTCCACGCTGACCCAGCTTCGAACCCATTATTCCGGGAAGAATCAGTACTCGAGGTCCGCCGCGAACGCTTCTGGTATTGGCCTGTCTCGCAAGTTCACGAAGCTCCTCGTATTGCTGTTCCCCAAAATAGCGTTCCAGCATGCCGGCATGATCTCCTGAAAGCAGGACCTCTTCAAACTTGTCGTCGGATAATCGAAAGCCAGACACATTGGAATTGGATTGTTCCCGGATCATCTCGATTCCTCCTTGCATTTGTGAGACACTGAACTTCTCTCGGGTTCCCTCATGCGTGCCGTGTGTTTCAGCCTCTTTTACTCTGCATCTCCTAGAGACTGATCTTTACAGGTTTAAGCAACAGGGTATCAGCCTTTTCGAAAAAAGTCTTGATGCGGCTTTTCGCCTAGCGGGCATCCAGGGCTTCCCTGCTCTTCCAGTTTTCATAAAAAAGAAAGAGGGTTTTCTCTTCGATGTCGATAACACCAAATAAGTTGCAGTCGAATAGAGAGATACGAAACGGCCGCGAGATTATCCAAGCGGATTTGACAGCTCTTTCTATCAAACATACGGAATGCACGTCGTCAATGAGAAAGGTTTGAAATGTTAAAAAATATAAGGAAGCTATGTTGGAAAGGAAATCTGCCGGGGAGCAAACGTGGAATTGCCTCTTTTCTGATGCCTCCAATTCCAATGGGAGGCGCCACCCGTTCCTTTGTCAGGAACGGGTGGCGCCCCTCGCATCAACCATACTCATGGTGTCTTTTAACCGGGACCTCTACGGATCGACTCTCCCTGCCGATTCCTCTCCGTGAGTTCCGGTATATCGACTCATCTCATGGGATCATGATGCTTTTACTGTGATTGTACGAGGCCTTGCAGCTTCCGACTTGGGAAGGATTACGCGCAGTACCCCGTTTTTCATGGAAGCCTCGATCTTGTTCTGATCAATTACATTTGAAAGAGTGAACTGCCTGTAATAATCGCCCACGGTGTATTCGCGCAACAGAAGTCGACCGGGACACTCTTCCGTGCCGACGGTTCCTCTGATGGTGAGTTTGTCTTTGTCCAGATCGATGCTGACGCCATCGATAGGAACTCCGGGCATATCGGCCACCAAAGTCAATGCACTTTCGGATTCATAAATATCCACCGGGGGAATATAGACCGGCACATTGCGGGTGCTCTCAGCCCCCGTCTGAAGTTCTTTCTTTTCCTGCACCTGCAGATCTTTTTCTGCCATGATTCTACCTCCTGTCCTCAATTCTGCGAGAAGCGTTGAAGGCCTTTCGTCACAATTCACTATGACGTCTTGACTTCGATCTTCTTGGGTTTAGCCGTTTCCGCTTTGGGAAAAATGATTTTGAGAATGCCGTCTTTGAAGTCAGCCACCACTCCTTCTACATTCACATCATGAGAGAGGGTAAGGGCTTTGTGGAATTTTCCGAACCTGCGTTCACGGCGATGGTAGTTTACATTCTCCACTTCGTCGGCTTTGCGTTCGCCTCGAAGGTTGAGCGTTTTTCCCACGACAGAAATATCGATATCAACGGGTTGAATTCCGGGCAGTTCCGCATAGACGTAAATGTTGTTTTCATCTTCCATTACATTGACTGGAGGAAACACGCCGGAAGTTACCATTTGAGGACCTTCTCCCATAAAACCGGAGAAGAGTCGGTCCACTTCTCTTTTCAGTCTTGCCATTTCCTGAAATGGATTCGAAAATTCAAAGGGATTGTAATAACGAACGATAGCCATAGAGAAGTCCTCCTTTCCAGTTAATTGTCTTTGATCTTTCGGCATTTCACTCATTCGAGCTCAAAGTAAGATTAGCCGAAAAAGGTGTCAATACACGATTAAAAAAAAATTCGTGTAAGTAAGTTTCATATTGAAAAACGGCTTTTTTATGCCTATCTATAAGAACAAATGATTCGCGCGTGCATGCGAAAAAGGGGAGAGAAAGTCATGGTCAAAAAGGGCATCAGCAATGAAAATCCACCCTCTGTTTCCGGTCCCCGTTCACCCGTCGACTACCTGAATCGGGCTCAGGTACAGAGGCTTACGCAATCCTTTGAAATCTGGAAGGACTCTGCGCCGAACAGCTATATCCGCCGTGTGCGTGGAAGATACTGGTTGGTATATCTCTATCTGCGCTTTACGGGAGCACGCCTTGGGGAAATATTGAGAATAGATGATTCCACCGACATTGATTACCGCCTGCACCAGATCAAAGTCACCATCGAAGGGCCTTCATCGATAAAAAAAGTCCTGCGAATGATTCCCGTACCCGAAGATCTCATACTTCAGGTCATTGAATACCTTTCCGAGTTTCCCGGTATGCGTGGAAATGTTTTTGCCCTGGACCAGGGCAATTTCAGAAGAGAATTCTATAAGAGAGCAGAAGAGGCGGACATTCCCAGGCATCTTTCGCACCCTCATATTCTGCGTCACACCCGTGCCATAGAGATGATTGAAGCGGGAGTGCCTCTCACCATGGTGCGGGACCTCCTGGGACACTCCCTTTTGAGCACAACAACCGTCTACCTGCAGAAGACGGAGATCACGTCCATCGTTATTCTGAAGCAAAAAGGCTTACTTTGAGCCGCTTCAGGACCTCATTCAGAAAGCATTTTCCCTGCTACCGCGTCATCGATGAGCTCAAGGGCATATTTCCACAGGTCCGGAGCCCCCGCTTCGATGCGCTGGTTCCTTGAAATCACCTGGCTTTTCTTCACCCCATGCTTCTGCCACATTTTTCCACCCGTGATGTAGTTATTGAGCAACGGCTGAAGACGATCAAGCGCCGCGGCATAACGGGATTCCGGAGTTACACCCGATTCGAATTCATTCCAGAGAGCGTGCAATTCTTCAGACTGATCGGGAGGCAACATATTGAAAAGGCGATCTGCAGCCTTTTGCTCCCTCTCGGCCTTGTTCTGATTGGCCGTTACATCGTAGCAGTAAGTGTCTCCCGCATCGATTTCAACCAGGTCATGGATCAGGAGCATTTTCACGACGCGAAAGATATCGAGCGGCTTCACTTCTGCATATTCTTGCAACAGAAAAGCCATTATGGCGATGTGCCAGGAATGTTCGGCCGAATTTTCCTGGCGGGAAGCATCGGCTAAAAGAGTTTGACGCACAACGCGCTTCAACTTGTCCATTTCGACGATGAATTCGATTTGCATTTTAAGGCGATTCACATTCATGGGTTTACGCTCTTCTCCATTGCATCGATGCGGCAGCGGGTCCAGATTTCTGCCGCTTTTCCAGGGGTCAGGTTATCGTCACAAGAGGCACTTTGTGCCCCCACCAAAAAAGATGATTCCATTTCAACTCCCAAAGCTGTGAAAATCAGCTCATCTATAACACACAAAATCGATCGTTTAATCATCTAGTGGTTGAAATTCACCGAATTCTCTGGTAGGGCGTAGCATTCAAAAACATCCTGTTTTAGTGAACGGGGTGTTTTGGGGAGAACAACTTTTTATGGGTAGCCCCACTGCATGGTCCGCCTGTTTCAAAAGGCAGATCCGGCGGTGTCGCTTTCAAGATATCCTAAAGGGCTTTGAGCTGTTTGTTTTTTCATATGCAAAAAACCTGATTTTATGCGTAAGACATGCCGGATTTGGCGCCTCCCGTTTCTGGCGAGGTGGGGATGGGTATTTTTTGCCTGCAGCATGTTCTGTGGATGCGCAGCCAAGCAGGTTAATCTCGATCAGATTTACGAGTGGCCCCATTCTGAAAATGCGCAAGAACAAAAGCGGGGCAGCTCTCAAAAATCCCCAGCCAAAACGGTCAATCTCAGCAGACAATGGAAAAAACGGGTGATGACGGAAAAGGAAATTCAGACCCTGGGGGAAAAGGATCCCCGCCTTGACCGTCTCACCTGCCTGGAAATCTTGGCCCGTCTCAACGGCAAGGCATCCTACTACATTGCAAAAGATATCAAGAAGAAATGCCCATTGAAAGTGCCCAACGATTTTCACGCATTTAGATACTGGTCTCCGTTGCCGGATCGCATTGAACATGTCAGGCATGTTCCCAAGTTCATCCTCGTGGTGAAGAATATCCCCTTTATCGGCTGGTACGAAAAGGGAAAGCTTGTGGGAGATACCATCACATGCATCGGCAAGAAGCCGGAATGGACCAGAAACGGCCTTTACAAGGTGGAAGAAAAGGATGCAAGTCACGTCTCCCAAAGCTATCCCAATGCTTACGGACGCCCGGCAGCCATGCCTTTAGCTCTCAAGGTCTATGGAAACGTGTGGATCCACGCCGGCGATGTCGTTGGGGGCTATTCCTCCCATGGATGCATCAATCTTCCCCTCTCCTCCGCAGAGGAGCTCTTCCGTTGGGCCGACAAAGGTACTCCCGTCTTGATCACGGATTCACTCAAAAATATTCAAAAGGACCTGAAGGGGACGACAAAAAATAAACCTCCCCCTTCCGTACCTCAAAAGTCCACAACCTCCAACTCTAGAGGATGAGGCGTGGATTTTGCTAAACAATATTTTTCAGTGAACACAAATGTTTTGTTGGTGTCGTGTGAGGCAAGATGGTTCAAGTCAAGATTGACCATGTAATGAGGGAAAAAAATGAAAGGTACTAAATTGCTTTGGAAGGAAAAAAACGCGGTCGCATTGTCTCTTTTTTTGACTCTCATTTTGTTTCTACCTTCTTGTTCTACAGTCGAACAAAAGCCTCCCAGCATTACAAAATGTGTTTTACCTCCTTCGGAACCCTCAAGGCCCGAGTATGAAGGTGTGCCTTACTGTGCTGTAGATTTTAATTTTCCTCTTTCTGCGGTCTCGAACCCATCACTTTATGTTTTGAAGAAAGATCGCAGACTCCTGGTGCTCAATGATGGAGTTATCGTAAGAGATTATAAGATAGGGCTTGGGCCGAACCCTTCAGGCGACAAGCTCTTTCAGGGAGACGGAAGGACTCCGGAAGGAGAGTTCTTCATTTGCAAGAAAAATGCTTCCAGCAAATTTTACAAGTCTCTCGGCCTCAACTACCCGAGCCCTAAACATGCCTGGGAAGCTCTGAACATGGGCATTATCTCCCCGGGGGATTACAAAAATATTGTGAAGGCCAACGAAAATATGACTCTTCCCCCTTACAACACAAAACTGGGGGGAGCCATTTTTATCCACGGTGGAGGAAATCGTTTTGACTGGACTGAAGGCTGCATTGCCTTGAACAACAGCAGCATGGATGAACTCTTCAAAGTGATACGCGTTGGCACACCCGTGAAGGTCCTGCCCTGATTTCTTGCTGAAGGAAAAGGCGGCAGTCCCATGAGGCGGCGTGTCCGC
The DNA here is from genome assembly GCF_027925305.1 of Desulforhabdus amnigena. NCBI lineage: Bacteria > Pseudomonadati > Thermodesulfobacteriota > Syntrophobacteria > Syntrophobacterales > Syntrophobacteraceae > Desulforhabdus > Desulforhabdus amnigena. The sequence goes on along the minus strand of NZ_BSDR01000001.1, from coordinate 373,160 downwards.
TCCAACCCAAAACACGTCGTTTCTCTGACATCTTTTTCAGCATACACAAAAAAACCATGGGGAGGATTCTTTTGAATCCCCATGGCTTTTTGAAATTATCTGCAGAAACGCCCCTTGCCCACGACAATCAACAGGCAAAATCACACGCTCCTGCGAGATGCGAATTTCATCCTTCGTTGTAACCGCCCTGTTTAGAGCCTATCCGAAAACATTCCTCGGCAGCAGACACCCCCCTTCAATTCCCCCCTCGAGGGGGACTAAGGGGGGTGTCGCAAAGTCCACAAGGGGTTTTCGGATAGGTTCTTCATTGAGGTTATTTGAAATGAGAAGCAGCCTGCTCATAGGATTTTTTCAACTCATTCAAAGAATTATCCAGGCCGGTTTTTATGTTTTCCCAACCCGTCCCCGTATCGGACTTGAGAGCGGTCAATTTCTTCGCCAATTCCTGCTCTTCTGCTTTCAGCTTTTCCATTTCTTTAGCAAACTGTGCCTTGGATTCCTCTTTAATGGTTGCGGCCTTAGCGTCTAACTCTTCAATTTTTTTATTGTAATCATCCAAGGCAGCCTGCAGTTTCTTTTCGTACTCTTCCTTCTGCTGTTTTACGAGTGCAGTCGCCTTATCCACCGTTTCTTTGGCTTCTTTTTTCACTTCACCCGGAGTAACAGCAGTCGGAGCGGTCGTTGTGGTTTTCTCGGGCTCTTTCTTCTCACCACAGCCCCAAAACAGTCCCATACTCAGAATGAACACTGTAAGCATCATAAATAATTTACTTTTGTTCATGATTTACCTCCTCGATTCTATGTTCACGTTCAGATCCTGTCCAGTGACACGACATAGAACAAACTCTCGACGGTCGAGAGTAGGCCACTCTTTTTACATAAAAAAAGGACTTGTAAGACTCAAAAAATGCAGATCATTGATCCCCCATGACCGGGGCACTCTCAACGAAAAATGAAAAGACGTCAAAGAGAAGTCCAATCCCTTCACATCAAACTTCCAATCGACATTTGAGAAGTACATTCAAGCAGAATCAATTTAGGCCAGTTATAGGGCTCCCGCCGGCATCTGTCAAGTTCGTGACTCCGAGTTGCCTTATGTCGACTGTGATTTTCCCTTTGGAATCAAGCGGAGTATCTCCATGATGCCTTTCAAAAGAAAGTAAGCCACACCCGGTTCTTCTCTTTCTTCTCCCTTGAATGACAAAAATTTCGTGAGAATTCCTCAAAATTTGCTATATTGCCTCTCCGCTAAAAGGTAGAGAGATGCGGACAAACTCCTGATAATGGCACGGAAGACCTGGAGTTTTGTACAAAAGGGTTTAACGGAAGGGCTTAAGGGATGAAAAACTTATTGGAACGGAAGTGGCTGGTGATTTGGATGGGTTGCACACTCTTGTGGGGATGTGGGACAAAAGAGGTTTATCAATCCCGTGTTTCTCAAACCCCACCTCCGGTGGTCACCCAAACCGAAAAGAAGGTGGTGCCGGAAATCCCCGTCCAGGGGTGGACCAAACGCACCGTGACCGAAGATGAACTGACGCAGGCCTGTGAAACGGACCCGGAATTGACGGTCAGCCGGTGCAAGGAAATCCTCGCCCGGTTGAATGCCAAAGCACCCTATTATATTTCCGACGATATGCGAACCGGCCGCATCATGAAGGTTCCGAACGATTTCCGCGCATACAAAAACTGGACCCCCCTACCCGTGAACATACCCGAAATCCATGACATTCCCAGGTTTATTCTCATAGACAAAGAGAACTTCTTTATTGGCTGGTACGAAAGGGGCACCCTCAGGGGAGACACGCAGATCTGCATCGGCAGGAAGGGCGAAGAGACTCTTGCAGGAATTTACAGGGTCCTGGAAAAGGACCCGGATCACTATTCCCGAAGCTATACCAATTCATACGGCCGCCCGGCGTGGATGCCGTGGGCACTGAGGATCTATGAAGTGGTTTGGATCCATGCGGGAGACATCACGGAGCCGCGTTGCTCCCACGGCTGTGTGACTCTGCCGCTGGACCCCGCTAAGGAACTCTTCAATTGGGCGGATACCGGCACTCTTGTCATGGTCATCGAATCTATGGGCGATCTGCAGCAGGATCTGAAAAAGCACTCGCAATTCATGCGTTCCACCAAGTTTTCTTCCCGGTAACCGTGCGATGCGTTATGCCTCTCTGAGGGCCTCCACGATATTCATCCTGGAGGCCCGAAAAGCGGGCAAGATGCCTCCGGCGAATCCCATGATCAGGGAAAAGATGAGCGCCTGGTAGACGATCTGAGAAGTGAGGGCAAAGCTGAAAGCCAGCTCGGAAAAGGTCTGAAAGTTTGTGGTCGAGATGGTGAAAAACTGAAGAAACGAAGCGAAGAAGAGGCCCGCCAGGCCTCCCATAAGTCCAAGAATGAGGGATTCCAGAAGAAAGGCCAGGAGAATGCTCCCTCGCTGAAAGCCCAATGCCCTCAGGGTGCCGATTTCTGCGGTCCTGTTTGCCACTGCCGAATACATGGTGATCATCGCACCAACGATGGCTCCAAACGAAAACACGATGGTGAGGGATATTCCCAAAATTCTCAGAAACTTGGCCAAGGCTGCCGACTGATCTTCGTAGTATTTGGTTTCACGCCGGGCTTCGAGCGTCAGCCGAGGGTCTCCTTCGATATGTTCTTTGACCGTATCGAATTCCAACGAATCCTGAAGCTTGAAAATGACCGAAGAATAAACGGGTCTTCTGAAACCCTGCATGAGCTGGTCCACATCCCCCCATATTTCCGAGTTGAAGCCCGTTTCACCCGCATCGAAAATTCCAACGATGGTCCACGACCGCGTGGCGAAAAAAATCTCTTCGCCGAGTCCAACGTTTTTGAAGCGTTTGGCGACACTTTGACCTGCCATTATTTCTGAAAGCCCCGACCGGGGAAGACGCCCGGAAACGAGCTTCACCTGTGGCCGCAGCACAAGAGATGTATCGGAAATTCCGCGGATCACCACATTGGATCTGCTTTCCGTCCCCCGTTTTTCCAATGTGATGAGCACCACGAGCTCTTTTGCCAGAAGCCGCCGGCCGTCATCTCCAATCGCAACTTCCGGCTGAGTTTCCACAATGGCAGCCTGATTGCGTTCCACTCCACTCTGAACTTCAGATCCGGCGCCCCGCCGAATCACGATGACGTTGTCGTAAGAACCCGTTTGCACGAGAGTCTTCTGCAGCCCTTCCGCCAGCATGACGATGGAGGCAAATGCAAATACAACCAGCGCCATGCCTGAAGCTGTAAGAACCGTGGTCAACCGCCGCGTCAGAAGGTTTCGAAAGCTGTAGAAAAAGAGAAGCTCCATTCAGGCAATCCTTCGTATCCCCTCGGCAATGCGCACGGACATGGCGCGCCACATGGGAAAAATGGCCGCCAGGATACCCACAAGGAATGAAGCGAGAATATCCAGATAGATGGTCTCTTCCGCCACATTGAAAACGGGAAAGAAATCCCCCACTGCCCTGGAAAAGACATGCGCCGCAGGGAAAGTGAGCAGGATTCCCAGGGCTCCCCCCATGCATGAGATGACGAGCGACTCTCCCAGAATGAGCCCGCCAATGTATCCTCCCCCAAACCCCAGGGTCTTGAACACGGCGTACTCATGCATCCGCTCCCGCACAGACATGGCCATAGTGTTCGCCATTACGGCCAGAATGATCACGATCACCACCAGGGACACCAGCCTTATAGCGGTGATGATCGCCTGGCTCAGGGAAACGAAACCCATTTGGAACGCTTTTTCAGTCTCGGTGAGGGTTTCCGCAAAGGAATTCTTGAACATCCGGTCGATGTTATCCGCTGTTTGAGCAGCCATATCGGCATTGGCCACATCGACGATGTAAAAGCCGACCTGATCCGCTCTTCGGGGCTGCGTCTTTTTTAGGGTTTCATTGAGGTAGGACCAATGAAAAAAGAACTGGTTTTCATCGATGGTGGCATCCTTCCCGCGGTAAATTCCCCGAAGAACAAACTCCCAGTTGCCGGGGAAAATCGTGCCTTTCAGTGGAATGTTGTCTCCGATTTTCCATCCGAACCGCCTTGCCAGTTTCCGGCCCACCACACAAGCTTTTCGATCCCTGAAAAAAGCTTCCTCCTGATCCGGGGAAAGAATATACTCCGGATAGAGAGCCATGTAACCCCTCGGTTCCACGGCGAAGTTGGCGAAAAAATTCTTTTCCGTGATGTAGACTCCCCCAAACCAGTTCCCGTAAGAAACGAGCTGAACCCCTTCCACGCTTCGGATTTTTTCCCGGTAGGAAAGCGGCAGGGAAAAGACCAGGGATATGGAATTTCGAATCACCAGGCGGTTGGCCGATGAGGCTTCCACTCCGGCATACCATGCGCTAATGACGGTGCGCAGCATGCCGAAAGCGAGAATCGCCACACAGATTCCGGATATGGTGAGGATCGTTCGGAGCTTGTGTCTAAAAGAGTTCCGAAAGAGTAGTTTCAGGAGCATCGGCGAGCACGCCTTTATCCAGGAATTTCATGGAATGAGCCCTCCTGGCCGCACGAGGATCATGGGTCACCATGATGATGGTTTTTCCCAGATCATCACTGAGGCGGTCCATGAGCTTCAAGACATCTTCGGCGGAAGCACGGTCGAGATCTCCCGTCGGCTCGTCCGCCACAAGGATTGTCGGGTCCGAAACCACCGCCCGGGCGATGGCCACCCTCTGCTGCTGCCCCCCCGAAAGTTGCCCGGGATAATGATCCATGCGGTCTTGAAGGCTTACCAGCTGGAGCGCCGTTTCCACATGACGGCGCCGTTCCCTCCTGGAGAGATTGGTGAGAAGGAGGGGCAGTTCGACGTTTTCAAAAGCCGTGAGTACGGGAATCAGGTTGTAAAACTGAAAAATGAATCCCACATTGCCGGCGCGCCAGGCGGCAAGTTCCGCTTCGTTGAGCGACGTGACGTCCTCACCCGCCACAAGGATCGTTCCACCATCCGCATGGTCCAGACCAGCGATGAGGTTCAGAAGGGTACTCTTTCCTGACCCCGAAGGCCCCATGAGGGCAAGGAATTCTCCTTCTTCGATATTGAGGGTAATACCCTCCAACACAGGAATGACCTGGTTTCCGCGCCGGTAAGACTTGCACAGACCCTTGATTTCAACCAGGGGCATTTTCTCTTTCATCTATCCTTCCAGAATACTGACCTTGGCACCATCTTTCAGCTTACCGGGCTCCAGAACCACTTTATCGCCCACCTTCACTCCATCGACTATCTCGTTGTAGCTCCCAAGCGCTCTGCCGACCCGAACCGATCTCTTTTCCGCACGGTTGTCCTTCAGCACAAAAACGAAGGGTTCCCTTTCCAGTTCGGCAACAGCCTGCGACAAAACAGCGGTTACAGGTTTTTCCTCGCCCTCTTCAATGTCACGGGCAAGAAAAGCGACCTTGGCGCTCATCTCGGGGAGAATGCGCGGGTCCCTCTTCTCGAAGGCCACCTTCACCATGATCGAGGCCTTGCTGCGATCGGCCGTCGGGACAATCATATGCACGTGCCCTTTGAAACGTTCATTTGGAAACGCATCCAATTCGATTTCACAGGGTTGCCCCACGCGGACTTGTTCTATGTTGGATTCAGAAACATCCGCCTCCACCTGCAGCGAATCCATGTCCGCGATGGAAACGACAGCAGCCTTGGCATTGGCGGCCGCTCCCAGGGGAGTCACGATATCGCCCACATCGGCATCTTTCGTGAGAACGACCGCATCGAAAGGGGAACGGATCGAGGCATATTCCACGGTAACCTGAGCTTCCTTTAAAGCCGCCTGACTGGCTATCAGCGCCGACTCCCTCGCTGCCAGAACGGCAACCGCTTTTTTGTAGCGCGCCTCAGCGGCATCGAGCTCCAGCTCCGAAACCATTCCCTTCTCCACCACCCTCTTCCTGCGGGCATAAGAACTGCGGGCATCTTCCAATTCGGCTCGCGCTTCATTCAAATTGAGCCGCGCCACTTCCACGTTGGCTTTCGCCCTATCCCGCGCCGCATGAGCATCTTCATTTTCCAGCCGGGCGACAAGGTCCCCTTCCTTGATCTCGCTCCCCTCTTCTACGGCAAGGTAGATGAGCCGCCCCGTGATTTTGGAAGCCAGGGCCGCTTTTCGCTGAGCCACCACATAGCCGCTCGCATTGAGAAGTGTAAAGGTCTGAGAGGGATATATCTTCTGGACACTGGTGACGCGCACATCCACCGCCGGCAAGAGAACCCCGGTCCGATAGAGGAGCACTCCCCCCGCTAGAAGCAGAACCGCAAAAATCAGGAACCCATACCGCTTTCTTTTTATACGGCGAGCAGAAACCGAAGCCTTTTCAATGCGCAGTTTTGAAAGATCTTCCTCAGCCATTCCCGGCTGCTCCTTCCAAGGGACTCAGAGAATGAACAGGGGGTGAGTCGCTCTTGAAATCCCCATTTACCAAAGAGGGATTCCACAAGAATTCCAAATTCTTCTCCGTCCCTCCGTGTCTCCGTGGTGAATAACGGGATATTAAAATCTGTCAACTCCCATATACCTACAGACTGAACATGACATGAACATCCCGAAACATTCACCTCCAACCATGAAAAGCGCCGGTCGGGTTTGGAAACCCGGCATCCAGCGTCGGGAGAGGAATCCCGACCTGCAGACGGCGTATTTTGACGGTAATATAATATTTACAACCGACCGTGAACAGAGGAATTGCCGCCGCAATCCGCATTGAGTTTGTCGGAATCGTTTCTATATTGATGGGGAAAAGATCGATTCGCTCTGTGGGACAAGTCGATTCAGAAAAAGGATCCTTTCAGTGAAAGGAGTATATCTATGAACGAAAAAGAATGGAATCCCGGAGAGCTCCTTGAGCTGTCCGGTTATTACTGGAAAACATGTGCGCTGCACGCAGGGGTCAAACTCGGCATCTTCACGGCAATCGGAGAGGAAACACTCACGGCCGGAGAAATCGCTCAAAAAACGCAAACGGATGAAAGGGCCGTGACCATGTTGCTCAACGCCCTGGCATCCATGCAGCTTTTGGCAAAAAAAGGCGACCGGTATGCCAATACCTCTACGGGCAAATCTTTTCTTTCCAGGAATTCACCTCGATACATCGGCCATATCATCATGCACCATCATCATTTGATGGAATCCTGGTCCAAACTGAATCAGGCGGTACAAACGGGGAGGCCGGTGCGAACCAGGTCGGCATTCTCCGATGATGAACGCCGGGAGAGTTTCCTCATGGGAATGTTCAACATGGCCATGAATCTGGCTCCGCAGCTGGTTCCCCAGATCGATCTCAGCGGCCGCAAACACCTCCTGGATCTCGGCGGCGGTCCCGGAACCTACGCCATTCATTTCTGCAAGCACAATCCTCAGCTCCGAGCCACTGTGTACGATCTTCCCACTACGAGGCCCTTTGCGCAAAAAACCATCGCCGCATTCGGGCTTTCCGACCGTATCGATTTCATGGAAGGCAATTTCCTGGAAAAGAATATCGAGGGAACATACGATGTAGCCTGGCTCTCCCAAATTCTCCATGCCGAAGGACCCGAAGATTGTCGAACGATTGTCAAGAAAGCCGCTTCGGTTCTCCAACCCGGGGGTATGATTCTCATTCACGAATTCATTTTGAACGACACCATGGACGGCCCCGTCTTCCCCGCTCTTTTCTCTCTCAACATGTTGCTGGGAACCACCAACGGTCAATCCTATTCGGAACGGGAAATCATGGACATGCTCGCTCAGGCCGGGATAAGGGAAATTCACCGACTTCCTTTCCAGGGCTCCAGCGATTCGGGAATCATTTGTGGGTTGAAGTAAGAGACCTGGACTCCAACGCTGGTGAGCACCTGTCTTCGGGAACTGAAACATGAAATCAGGCGATGTTCCAAACCGGAGAGGTAGCCATCATGGCCAAGGATGCAAGAAATTGGCTCATGTGAAGGCCATGGGGGTCGCTCTGCAGGAACGGGGATGCGTCCAGGTAAGCATGAACATTGTGGATTATGAAAGGAATGCTCTCTACAGGGTTTTGGAACTCGTACGCATGGAAGCTCAAAGGTGGGGAGTCGCCATCGTGGAAACGGAGATCTATGGAATGGTTCCCGCCATAGCCCTCCTGGAAAGTACAGCTCACTACATGCAGATTTCCGGTTTCGACCCAGATCAGATCATTGAAATGCGGTTGCTGGAAATGCTGGGAGAGGATGAAGCATGATACGAAAGCTCTTCAGGAACGCACGCATCACGACACCCATTGACCGGGGAATTCCCCTGTCTGGAAGCAAACAGGGAGATGTCCAGGTTTTCGAACGCGGCGCTCTCTACTGCCTAAATGGCACGATAAAGAATGTGGGCACGGAAGAGGAAGTTTTCGCATCCCTCTCTCCGGGTGAGGTCAACCAGGAAATAGACTGCCGGGGACTCTGTCTTATTCCCGGTTTCGTGGACCCTCATACACACATGTGCTTCACCGTTCCAAGGGAAGAAGAATTTCTCATGCGCCTGCAAGGTGCGGACTACCTGGAAATCCTTCAACAGGGTGGAGGCATTCTATCCTCTGTACGCGCAGTGCGGGCCGCGTCCGATGAAGAACTCTTTTCAGCTACCCTCAAGCACGCCCTTTCCGCCCTGCGTTTGGGCACTACCACCCTTGAAATCAAGAGCGGTTATGGCTTGAACACCACCACCGAACTTCGAATGCTGCAAACCATCGATCGTGTGGGAAGGGAAACTCCCCTGGACGTGGTGGCCACCTTCCTGGGGGCCCATGCCATTGCGGAAGAGTACGCGCATGATCCTGGGGGATATGCCGAACTCGTCATCGAGGAAATGATCCCGGCCGTCGCGAAGCAAGGGATCGCCAGGTTTTGCGATGTCTTTTGCGAAGAAGGGATTTTTCCCTTGGCTGAGAGCAGACGGATTCTGGAGGCGGCAAAGGGTGCGGGGCTCGAGATCAAAATGCACACCGATGAAATACATGACCCGGGAGCATCGGCGCTTGCAGCTGAACTCCAGGCCACATCCGCCGACCATCTCCTCGCTGCAGGCGAAGAAAACCTTCAGGCCATGGCAGCACGGGGAGTCATCGGAGTCCTCCTTCCCGCAACGGCTTACAGCATGCGCAAAGGATATGCACCGGCGCGGAAAATGGTCGAAATGGGTCTTCCGTTGGCTCTCGCCACCGATTGCAATCCAGGCTCCTCCTACACGGAATCCATGCCTTTCGTCATTGGCCTGGCAGTCTACAATATGCACATGACTGTTAACGAAGCGCTAGTGGCGGCGACACTGAATGCGGCTTATGCTTTGAATATGGCTGAAACCGTAGGTAGTCTGGATGTGGGGAAATCGGCCGATTTTCTTCTTCTGGACGGAAAGACCCCCGCTATCCTGCCCTACCGTGCAGGCGTCTCTCCCATAGTGAAAGTCTTCAAACGGGGAGAAGAGGTGTCATGACGCAATTCCGGGAACTGCCGGTTTTCCGCTACGTAGAGGAGGTGGCTTCCCCCAACCCCACTCCCGGCGGAGGAAGTGTCGCAGCACTCTGCGGGGCGCTCGGAGCCGCTTTGTCGGCTATGGTGGCGGGGATCACGCTAAAGCGTGAAAAATTCAAAGACGCATGGAATTCCATGGAAAAAGTCAAAGGGGAAGCCGAGGAACTTTCGGAGATTTTTCTTCGTCTGGCCGAAGACGATTCCAAGGCTTATCTGAGGGTATTGGCAGCTTATGGGCTGCCCAAAGGAACAGAGGCAGAAAAGGCGGCAAGACAGGCAAATCTTCAGGAAGCCTTCAAGAAGGCGGCGGAAGTTCCGCTCCAGACCCTCCGCGTCGTGGAAAGGCTCATGCGAGGGGTCGAAAAAACCATCAAGGAGGGAAACCCCAACGCTCTCAACGATGCAGGTGCTGCTGCATACATCGCCAGGGCAGCCGGAATCATTGCGTTGCAGAACATTCGAACCAACCTTTTCAACATTCGCGATGCATCTTTTGTGAGGGAATACGAAGAGGAAACTCGAGAATTAATGGAAAACATCGATGGTCTTTTTTCCAGAGCGGACGCCATGGTCAGAGAGCGGCTGCCGTGACCACGAACGGCAGAATGCTTCAAAAACCCCATTTTGAGATAGTCTCCAAGAGTTTCACCCATTCTGCTTCGCTTCGTCAAGAAACGACTTCAACCGATTGTTCTTTACGGCTTCTCTCAGATCGTTCAAAACAGCGGTTACGTCTTTATCAATGGCATTGGAGAGCACCCATTCCGTGGGAATGAAGGCCAGGACCATACTCAAGAAGGCCACCGTAACTTCTCCCTGAATGACAGTGCTGAAAAGTTTGTCGAAATTGGTGAGTGAATTGACGAGAGCCAGCAATGCCAGCACAACGGCCATGGTTTCAATGACCAGGTTGACCTGCTTGTTGAAAGGCTTTCGAATAAGGGCTATGGACCGGATCCACTTGTCTTTGTGCTCTATTACATTGGAAATAAACTTTTCAGCGTTTCCCTTTTTGAGTTGGACTTCGCACTCACTGAACAGCTTTTCCCTGAAATTTCTCTCCTGCTTTTTCATCAGAAAACAGAAAACCACTCCAATCGCCGCTCCCAACACCATCATCGCTATCATCTGAAAACTCCACGCCGGGTAAAAACTCAGGCCCGCCGACACACCAGGGCGGGCCTTAAAAACACAGGTTCCAAAAACTATCCAGAGAATTTCCTCTATGGCTGTTTGCTTTCCCGTTTCATTCACTGTCCATCTCAAGGCGTTCGCAACTCACCTTCCCGGCGAAAACCCTCAAAACAGTCGGCATGAAAACAGTTGGAAAAATAGCGCACAAGCACCACAGGTTGCAATACCGAAAATCGCAAACAGACACTCTGCACGCAAGGAACTCGTCCCCCCCCTTTTCCTATCACGCCTTGGCTATGGCCTCCAGTTCCTCCTCCATCATCCCCTGGAAGAGAGGCAGCTTATAACCATTTTGCTCCAGCGGCTCCGCACCCTTGACCACAGCTCGCGAAGCCAGAGCCACTGTTTCTGCATCCAACCGCTTTCCAAGGATGATTTTCTCCACCTCGACCGATCGCCATGGAACGGGCGCAGCCCCACTCAAAACGACGCGCCCATCAGCCACCGCATCGCCATGGAACTGCAGAACCAGGGCCACGCCTGCCAGAGCAAAATCCCATGAACGGCGCGCTCTTACCTTGCGGTAGGAACTACGCACCCCATGCGCCGGTGGAGGCAAAAGGATTTCCACCACCAGCTCGTTCGCCTCCAGAATCGTTTCCCTCGTCACATCCCTGCTCGGAGGCACAAAGAATTCCTCAATAAACACCGTCTTGAATCCTTTGGGCCCTGCAATGCGAACCTTCGCTCCAAAAGCCATGAGAGCCGGAGCTGTATCCGAGGGATGGACGATGTAGCACATGTCCCCACCGAAGATGCAATGAAAACGATTTTCCCCGGCCACGGCGTAGCAGGTCTCCCCACCCTTTCTCAGGCAATGGAAATCTCCGCGATAGTACCAGCAGCGGGGCTTCTGGCAGATATTCCCCCCAAGGGTTCCCTGATTTCTCAGTTGAGGGCTTGCAACTTCGGAAGCTCCCTGCGCCAGGGCGGTATATCTTTTCTGAATGAGGGGATTCTCGGCAATTTCTGTAATAGTGGTGAGGGCTCCGATGCGAAGGCCGCCATCTTCGGTCTCGCCGATCCCTTTCAATTCTTTGAGCCCACTGATGCTCACTATCTTTTCGACCTTGAAGACTTCTTCCCGGAGACATCCCAACAGATCCGTGCCGCCTGCGTGAATTCTCACTTCAGGGGAAGAAAGATGCCCGAGAGCTTCCTCCAGGGATTTTGCACGCACGTAACTGAAGTTCGGAAGCATGGATCATCCCTCCTTTCTGCTCTCAGCAAGCAACCGGATGAGCTTCCCGGGGCTGATGGGAGTCTCTGTAATGCGAATTCCCGTGGCATGGTAAACGGCATTGGCGATAGCCGGCGCCGTGGGTATGGTCACGGGTTCTCCCAAACCTTTTGCCCCCGTGGTGTTGGCTTGCGTATCCACAAGTTCTATAGGAAGGGAAACGATGTCATCAGGAACATCCATGGCCGTCGGCAACTTGTAATCGTGCCAGTTCCGGTTGAGCATTTTGCCGGTCTGGTTCCGATCCAGGACCCGGTATTCCGTCATGGCCAGTCCAATCCCCATGGTGATTCCCCCGATGACCTGACTGTCATAGGTCAGCCGGTCCATGACCCTGCCGCTGTCATTCGTCCCAAGGAAACGGAGGATTTTGACCTCACCCGTTTTGGTGTTGACTTCCACCTCGCAAAACTGTGCAGCGAAAGGATTGATGGACTTGTTTTCAGGATTGGGCCCCCGGTACCCAACCCCCACGATCACTCCACGCTTTTTGAGCCCTGAAATATCGGCGATCCTGATTTTTTTGGAAGGCTCCTTTGTGGAATAGACATTGCCGTCTTTGAAACTCAGGGCGACGACCTCCTCCTGCAAATCCTTTGCGGCCATTTCCAGCAGCTGTTGTTTGATGCTTATGGCCGCGGCGCGCACTGTGGGAGCTTCCGTGGGCACCGTCTTGCTTCCCCCGCTCGGAGTGGCATACTGTGTCGTGCCCGTATCCGCATGTTCGATCTCTATCATTTCGGGTCTTATTCCCAACTCCTCGGCCGCGACCAGAGCCATGACCGTTTTGGTGCCTGTTCCGATGTCGCTGGCGCCCATATTGAGGTTCATGCTGCCATCCGAAAACAGCTTCAGGATAACCGTCGAAGGCGGCCACCCTCCTCCCACAAACCAGAGGCAGCTCGCCATCCCCACCCCTCTCTTTATATGACCCGCACCTGAGGATGGAGCACTCTTCTTCCTGGCTTCCTCCCAGCCAAAAGCCCTGGCCCCCTCTTCCAGACACTGTCTCAACCCCGTGGTGGTGTAGGGAGGATTTCCTTCCTTGGCCTGACTGAAATCAGGAATATTTTTGAGGCGAAGCTCTACCGGGTCCATGTGAATGGCTTTGGCGAGAGCATCCATCATCTGCTCCAGGGCCCAGGCCGCCTGGGGATGGCCCGGAGCGCGGAAAGGCCGAGCAGGACCGGCATGAATGTAAACATCGGTGCATTCAGTGCGCACATTGGGACATTTATAGAGATCCCGAATGAGCCAGTCCACCAGGGAAGTTCCTCCTGAGGGATATGCTCCGCCGGTTCCCGTGCAGCAAAAATCGAGGGCGGTGAGAGTCCCGTCCTTCTTCACGCCGGCCTTGAGCCTCATATCGTTTGGAGGGCGGTTGCCCACGGCAAGATATGTTTCCTCTCGGGTAAGAAAAAGTTTGACGGGCCTTGCGGCTTTTTTGGCCAGCAGTGCCGCAATGATCGTATATTTGCCCGCCTGAAGCTTGCTTCCAAATCCTCCACCCATGTAGCGGCCGATGACCCGGACTTTGGAAAGGGGCATTCCCAGCACTTCAGCGACCTTTTCCTGGACGGCATAAACCCCTTGCGTCGATTCCCAAAGGGTCAGCCGGTCCCCATTCCACTGGGCCACGCATCCGTGCAATTCCAGGGGAGTGTGCAGTTCACACTGAGTCCGGTAATTTTCCTCCAGAACGACATCTGCATCGATGAACCCTTTTTCCACATTTCCACGTTCATACTTTTCCGTTTTCAGCAGATTGCCTCCCGCATGAACGGAGGGAGCGTTTTTTTTCAGAGCATCCCGTTCATCGGCTACAAAGGGGAGAACCTCGTACTGAACATTGACCGCCCGCAGAGCATCCCAGGCTTGATACGGCGTTTCAGCGGCCACTGCGGCCACCGGTTCCCCTTCAAAACGGCAATGTGGTTCAAAAAGGGCGGTCTTTATCTCTTTGGAATAATTCCATTCCAACCGTGCCTCGGGATCGGAACCGCTGACCACCGCCAGAACGCCGGGCATCTCTATCGCCGCCGAAATATCCAGTTTCTTCACCAGGGCATTGGGATGAGGACATCTCAGGATGGCGCCGTAAATCATCTCGGGAAGTACAATATCCGAAGGATAGACAGCCGCTCCGCTCACACGTTCATAAGCATCCACGCGGGGCACGCGCTTCCCGATCGTTTCCGTTTTTTGCCAGGGTTTGGGTTCCTGCCCCGGAGCCGGTGTTTCGGGAATGGAAAGGCCTTGAAGGTAGTAGAGATCTTTTTCATTTTCTTTCATGCCTTGCCTCACTTCCCTCGCTTCAAGCGAGCCGCACGATCCACAGCCTTGAAGATATGTGTATAGGCACCGCACCGGCACAGGTTTCCACTCAAACCCTTTCGGATTTCATCCATGGAAGGTGCGGGATGGGAACGCAGAAGCCCTTCAACGGCCACAATCTGGCCTGGAGTGCAATACCCGCATTGAAAAGCGTCCTCTTCCAGGAAAGCCTGCTGCACAGGACCGAGCTCTTCCCCATTCATGAGTCCCTCCAGCGTCGTGATTTCAGCGCCTTCGGCCTCGAGGACCAGAGTCATGCAGGCATAACGGGGAATATTGTCCATGAGAACGGTGCAGGCCCCGCATTCCCCCCGCTCACAGCCCGCTTTGGTTCCCGTAAGCCCTAATTTTTCCCGCAAAACATAGAGAAGCGACCATCGGGGTTCCACAAGCAACTGATAGGGCCTTCGGTTGATTCTGAGAGTGACCCTTGTCATCTCGCCCGAAGGGATCACATTTTCATTTTCGCCTTTGGACGACTCAGCCGCGAGCTTCCCCGCAGTCGTCACCACGGCCGCCCCCATTCCCATTGTCGTGAGAAATCCCCGCCGCGTAATGCCCCGGCGGCATTGACACTCTTCATTGGCATGTTTTTCCTTCATAAAGACCTCCCTGAAAAAACCTTGAAAATAACAAGACTTCTGTCGCAGGGCGGTTAAAAGCGAAGCATTGCCCACCGGGGGAACACCGCCGGCACTGCGCTGGGCAAGGAAAAGACTTTGCCGCCCCTACAACAAGAACCCATGTTATTTTTGAACCTTCGTTACAAGAGGTATCGAAAGGTCGATTGCATCCAATCTTTCAAATCAGATAATAGAAGAGGCGAGAAAAACAGAAATGTGACTTGAGCTTTTTCCTAACGATAGGTCATCCCAGCTTCAATGAACGCAGCAGATGGATGAACACCAGACTAATACGGGAAAGATCTCTTGTCAAAATAATCTTAACCCCTTCCCTGCGCTTGATTTGTCGGCAAAAGATTCAAAAGAAATTACATAAGGAACAAAATTGTACAAATCCTTCACTACAGCTCTTTATAATCAACGAAATTGTGCCGTATGATTGCCTGAATTCCCATTTCAGGCTGGCCTGTTTCAATGTTCCATACGATCGGGCAGTGAGGAGAGCATGTTGGCACGTATTTTGTTTAATCTATTTTAAGCTCCGGGAGAAAAGGTTATCCGCTTCTTTTAAGCCGACTGACATAGACCGATATCGGCTCTGATTTTCCCATCTTTCTGCTGCTGCCTCTCCATTTCCATCTTCCCCTGTTTATGCTCGCTGTCTGCGATCGATTCAAACCATGCTGTTCCGGTTTTTTGGCTCAACAGAATGTTCTATCGAAATACACTTCTCCGGTTCCACGCTTTCCGATTGCCTCATGAAAGGGCTTAAACGATGGAGACGCCCGTTACGCTTATGTCCTGAGAGCTTTTGACAAAGAATGCTCTGCAGACGGTAAGGCTCCAACGTCCGTGCCCGTTCATCGCTTCACCGCGAAAGAGACAGAGAGCGCAGAGAATAAGGAAAATTCAAAAACCGGTTGTTTTTCTATCTCTGTGACATCCGGATAATCTGCGGACATGCAAATGGGAGTGAACGGTTACTGATGTCCCAAAGTAATTGGAACAAAAACATGCCCGCCTGCCGAGCACAGGAGTGAACCTCAAGAAAAAAAGGAGAAGCCATGATACACGTGGCCATCAAGGAAAACATCTATGGAGGTGATCATTATTGCGCGCTTTGCGGCGAGAAGATCCATACGAAATTTGGCCCTGATTTATTCCTGGAGGGGACGAACCACATCATCTGTCATGATTGCGGCCGCGACCATAACCCCATGCTTGTAGAGTTTCTCGAACTGATGGATAAAGCCGGCTCTCGCCTGGCCAATGTGGCGTAAACCATCACCCGGATTCTCATGCACGGTTCTGAAATTCATACTGTTTTGAAGCACATAAGGGAAGTTCTCGGAAGGGAGATGCGATTGCTGCGGCACAGAGCACAAAAGTGGCGGCAAGGATAAGACGGTATAAAAAAACAATTCCTTGCCGCCACATCACCGAATGTACCCTGCCTAACCGATAGGTTTGGCTTTACAAAGATGGCCCGCCTCCATAGCCACTCGCCCACAGCCTTCACAAACATATTTCATCGCTGCCAGCTTGTCTTTGCACATATGTTTCGTATCCACCTCGGGAGCACCGCAAAAACTGCATTTCTTTTTATCACCGCACGGATTGCACAAGTGCCCGGGTTCCTCTGCGACAGCACCACAAGTTTTGCAAGTATAAGCCATAACAAACCTCCATCTATCTCAAAAGGTCTGGTTGATCTCGATAGAAAACTGTATTTACTTTGATTTTTTTAAGTATTGTCCTCCAGAAAATCAATAGAGGTCACTTCCCCCCTCCTTCACCCTTCCCAATGCAATTCGCTGCCGCATCTCCACAAGCCCGGCGGCAAAAGGAATCGACAGGACCAGAAATCCCACCATTGCCACTCCGGGCCATCCGCCGAAAACGTAGGCATAGCCGCTGGTGGTGATGCCTACGTACCCGCCAAGATAATAAAAGAGGACATAAAGAGAATTGGCCCGTCCCAGGTTGGAACTGAGTTTGCGATTGAGGGCGCCGGCCGCAGCGGAATGTACGGTGAAAAAGCCGGCACAGACCACAGCCAGGCTCAAAACGATAGCGAACATGGATTTGATGAGCGTGAGTCCAATAGCCAGGGCAAAAACCACCGCCCCCACAGCCATCGCCTTGCCGTTGCCGACCCGATTGCTGAAGCTCCCCGCCAGAGGACCCGTGACAATCCCCACGATATAGGAGAGATAGAGGAAAGTGATGGTATGAGTCGACGCATTGAAGGGCGGACCTGAAAGATAAAAGGGCAGATAGTTGAAGATGGATGAGAAAACAAAGAATGCACCGAAGGCGACGGAGTAGATGCGCAAAAGGTCCCACCGTGAAAGCAGGTTCAGGAAGCCCGTAGATTTTGAACGGGATTGCCTCTCCACTTCTGCCGAATGAAGCCATTTAGCCGCCGCACAGGTGGCGGCAAGAAGAAGTGCGGAAGCGGTGACAAAAGCGTAACGCCAGTGCAGGGGAGGATGAATCCATCCTCCAAGGAGCCGCCCGCTCAATCCACCCGCAACCGTAGCTGAAACATAGGAACCCATAACCACATTCAAGCGTTCCATGGGCAGGGTCCGCGCCAGATAAGCTGCAAGGCAGGTTGTGAGAGAAGGAATGAAAAGCCCCTGTACGAATCGCGCCAGTACGAGCAAGGAAAGGCTTTGCGTCAAGGCGCAGAAAATACCGCACAGAGTGATCATAAGGCCTCCCACGAGAATAATGGGACGAATGGGAAAACGGTCCGCCAGCATGCCGAAGGGAAGATTCGCAAGAGAGATCCCGAGAATAACGGCGGAAATGGTAAGAGAAGCCCGCGCTTCATCGACTCCGAATTCCATCTGTAAAACGGGAAGCACCGGCTGGGTGATGTAAATAGTGGTAAAAGCAGCCCCCACAAGCGAAAAAACAAGGGTCTGCAAACCAAGATACTGTCGTCTACTCATAGGAACATCCCAAAAGCGTTAAAGAAATCAACATGTCTCCCTCCAGAGGTCCCCTCCTCGGCTCCCCCCACCCTGTCAACGTCATAGACCTTATCCATCCGGACCGTTTTGTATGTCAAACCCTTATAACGACATTTTTCCTTTTTATGCTGCATGGAGCGTTTTCCAGCCTTATTATTGTAAGCAATGATACTTGATTGAAATAGTCACTTTCGCCTGGAATCACAAAATTCAAATGCGCACGCTCTTCTCGAGAATCTGATTTGCTGAAATTCTCAGCGTGCGAAGAGGTATGGGTAACTTATCGGGTGAACCGCCTGAAAACGGCATTGGGCTGTCTAGAGGCTTCACCTGCAAACATGGAAGGAGGAAAATCATCATGAAGACAAATCTGGCCATTTTATCACTCCTAACCATCTTAATGTTAATGGCCCCGAGTCTTGTCGGGGCAGTATCGGAAGAGGACTTCAAGGTGAAGACTACACGCAATCTTCTGAACCTGTGTACTGCTCCCGCCGACGATCCGCTCCGAGAGGAAGCCATACACTTTTGTCATGGTTACCTCGTTGGAGCTTATGCCTATTACAATGCGGAGTACTCAGGACCCGACAGAAACCCTCTGGTATGCTTTCCGGACCCCCCTCCGTCTCGAAATGAAACAATCGGCATGTTCATCGAATGGGCCAAAGCACATCCAGAGTATATGAACGAGGCGCCCGTCGAGACACAGTTCAGATTTCTGATGGAAAAATGGCCCTGCAAGAAATAATTTCAAGGATTCGAAAGGAGGTATCCATGAAGAACATATTGTTGGTAGCGATTTTGGTCATGAGTCTTGTGGTTGTCGGATGCGCAGGAATGACACCAACTCAGCAGAGGACTCTGAGCGGAGGGGCCATGGGAGCCGGGGCTGGAGCGTTGTTCGGGGCCATAGCAGGAGATGCGGGCCTTGGGGCAGCCATTGGAGGGGCTGTTGGTGCAACTGGCGGTTATCTCTACGGGAAGCACAAGGAAGCCGAAGAAGATGCCTATCAGCGAGGGTATCAGCAGGGGAAACAAAAGAGCTATTAGGCTTCCAGCGGCTATACCTCCCCCTCACCCCAATCTTCTGTCCATATGGACAAGAGGGGTTGAATCCAACCATATCGAGCTAAAAGAGGATTCAGAGAAGGATTATATGATACTTCGCCGCTTATTGATTGTATGAATGAACCGTTCAAGCGGTGTTTTGACGAGATAAATTATCCTATTCAATGGCTTAAACACACAAAACCCGCTTTTTTGAAAGCGGGTTTTGTAATCCAAGCCTGCGGACCGGTTCATACCGCTTCCCAAAGGGAAGTACAAATATAAAAAAGGACTTTTTTAACCACCTGTTTTTTTGTTCGAAAATAAAAAAACTACAGCACGGCCTTTTTAACCGCATCGATACCGACGCGTTCCACAAAAGTGGATGTACGTTCTTTCTTCTTGCCGTTTTCCTTGAAATATTCGAGGCAGCGCTTCACCAGGTCAATCACCTGTTCTTTGGTAAGATCTTCGGCAATGACATCACCAATGCGGGGACGTCCGCCCGAGTTACCACCCATGATCAGAGTCCATCCACCCTTTTTCCCCACGACGCCGATATCCCGCACATAGCTCTCTCCGCAACAAAGCGGGCAGCCCGAAACGCCGAACTTCACCTTAGCGGGCAGATCGATCCCTTCATACATTTTTTCCAGTTCCAGGCCAAGGCCGAGGGAATCTTGAACACCAAACTTGCATACCGCCGTTCCCGGGCATGCCTGAGCATAATGCACACAGAGTTCTGTGGCCTTTCCAACATCCATCTGGAGATCTTTCCACACGGCATCCACCTGGTCCGCCTTGAGTCCTACCAACGCCATGCGCTGGCCGGAAGTGATCTTGATGATGGGAATCTCGTACTTGCGCACGACCTTGGAAATATTTTCCAGGATTTCAGGACTCACCAGCCCCACGGGGGTTCTCGGTACAATGGCGTAAGTTGTTTTGTCTCTCTGCAGAATGGCTCCCTTTGGAGTCTCGGCCATAATATCCTCCTCTCGAAATCAAATGGGAAGGGTCAAATGTCAGAACCATACACTCGTAATAGGACAAAAGTCACTTATCGCTAAACATTAAGGTCATCTCCCCCTGTGGTCAATCCCGTTTAGCGCAATAATGCAAAAGACAACTCTCTTTATCACAACAACGAAATTTCTACCTGGGGGCAAAAGCCGGGCACCGACCACGTGCGATTCCACCGGGAAACTGCAGTGGGCAGGAAAATAACTTTCCCCCCATGATAAGCCCCCTCATTATTCTCGAACCTTCGTTGCTGAAATGCTCTTTTTCAGGGGGCGAGAAGACCTGGATCGGGGGGCATTGGGAAAGCACTGATGATGAGAAAAATTCAATTTACCGGCATCACAGAAAGAGTCGCCCAATGGCTTTTCTGGCCAACTCATCGCAGCGCTCGTTTTCGGGATGCCCTGCGTGTCCCCTCACCCAACGCCATTCGATCGTGTGCTTCTGGTTGAGTGCATCGAGCTCGATCCAGAGGTCGGCATTCTTGACCGGTTGTTTGGACGCATTTTTCCAGCCATTCTTCTTCCAGTTGCGAATCCATTCAGTGATGCCCTTCTGGACGTACTGGGAGTCCGTCGTGAGAACCACGCCGGCGCAGTCCGGCAGGGTTTTCAGAGCCTCTATGGCGGCACTCAGTTCCATGCGGTTGTTGGTAGTGTTGCGTTCCCCGCCTGACAATTCTCTTTCCTCTCCCTCCATTCTCACCACAGCTCCCCATCCACCGGGACCTGGATTGCCTTCGCATGCTCCATCCGTAAAAACTTCCACATGAATGCCCGGGCTCAAACCGGAGGACGCTTTCTCCGTTCCCTCCCTGCCTGCAGGGGTATGCCCGGCCCTGCGTTCAAGCTTTTCTGCCTTCTCGTCAAGAAAACTGCGCACCGTAAAGATCAGGCGCTCAACATCCTTATCGCTCACTCTTCCCGCATTGAAACGTTCTTCAATGGCATCCAATTGTTTAGCTGACAATTTCCTTACCGTCATGCAAATCCTTGTCTAACAATTTCGCGAAGGGACCAGGTCCTCGCTAAATGCTGCCTATTTTTCTTTCCAGACAGGTGTGCGCTTCTCCAGAAAAGCCTGCACCCCCTCCTTGGCATCTTCCGTCGAACAGAGTCGGGCAAAGGCTTCATTCATATAGCTGAATGCCTTGTAGTAGTCCATATCGGAAGCCGTATAGAAAGCCTGTTTGCTGATTTGCACGGCAATGGGACTCTTAGCAGCCAGGTTGGCCGCCCACTTTCGTGCTTCGCTGTCAAGATCGGCTGCCGGCACAATTTTGTTGATGAGTCCCATTTCCAACGCCTTCTCAGCACTGATCAATTCTCCATACAAGAGGAGTTCCAGAGCGCGTTTCCTGCCCACGGACCGCATGACGGGAACAACCGGGCCGATGCAGTTCAGACCGACATTGATGGCCGTCAACCCCATGCGAAAACCCTCGGCGGCAATGGCCAGGTCCGCCGCAGCGAGGAGCCCCGCCCCATTGGCGGCAGCCACACCGTGAACCTGAGCTATGACGGGTTTCTTCAACTGGCTGATTGTGATCAAAGGCGTCTCCATGCGCTCGATCCACGCCCGGTATTCCATGGTGCTTTTGCCGAAGAGTTCGTTGACGTCGATTCCCGCACAGAAAGCCTTACCTGCCCCTTTGAGCAGGATGACGCGAACCTGTGGGTTGGAATCGAGATCCAGTAAAGCTGCTTGGAGTTCTTCCGCAAGCGGAGTATTGAAGGTGTTAAGCTGCTGAGGACGGTTCAGAGTGAGTTCGCCAACAAAATCATCACCGACATTGACCAGTACCTGTTCGTAGCTCATGAAACACTCCTCATTTTTTGAAGTTGTTCAAAGATTCTCCGTTGGTCCATCACTATCATTTTCAAAATACATTAGCGCCCGGTGAAGCTGCAAGGGCTCAAATCATTCAAACAGGGTTTCTGTTTTAAAAAAATACTCTTGAAACTCCCCGTTCAATGCTTTGTTCTTTTCTGCCTGGCATTGTACTTATCCTGAAAAATCGGGCAAAACCTCAGCAGGATGTCATCGGCAAGCCACTGAAAGACCGTCCTGCCATCCTCCAGCTCTTCCAGATTCGCAATACTGCTCAAAATATCTTCATAAATCGCTTTCGCCCGTTCTTCCGGCATTCCACCGGCCATCGCTGGTTCAAGGATAGCCCTGATCAACACTGATATCTCTTCTGAACCCGGCAAATTTGCCATTCTTCCTCCATTTTTTCGTCCAATGATCGACTTAGAACCTATCCGGAAACCACTTGTGGACTTTGCGACACCCCCTTTAGTCCCCCCCTCGAGGGGGGAATTAAAGGGGGGTGTCCGCTGCCGAGGTAGGTTTTCGGATAGGCTCTTAAAATCTTTATGCAACTTCTCTATTCACATCCTACTTGAAAAGCTCTCATCTGATTTTGCCAACAAATTCCTTGAACCGCCTTCACTTTGATCATGGTCTCTTCCGTCCGGTCATGAGAAATACACTAAAAGAGCGCATCGATCCATCTGCAACCGGTTTTGTCATGTTTGCCGCCGTCCGATCTGTGATGTCATCAAAGCCGGCATCCATAAGAGAACGACGCAGCTCCGTTCGATCAAACCCGCAGTGGAATACCGTGTCGTTGTCTCCATGGAACTGACCGTCATCGGGATCCAGATCTGCAATGCAAAGATAGCCTTGAGGAGATACGATCTTATAGAATTGATCAAGGAGAGGTTTTATTTTTCTCACGTGGTGGAGAGTCATACTGCAGACGATCAAACCATAAGTTCCTTCCAAAACATCGCCCTTCTCAAAATCCAGGCATTGAGTTTTGATACCGGTCAGGTTCCCGGCCACGATTTTTTTGTTGAAGACATCAAGCATTCCTTGCGAACTGTCCACTCCTGTTATAGAGCGCACCTGGGGGCGCAGTCGGAGAGCGAGAAGCCCCGTCCCGCACCCGAAGTCCAGAACATCCATATCGGGAGTCAATATTTTTTCATCTGATATGGCCCGGGCGACATCATCTGCCAGCTTGACTCGACCCGGGTTCTTGTCCCATGAGGCCGCCTCTTTACCAAAATTCCATTTGTCGGTGCCCATTTTGATACTCCTCAGAGGAAGCATTATGATCGTTTTTCCCAATAGATAGGGAACTCTGGTGCAAAAATTTGTTTTCGGTACCGAGAATGATGCTTGCCGCATGGACATGATCTGCGGAGGCAAGATTCACGTGCTAATTCAATTTGTCAATGGTGGTGATCCGTTGTATAGAGAGCTTTGCCATGCCATGTCAAGGCCCTGGAAGGCGGGAAACAAGCCTGAAAATCACTCACATCCCTTCGAAAATGCTGACAGGCGGCGGGGATGGCTTCAAGGATATCACTTGCCGGGGTATCCCGGCCATCTACCATTTGATTCAGGAGACAAAATGCGAGCTCATCATGGCCGGCCATGCGGGCGTCAACAAGATCATTCTCTCCCAGACCATGGGCAAGCTTCCGGATAAGTTATTGGCAATTCAGGAGTACCGGATTATTCCGTATTATTCAGTATCATCGACATACAAAAGCCTGTGTTACATCTCGCCAGGCTCACCGGGAAAGCTATACAAGTGAATGACATAAAGACCGGTTCGACGGCCATGATACTCGTTCCTGTCTGCATTGCACAGTTCATGGCCCCGTTCATGCTCACCGCCGTAGGCGTGGCGCTGCCTTCCCTCGGCCGCGACTTTCAGGCTTCGGCCGTCCAGCTTGGGCTGGTAGAGCAACTCTATGCCCTCTCCCTCGCCATGACAATGCTCACTTTCGGCCGGTTGGGCGATATTGTGGGCCGGCGCAAGGTATTCCTGTGCGGCCTTGCTGTTTTCACTGCACTGACATTTTCGCTCGGATTCACCCAGAGCATTGAAATGACCATGATCCAACGTTTTTTTCAAGGTATAGGGGCGGCCATGTTCCTTGCGGGGAGTCTTGCCCTGGTGGCTGACGCCTATCCGCCGGAGCATCGGGGTCGCAAGATCGGCATTGTCTCGGCCTGTACCTACGCAGGGCTTTCCATGGGACCGGTCATTGGTGGATATGTCACGAGCCATTTCAGCTGGCGCAGCGTCTTCCTCATGTCGGCCCCCCTAGGTCTTTCAGCCACTGCCACATGTTTTTGGGGCATGAAGGAGACAGCACAGGAGTCTTCCAGTGAACGCATGGACTGGCAAGGAAGCCTCGCCTACGGCATAAGCGTGGGGCTCATCATGCTCGGCGCCGCCCATATCAGGGAAGTGCCCTTGGGACCATCTATCATCGCAGCCGGGCTTATGGGGTTGGCCTTTTTTCTCCACATGGAGAGCCGGTTGGAAAGTCCACTCCTGGATGTGTCCCTACTTTGGGGCAACCGCTTTTTCACTATGAGCTGCCTCGCAGCCATGGGAAACTATGCCGCCACGTTTGGCATTACCTTTCTCATGAGCCTTTATCTGCAGTATGCTAAAGGATTTTCACCCAGGAAAGCCGGACTTGTGCTCCTGGTCCAACCAGTGATGCAGGTGATTGCTTCACCTGTAGCAGGGCGTCTGTCCGACCGGTTCGAACCGGCGAAACTGGCCACGGTGGGCATGTTGACAAGCTTCACGGGACTTATTCTGGCCGCCGTGACCATCAATGCAGACACTCC
The DNA here is from genome assembly GCF_027925305.1 of Desulforhabdus amnigena. Classification (NCBI taxonomy): domain Bacteria; kingdom Pseudomonadati; phylum Thermodesulfobacteriota; class Syntrophobacteria; order Syntrophobacterales; family Syntrophobacteraceae; genus Desulforhabdus; species Desulforhabdus amnigena. Next base: position 348,542 of record NZ_BSDR01000001.1, on the reverse strand, counting down.
GCTGTGGATCCTGTCGCTGGAGCTGATCCTTATCGGCACAGGCTTTGGAATCTTCATCACCCCAAATTCCACGGCCATCATGGGAAGTGTGGAACGACGCCGGTTCGGCGTGGCCTCGGGCATGATCGGAGCCATGCGAACTTTGGGCATGGCCGTCAGCCTGACCACCGTGGCCTTGGTCTTCTCGCTTTTCATGGGGGAGGCGATCATCACGCAGACGACTCTGCCGGTGTTTCTGTCAAGTTTACGGGTTGGACTTGCGGCTTTCGCCGTCTTCTGCTGCCTTGGAGTGCTACTGTCTATCAGTCGTGGAAGGCATCGGTTGACAGATAAAAATGCTCTCTGATCGCCGGCTCATTTTGTATCACTCTTTGTAGAGAGTGAAGGATCCGCCAACCTTCAACCAGGCCTTGATCCAGGTCCGATCACTCACAACCGCCATCCTTTCAATGTCCTTGGCGTGATCCTTCGCACCTATTTCCTGTGCCGCTTAAAACAGTTTGCTTCCAACTTTAGCATTGGCAAGGGGTGAAACGAAAGTCGCCTCGCCGCTCTCCGCTTTCGGGAACTGCACCCCCAAGACCAAAACCTCAGAGGTAACATTTCCAATCGGCCTGGGTTCAAAATTCAGCACTCCGAGTACCAGCCTACCCTTTACCTCTTCAATGGGATGCTGCGTGAAACGCCCGACACTGACACGCCTGCCGAACTTACCGAAATCAATGAGCATCTTGTAGCTTGGCTTCGGAGCAGACGGTTCCCTTTCCACATCGATGACTCTTCCAACCCGAATCTCCAGCTTATCAAAAACCTCTTCTTTACTGACAACAGGCTTGATCTCCTGAGACATAGCCGCAATCCTCCTGCTGAAAACTTACTCCAATTCACATACCGTGGAACCCTCAACAATGATCGACCTGGACACCGTTGATCGCTCTCTCAGTGGTGTAAGATGGCGATATTCATCTGACCGGAAGCATGTCTGAATTTGATCGATACTGTCAAACTTCATTATTTTTTACTTCAATTTCGATGATCAGATAAACAGACACTCTGAGAAATAAGAGAGGTTGTATTTTTCATTGGGAACGAAGAAATTTTCCGGATACCCCTCGGAAGCGATTGTACCACGGAAAAGCGGCAGATTCATTTTGACCGCCAACCATTAGAGAGTATAACAAGAAGGCGAACGGAACAAGACCGGGATGAACAGTGAAATGGTTTGAAAAGAAACGTTCAAAGGAGGCTGTAGCAGGCATGAAAACCATCGGTTTAATCGGCGGCATGTCGTGGGAATCAACGGTTGAATACTATCGAATCATCAACCAGGAAGTCAGCCGCAGGCTTGGAGGACTCCATTCCGGCAAGATATTGATGTATTCGGTTGATTTTGGTGAAGTAGAAAGCCTGATGCGAGATGGAAGGTGGGACGAAATCGGCGGCCACGTTGCGGGGATCGCCAGGACTCTTGAGACTGGTGGTGCTGATCTCGTCCTCCTTTGTACCAATACCGTTCACAAGATTGCCGACAGGATCGAAAGCGCAATCAGAGTTCCCTTCATCCACATCGCAGATGCCGCAGGCGAGGAGATTGTCGGGAATGGCATGAGCACGGTCGGTCTGCTTGGGACTCGTTATACCATGGAGGAAGACTTCTACAAAAAGCGTTTGGCTGAAAAATTCGGACTGTCGGTCCTCATCCCTCCCGATGAAAAGCGCGGAGTGATTAATGACGTGATCTTCAATGAACTGTGCAAAGGGGTAGTCAAGCCGACTTCGAAAAATGAATTCAAGGCTGTGATCGATGAATTGATCGTACGTGGAGCCCAAGGGATCATCCTTGGTTGTACGGAGATCCCTATGCTGATCGGCGATGAAGACAGCTCGGTTCCTCTTTTCGATACGACTAAGATCCATGCGCTTCGGGCGGTGGATTACGCCCTGAGTTGAGGTGCGCGAGATGGACTACCTGGAAGCAATCAAAGCATACAACGTTCGAGAGGCGTTACCATCCACGGGCAAGACAGCCCTGCTTGTCATCGATATGCAGCGGTATTTTGAAGGAGTCGCGCGACCCATTTTGAAAAATGTGCTCAGCTTGCTCAGTGCGTGCCGAACGGCGGAAATGAAGATTGCATATACCCGACACGGCCACCAAGACCCCAAGGTGGATGGCGGGATGCTCGCTCGGTGGTGGGGGGATGTCATCAGATACGGCGATCCTGAGTGGGAATTGATAAAAGAATTCCACCCGAGACCAGGTGAACCGATCTTTGATAAAACCCGCTACAGCGCTTTTCACGGAACAAACCTGGATGCGTGGCTGAACGAAAATGGTATAGAGGACCTGATTGTCACGGGCGTGCTCACCAACTGCTGTTGTGAAACGACCGCGAGAGATGCTTTTGTCCGTGACTATCGGGTTTTATTTGTGGCCGATGGGACTGCGACCGTGAACGAGGAACTTCATCTCGCTTCGTTGAAGAATCTGGCATTTGGGTTCGCACATGTGGTGGATGTCAAAGTTCTCTGTGATTGGGCAAAGTCCACACCCCATCCATCCAGAAGAGGCATATGAGCACAACAGCCTGCCCATACTGCCAAGATTGAAGGGCATAAAAAAAGGAACCTAAGATTTATCCTAAGTTCCCTTTTTACTTGTTTACTTGCCGTTTTTTTTCCTGGTGGAGCTGAGGGGAGTCGAACCCCTGACCTCTTGAATGCCATTCAAGCGCTCTCCCAACTGAGCTACAGCCCCGAAAGTGGATGTATGAATACAAAAGAGTGCGCCGAATGTCAACCATTTTATTTCAACATTTCACCATGAATTTTTCTTGACACTCTGAAGTGTGTCCGTCTATATTTCCCGGACAACGCCGGAGTGGTGGAACTGGTAGACGCGCTGGACTCAAAATCCAGTATCCGCAAGGATGTGAGAGTTCGATTCTCTCCTCCGGCACCATAGGGTGAGTATGGCCGTAATTCTAAAGAATTACGGCTTTTCTATTTTGTGTGGTTGTGTACAGGTTGCGGATGATTGCAAATCGAGGATGTTCACCATATAGTTTCTCCCGAGGGCATCCAATGGGCATATCGGTCAACGGTCATCTGAATGGAAGCGTGCCCCAGTTGCTCTTTTACATAGGCAATGGGAGTACCTTCACCGATAAGAATGGAAGCGTAGGAATGGCGGGAATCATGCACACGGGTCTCTCGAAAGCCTGCCTTCTTGGATGTTCGCTTGAAGGCGTGCCTGATTGTGTTCTATGAAATGGGTTGCCCCATCCGTTCTGAAAAAAAGTAGTCACTCTCGGAATGTCCTTCGCCATGCTTTCTTTTTGCTTGGTTAACCTGCACGTCTTTAAAGTTTCCCGCAAGTGATCGGTCATTTCCACACGCCTTGTCTTCCCTGTCTTCGGTGTGTCGATACTTCCGCGCCTGAAAAACTGCTTCACCATGAAAAAACTGCCGCGCCAGATGGAAGGATGATGAAACACGGATTCTAACCGCTCCGATCACGGGAACTAATAAAGCCGTAGCATGATGAACCTTTTGATGGTAAAATATTTGTTTTTATGGTGACCACTTTGCCGGAACAGGCAAGAGCCTGTTTTTATGAGCATAGAGGGCAGGAACAGTTTCCTTTTCCCTCGACGATTTTTCGTTCCACTACAAGACGTCCTCCGCGTCTTTGACATGGACAGATCGATGCAGAAGCTCACTGAGAATTCTGGTTACGAATGCGTTCAGGAAACAGAAGAAACCTTGAAGATCCGCTTTCACGGGGCATGGGTGATAGGGGAACCCTTCCCTTCCGTGGAATCGGTTTTGAAACGCGGAGAGTCCGGGGGAAAGACCCGCCGGGTTGTTTTCGGCTCGGACGATCTCTCCCGGTGGGATTCCAGTTTTCTCATTTTTCTCGATAAGCTGGAGAAGTTCCTTCAGTCCTCGGGACTCCAGGTAGATAGAGAGGGTTTACCCGAAGGAGCGAGAAGGCTCCTCAAGCTGGCTGCCGCAGTACCTGGAAAGGAAACAAACAGAGGGACATCCCGTGTGTCCTTTTTGGAGAAACTGGGCAAGGAAACCTTGAGGGTCTACAAGAACTTCACAGATATGATGGAATTCATCGGAGAGATTTGCCTGGCTTTAGCCCGGTTGTTCCGGGGAAAAGCGCGTGTCCGCTTATCCGATGTGTTCGTCTTCGTGCAGGAATGCGGGGCCGAAGCCCTGCCCATTGTCACTCTCATCAGTGTTCTGGTGGGTTTGATCCTGGCATTTGTCGGAGCTATTCAGCTCAAGCTGTTCGGCGCTCAGATCTACGTGGCCAATTTAGTAGTCCTGGCAATGGCCCGTGAAATGGGGGCGATGATGACGGGAATCATCATGGCGGGACGCACGGGAGCCGCCTTTGCGGCGCAGCTCGGCACCATGCAGGTGAATGAAGAAATCGATGCTTTCCGCACTCTGGGCGTTCCTCCCACGGAATTTCTCGTGTTGCCGCGTATGCTGGCACTCATGCTCATGATGCCTTTGCTTTGCGTCTACGCGAATTTCATGGGAATTTTCGGTGGAACGGCCGTTGGCGTATTCATGTTGGATCTCCCCTTGATTCAATATTTCAATCAAACCAAAGATGCAGTGACCCTGACCGATTTTTCCATCGGGATTTTCAAGAGTGTGATCTTCGGAGCATTGGTGGCTCTTGCGGGATGCTTCCAGGGAATGAGATGCGGAAGGAGTTCGGCTGCCGTAGGGCTTGCCGCAACTGCGGCGGTTGTTTCGGGTATAGTCTTCATTGTCGTTTCCGATTCCATTGTCACGGTAATCACCAGTATATTGGGGATTTGAATCCGGAATGAACACAAGAGACATACCGCCGTCCGACGCTCATATCACCGTATCCGACCTGGATATGGCCTACGGGGATTATGTGATTCAGAGAGACCTCAATTTTTCCATCCGCCGTGGGGAAATCTTCATCATCATGGGAGGAAGCGGTTGCGGCAAGAGTACGCTCTTGAAGCACCTTATCGGGTTAATGAAACCCGCCAGGGGAAAAGTGTTTTACAATGCTCTGAGCTTCTGGGACTGTGAACAGGAAGAGAGGGATCGCATCATGAGGCGTTCCGGCATCCTGTACCAGAGTGGGGCATTGTGGAGCTCCATGACACTTTCGGAAAATGTGGCTCTCCCCCTGCAAGAATACACGGCTCTGAGCGCCTCTGAAATTCAGGATCTGGCCTCTTTCAAACTTTCGCTGGTCGGCCTTGCAGGTTTTGAAGAATTCTATCCATCTGAAATCAGCGGGGGAATGAGGAAAAGAGCAGGCCTCGCACGGGCCATGGCGCTCGATCCTGACATACTCTTTTTTGACGAACCATCGGCCGGACTGGATCCGGTGAGCGCGAAGCTTTTGGATGATTTGATTCTGGAACTGAAAGAGAGCCTGGGCACCACTATCGTAGTGGTCTCTCATGAACTGGCAAGCATCTTTGCCATCGGAGATGACTCCGTCTACCTGGATGCCGAAACCAAGACCATGATCGCTCAGGGCAATCCGCGAGACCTTCTGAAGGAGTCGACAGACCCCAAGGTACGCAGTTTCTTAACGCGGGGAGAAGGATAAGTGGCCCTTCCTCGTTACTTGTTAATCATTTGGATCAAAACGGATAAACACAAAGATTTCATTTGAAAGTTCTTCTCCGTGCCCTCTGTGTCTCCGTCGTTCAGCTGAAATATGACAATGCTAGGGTTAGAAGACTTCAACTGAGGCCAAATCGTTTTGGCTGGAATGACAAAACAGGATTCATGGACACATTATGAACGTCCTCTCAGAACTTGCGAGTGAGCCATGAGCAAAAAAGCCAATCCGAAAGCCATCGGAGCTTTCGTTCTCGGGGCGATTGCCCTCATCATTGCTGGAATCATGATTTTTGGAGGTGGAAATCTCTTCCAGGAGAAGAAGACCTGGGTGTCCTTTTTCAGCGGCTCGATCAAGGGGCTGTCCGTAGGAGCCCCTGTGACTTTCCGCGGTGTGAACGTTGGAACCGTTACTGATATCCAACTGCGTATTGAGGGAAAAGATCTGACTTCGCGGATTGCGGTTTTTTATGAAATCGATCCATCGCGTTTGACATTTATTGGCATCAGCGAAGCTGAACGCCAGGAATTTGATGCAAAGCGCTTGATAGAAAAGGGATTGAGAGCTCAACTGACAGTCCAGAGTTTTGTGACGGGACTGCTCAATGTAGATCTGGATTTCCGCCCCCAAAGCCCCATCAAGTTGGTAGGAACCATCAAAGATATTCCGGAAATCCCCACTGTTCCATCAAATCTGGAAGACTTTCTGACGCGTTTCGAGAAAGTTCCGGTCGAGGATCTACTGCGCAAAGTCACGGATATCCTCACGAGCATCGGTGAGGTGATCGAGTCTGAAGACTTCAAGGGGTCTATCGCCGCTTTGCACAGAACGCTCGAGGGCACGGACAATTTGGTCAAAAAGGTGGATGGCCAGGTCTCCCCCTTTATGGGAGAAAGCCGCGAAACGGTCAAAGAACTGAGAAAAACCCTGCAAAACCTCAATAAACAAATGGACGTTCTTGCCAATCGTACGGACGGAACGCTCAAAACCATAGACAATCTGGCAAAGAATATGGATCAGCATATGGGCCCTCTCGCAACCAGTCTCAAAGAAACCTCCGATGCCTCGCATCGTGCTATGGAACAGGCCACTCGAACACTCAAAGTGTTTACGAACCTGGCAGGCGACAATTCCCCTCTGCTCTACAACTTCCAGGAAGCCCTGGAAGACTTGTCGTCGGCATCGCGTTCGGTCCGCATGCTGGCAGAATATCTGGGACAGCATCCTGAAGCTCTCATCAAGGGTAAAAGCAAATAGGCAGGAGCAATCCATCATGAATCATCGCTTTTTCGGAAACATTGTCCTGACGTTTTTGATTGTGAGCCTTCTTGGGGGGTGTTTTGGAGGAAGAAGCGCCAAAACGCATTTTTACCTTCTCGGGGAGTCGACCGGCTCCGCTCCTTTCCAACAAAACAACGCCGCAACGGGTGAAAAGATAATCGGCGTTGGCCCCGTCGAGGTAGCCGAATATCTCGATCGCCCACAGATTGTGACACGTTCCGGACAGAACGAAATACACTTTGCAGAATACGATCGATGGGCAGAACCGATCAAAGATGGCTTTGCGCGTGTCATGGCTGCAAACCTTTCAAACCTTCTCGGCACTGAACAGGTGGCTCCCTTCCCCTGGCGAAGCTCGACAATTTTGGACTATCAGGTCACCATAAAAGTAGTGCGCTTTGACGGGGAGCCGGGAGGAAGCACCTCCCTTGTCGCCCTCTGGAGCCTTTACGGCAGGGAAAACCGAGAAATATTGAAATGGAATAAATTCACAGGAACTGAAATTTGCGAAAAAAAGGATTTTGAATCCCTCGTTGCGGCGAAAAACAGGCTCATCGAGAAGTTCAGCGCCGAAGTCGCCGGTGTCATCCGCTCAGACGCAGCGTCACTCCCCTGATATACTCCGCGCGAATAAGATCCTGACTTCTTGATGCTCCTGTAGAAACGGCTTCCCGCCACAATAGAAACAGCCGGCTCGCAAGAAAATCACAGCAAAAAGTCAAGATCTTGGACCGTTTGCAGTATAAAAACCTACCTTACGCAGTCCCGGACGAGAACGGGACCGTAAAAGATGCACCATCCACTCTCGATGGAACAGACAAGACTCGTGAACCATGGCCCCGAGAGACTTCGAAAATTTCCATTCCATCGAAGCAGTTGCTCCAAAAGAAATCCGTTCATTTTATTCAAGTACAGAGGAATATGTACCGACACTTTGCTGTAAGCTGGGCAGGTGAAAGGAAACCTAAATTCGACTCTGGATAACCGTCATATGGGACTAATGATTCATAGAAACACTGCGGGGGAGGAGACAGCAATGAGTCCATTGGAAAATAGCCGGAACGAAAGCAAGCACGTTTGTGCCGACGTTACGAAACAGGTCCCGAACAAAGGAATGTCGCGGAGAGGCTTTTTTAAGCTTGCAGGTATCGCTGTGGCAGCAGGCGCCGCAAGCGTATCGCTTCCCAAAATCTGTGCAGCGAAAGACCTATCCTCGCCGCTTCCCTACGGCAGTATCGCCGACGATAAATTCTGGAGGAACGTGCAAAATCAGTTTTCTATCGATCCAAATGTCGTATACATGAACATCGGCACCACTGGATCCACTCCAAAGGCGATTCTTGAAAGTTATTCGAAGTATAATGAACTTGCAGCCTACCACCCCCGTACATTTGAAGCGGAATTGGGTGCCACCCTCGGTCTGCCCGCACAGCGGGAAGCACTGGCAGCGCAGTTTGGATGCAACATGGACGAAATCTGCCTGTCACACAACACAACCGACGGACTGGACACGATCATCAACGGTCTGGATTTCCAAAGAAAGGATGAAATCCTCATAACCCATCATGAACATATCGGAGCCCTTTCGCCTCTCCATGTTCTTCGAGACCGGTATGGGGTCATCATCAAAGAAGTGGAAATCCCTGTTCTCAAAACGGAGAGCGCCGATCAATTTGTGGAAAGTTTTAGAAATAATATATCCAAAAAAACCAAGGCGATTCTTTTCTCCCATATCACATACAAGACGGGAACACGCCTTCCCGCCAGGGAACTTTGCACTCTGGCAAGAGAACATGGGTTGATTTCCATTGTGGATGGAGCGCATGGCCCGGGAATGATCCAGCTGGATTTCCATGATATGGGATGCGATTTCTATGCGGGAGCGGGCCACAAATGGCAGTGCGGTCCTGGAGGCACGGGTATTCTTTATCTGCGCAACCAAGGTGAGAATTTGCCAAAATTCTGGACGCAAAATGCATCGACCTATACTTTTGCCGTTGAGCCTTACGGAAATAAGAGAGGCGCATTTGACATCGCCTATTCCCTGCAGTATCGCGGCCAAGGGAACATAGCGGCATTTCTGGCCACGGTGGATGCCTGCAATATGTGGGAAGAGATAGGCCGGGACAAAATAGAGGAATATGTCTGTGGATTGGGGTCTTATCTGAAAAAAGGACTCAAGGAAAAATTCGGCGGGGCCGGCACATTCTTCGCTCCTGATATTCCAGAATTTGCAACCGGTCTCACTTCATTCAACCCATTTGATGACATCCACGATTCGACCAAAATCATGACACTCGTTGACCGGCTGGCCAAGGAAGCGGGTTATCAGGTGCGCTACACCGATTTTTATCTTCACGTCGGTGACATCGTCAGGGCATATGCGTTGCGCATCTCCACACACCTCTTCCACAATCGCACGCAAATCGACGGCTTGATAGATGCCCTCTACAATATTTACCTGGAAATGGAAGGATAGCCTCTCAGCTTTTTGAAACCACAAAGGACACCTTGGTAGGATTGAAGGTGTTCTTTGTGAACTGGGGGCTCAGCTTGAAACTTTTCAAGAAATAAAATCCTCGTTGCCCGCTTTTCCCTCCAGCAAAATACTCAGCAATTCATCTTCCTCTTCCCTTCCTGAGGGATCACAATACAATTTCCTGTAATTCTCCGCTCCGCCACAATCCCATTTTTCACAATTCCAATATGGAAAGGGAATGTAACACAAAGCACCGGAACAGACGACCTTGCTTCTTGTTCTTTAGAATTTAAGTTATTGAAAATATGTTTTCTTTTTCCATAATGCAGGAGTCTGGAATGAAAAATACAGTCCGAATCAAAAATATGGGACTGCGGGGTGTGCCCGTCGCCGACACCAAGATCAGCTTCATCGATGGCCTCAAGGGCATACTCATTTATCGCGGTTACCGCATTGAAGAGCTCGCCGAAAAATCGTCTTTTGTTGAAACGGCTTACCTCCTTTTGAACGGCACTTTGCCCAGAACAAAAGAGCTGGAACAATTCAACGCTGAACTTGTTGCATCGCGAAAGCTGCCCGATTTCATTCTGAAAAGTTTCAGGAACTGGCCAAAGAATGCAGCCCCTATGGATGTACTCCAGGCGTCCCTCCCCCTGCTGGCCATGGCCGACCCCGAACTCATGGACGAAACCAGGGATGCCAATGTCCGCAAAGCGATCCGTATCATAGCGCGAATGCCCGCTATACTCGCAGGATGGCACCGCATAAGAAACGGTCTGGATCCCCTGCCGCCCGATCATGCGCTTTCGCATACGGCCAATTTCCTGTGGCAGCTCCACGGCAGAAAACCAGATGTACACATGGCTAAGGATTTGGATGTTTGTATGATCCTTCACGCCGAGCACACCTTCAATGCGTCCACATTCGCCTGTCGCGAAGTGGTTTCCACACGGGCACACATGTACGCTGGAGTTTCGGCCGGGATCGGGGCTCTTTCAGGAAGCCTTCACGGCGGAGCAAACGCGAAAGTCATGGAAATGCTCTTTCAAATAGAAAAGGAAATTTCTTCGGAAGACGACATCGCAAAATGGGTCAAGCAAAAGATGGACAGAGGGGAAAAAATGATGGGGATGGGACATGCGGTCTACAAAACGTTTGACCCGCGGTCTATAATTCTCAAAGAAATTTGCCGAAGGCTCGCCGTAGAGACGGGTCACATGAAGTGGTACCGCTGGCTTTCGCGGATAGAGGAAGAATGCCACAGAGAATTTGAACGAAAAGGCAAGAGCTGGATCAAATCCAATGTGGATTTTTACGCGGGTCTTCTCTATGCCATGATGGACATTCCCGTGGATTTGATGACTCCCATGTTTGCTTTATCCATTGTTACCGGGTGGTGCTCTCATGTGATTGAAGAAAAATTTGCGGAAGCACAGGAAAAGCCTGTACTTTACAGGCCAGAGGCTGATTATGTCGGAGATTACTGCGGTGCCATGGGGTGCGAGTACAAATCAGTGGATCAAAGGGGGTAAAAATCGAGATCGATTGTTGAAACGGTTTTATATGAAAAAAGCTCATGGCTCGTGGTTCATGGCTCATCACGACATCGCTTTTCAAGAGCGTTTCCCGCTTTCCCTATCGCGTTGCATCTCGTTGCCGCTTTTTTCATTTTTTGTTGTGACCATTCCGGTCATGGGGGTTAATGAGAAATTCAGAAATGTTTGTTTGACAACTTATTCCATATAATTTAGAATTTTTGTTTTAGCTGAGGAACGGTCTATCAAAGCTCCTCACTGACTGTCAGCAAAAGAAACAAAGTGTTTTTATTCTCTTCAGAGGATATTATCATAGAGTTCGAATTCAGAGAAATCCCTGCGGACTCTGGAATTGAGAACATTGGATCGAATTCAAATTCAAGATGTGATAACTCATTGGAGGTTCAGTAAATGGAGCAGTTGGAAAGAAAGCCGATAGTCGAACAATGCAATGGTTGTGGAAACATCGAGGAAGACAAATGCCGCATTTGGACGACACCGGCCGCAAAATGGAGAATGGGGAAGTGCCCCTCAGCCACTCACGTGAAGATCGAAGTAAAAGGTACCGAGCAGAAGATTCGCGTCGGTCAGCAAAAACAGAAGAAGAAATAACTGCCTGTCCAGTGTCCTCAAATCAGATCACCTGAATACTGAGGCTAATGAAGGAATTTTCAACGGAAGGCGCCAACGTGGCTTGCTGCATACGTCTCTCCTTGATGGGCATGTCAGGGTCCGGTAAATCCTATTGGTCCAGAAAACTTGAGGAAAGCGGATTCCAGCGTTTCTGTTGTGATGACCTCATCGCCCTGAAGCTGGGTGCTGAATTGAGGCGGCCAGATGGAACCCTCATGGGCATGGGTGAATGGATGGGGTTTCCATATGACCCTCATTACAGGGAACGCGAATCGAAATACCTGGCATGTGAGATAAAGGTTCTCGAGGAAATACTTGAATACCTCGAATCTGCCGAGCACGAGGACAAAAACATTGTCGTGGACACAACGGGAAGCGTTATCTATACGGGTGAGACGATCCTGGAAAGACTCCGGACACAGACCACGATCGTTCATCTTTCAACGCCGCCTGAAGTTCAGGAACAGATGTTCAGAGCCTATGTTGCCAGGCCGACTCCTCTTTTATGGAGGGATCTCTTCGACCGGAAACCCTCTGAAACGGATGCGCAGGCTTTAACCCGCTGCTACGCCAACCTGCTTACCCGGCGGGAAAAGCTTTACGCAGCGTATGCTGCAGTGGAGATAGGTTATTTCAGGCGAAGACAGAAAGGCTTTACTGTGGAAGAGATGCTATCTGAAATCCGGAGTAAAAGGCGGTAAGTGAAGAAAAGAAAATGCTTTTCGCAAAAAGGATCTCTTCCCTTTCGGCCATTTCGTTTATGCATAAATGCATTTGGAAAACAACCCGGGCAGAACATATCGTGTTCCGCAGTTCTGCCCGGGTTGTTTCGCCTTGAAAAGAATCGTCTCAACACCCCTTGGAAGCAGCACCGCCATGCAGCCCCCGACGCTGCTCTTCTTCCGGTGGGAGAGGAAGATGGAAAGAGCAGGTCATTTTCAATGGATGCCGCAGTCTTACCGGAATCTGCTAGTCTTCCAACTCATCTGCATTGTACGATTTGGACCAAATAGCCGCTTTTCTCATCACCGAATGCAGATCGGTGAGCAGATTCATGGGAAGTTTATCCATGCCGATGGGCGACGAGATAATCATAAAATATTCCTTGATGTCTTTCTTCATTGCCTCTCGCAAAATATCATCCGCCATTTGCATCCTCTTCCATTTTCATAGATAAAGTGGTCTTAGAGTAAAAAAACGGCCTGCCGGCAAAGCGCACAACATTTCGACTGGATGTCGGCTTCGGCTTCGCGCAGGATTGCAGTATATCCATTTCCGTATAAATTTCCATCTTCAAAGATGCCGCATCACACAGTTCTCATTTTGGGTGTTTCGCATGATATTGTCATTCTGGAAATCCCTTTGCACGATGCATGCTCGAGATAATCGATGTGACTTTATGGTTTGGATGAAATTTGACAATGCCGAGCTGAAGGAAAAACCCCAGGAAGCCCGGTTCATGGTTTTATTCGGTATTTTCTTTCCCCAAACGGCTGGACAGAAGCATCTAAAAGCCGTATTAATAGCGCAAACGCTGGACAGGTATACCTTTTAACCTGAAAGCAAAAACTTTTGAGAAATCATAATGCGTTGGATCGCATGACCTCGATCATCGGAGAATTTGATGAGCACCAAAATACCTGACGACATCTTGAAATTGTTGGACGCGGTGGAAGAAGAAAACAAAAAGCGAAGAACATCCCTGACCCAGAGGGTTGTGGAATGGAACCGCCTGAGGAGCTTGCTCAAATTCGATTCGGACCAGGAAGTCAAGCTGCTCAGCGAGGAAGCCCATAAGTTCTTCCATGGCAAGACGCTCACGGACCGGCTCAATGCCCTCGCCGATTTTGAATTCGTCTGGATAGGAACTTCCGCCAAGTATGGTGCATGCAAATACAAGGACATTGAAGAGATGGCCAAAACCGAGAAGGACTATCAGGCCCTCTTCAACTGGAAAGAATCCGTCTACACCATCATGATTGAAAATATCGTGGCCGAACTCAGCGAACACTGCCCCGGCGGCGAAGACGATGCGGACTGGATTGCACTCTTGCTGGAACGCGTACTGAATATCATCGTAGAAGTGGCCGAAGAAAAGAAGGTATCAAGAATCCGAGGGCGAGCTGGAAAAATATCCGAAGTCGAGGTGACCGAGCCCAGAATAAAAATGGCCTTCGACGATTGGATCAAAGAAATAGAACGGGAAGGGTAAAAAAAACTGCGAGGAGCGCCAAATCAAATGGAAGTCCAAAGCTGTGGCGCTCTCCGGAAAGAGTCTCCGTAAGTCAAGGACTCATGGGATCATTGGAAGGTTTCCCGGGCTTGTGACGGCGCACGGAAACTTACCCACGACCTTTTTTACAGGAGAGGCTTTCCTCTCCCCCATCGGGGCCGATTCCTTCGATTTAGAATCATCTCCAGGCGGAAATGTCACAATGTTTGAAGTGCATCCAGGAGCCGGCCGGTCAGTTGTTCGCAAGCAAAGAGCAAAGATTCGAGGTCAAGCGTTTCCAACGCTCTCGAATCGAAAAGAAACTTGGTTTTGGCTTCAAAACCTTCAGAGGGAACCTCGTCCCACCAGAGAATCCGAATCGGAAGTCTGGGGAGGATCTGAAATTCTGCTGCAAAGTCCACATTCTCGTGATCGGAAGTCACGTCACGCCCCAAAGAGGCTGTAATGGGCGGCAGCGCGCTGAATTTTGAGGCAAAGGACTGTGCCAGCCGTCCTTCACAGTGAGCTTTGAGGCTTTTGATTTTTGAAACGGAGTTGGGAAAACTCTCCATCCCGACCCAAACACCGGAACATTCCACCGCCCCCCCGATGACGTAGTTGTAGAGGAAAATCTTCTCCCAGGGATTGATCTCTTTCCCCAGACTACTCACAATGTCCCCGGCAGTGACGATCACTGGATTTCCAAAGTAGGTGAGTTCCAGAGCGGGCTCACCCTCTTTGAGAACAAAACTTGCATCCAAACTTTCCGCCAAATTCTCCAAGTTCCATTTCTTGATTTCGCCCCTCAGATGATGCAGTGCCTTTTCAAAACCTTCCCGTTTCAATCCAATTCCAGACTGGTGTTGACTTTCGAGGTGGTCCCGAAAAGGTTCTAGGAGGGATCGATCCAGATAGGGACAGGCATCGAGATCTCCCTGCCCCACAATGACCTGGGTAGCAAACGCCAGGCAGCTGGCAAACCCGCATTCACCACAGTTGGTTTTGGGAGTAAGCTTGTAGAGATGAATGGGTGTGAGCCGATTATCTAATTTTTCTCTATACTTATCTTGCATTGCTTTATCTCCTGGAATTGTGGCCCATCAAGTGCTCTGCCGCCTTGAAAATCTCTGATCATTTCTTTTCCCAGACGTTCCTTTTCTCACCCAGAAACAACTCCTTCCCTTCCCCGGGGAAGATATCACGCTCCTCCACCGGCGTAATTTTCGTTGCGGGAGGCCATTTATTCGGCTGGGGTTCCGTCCCTTCCATGATAACGGAGGAAGGCCTGGAATCTATATTGACAGGATTCTTACGAATATCGATCCCTTTCACATTGCAACTGAATTCGATAGGAATCCCGTTGGGGTCGAAAGTATAAATGGAATGAATGAATCCGTGGTCGATCATTTCAGAAACCCACATACCGGCCGCGTCGAGCCTATCTTTGAGAATCCAGAGAGTTTCCTCCGTTTCGACGGCAAAAGAGACATGATCGAAAACAAATGGGCCTTTGACGGGAAAACCATGATCCTTTTCCGTGACAGGTTCCACATCGGGCCACTCGAAGAATGTGATCAAGGTATTTTCAGAGACTTCCAGGAAATAGTGCCGATAGCCAGGGCGGCCCATTCCGATGACCAAACGCATTTCCAACAAGTCTCTCCAAAAACGCACGGTCTTATCCAGATCGCGAGTTGCCATAGCCAAATGATGGACTCCGGTGTATTTGATCATATCTTTCCTTTTGCATCCCTGTTTTTTTCTTTTCAATTTATTCGAGCTAATTTATTCAAACTAAATATAAAATATAACATAAAAAGAAGAAAAGGCGCCAACTTGCCCTGCATTGTGATCTATTAGGTCGTACAGATCGGCGAGGGACGCCGATGCGCCCTTGGCGCGATTGTCTCCGAACCTTCTCTACGTCGAAGCAACAATCCGCTTTCAATCCCTAAGAATGCAGGAAAAGAATACCTTCACTCTTTCGTTCAAATAATCACACGGATATGTTCAATTCTCGGCATTTTCACATCTTTTTTACACAATAATCTTACGGTTTTTTCAGCCCACACTTCTTTTTAACTTTCTAAACCCAACTCCCCTTTGGGTCTTGACACATTATTGTAATTGGTTTAACGTTCGCCCATTCACAATGTTACACTGGTTTTAGTCAATCGATTGGCGTTGTTATACCTGCGGGTAGAAAGAAAAAGGCTCTGGCAGACAATCATTTCAGGCGAGAGGGGGGGATGGATCGTTTTAAAATCAGGAGTTAATTTGCTCACCATCTAAGCACCAAACGAGGGGTTGGTAAAAGGCACATTCGTTATGAATCTTGAGAAATTTTTAACAGAGTCAAAGGCCACCATTTTGAAGAGGTGGTTTAATGCTGTGGTGGATACGTATCCGCCCGAGAGTGGAAGGTTGCTTAAGAAGGAAAAGAACCAGTTTGCCAATCCCGTCGGGCATAGTATTGCCGAGGGAATGGAGGGTATTTACGAGGCACTTATTGAAGGAATGCAACCCGAAAAAGTGAAACCTCACCTGGAGACGATCATCCGCATCAGGGCGATCCAGGATTTTTCTCCCTCCCAGGCTATTGCCTTCATCTTCCTTTTCAAAAAAGTCATCAGAGATGAACTGCAGGATGGGAAACCGGAAGACGGAATTTCATCCCAGGATTTGCTGGCGCTGGAGACCCAAATGGACAATTTGGCTCTACTCGCTTTCAATGTTTATATGGAATGCCGCGAAAAGCTGTATGAAGCGCGAGTCAACGACTTCAAAAACAGAACGTATAGGCTCCTGCAAAGGGCAAACCTGTTGACCGAGATCTCCGAGCAGGAATCGGAAACAAAAAGGAGCAGCACTCCAATCACTTAAACTTTTTCAGACGAGGGATTTTAAATGGGCATCAAGTTTTCCTTACTCTCAGTTGTTGCGCTAGTCCTGGCAGTTTTTTTGGGAGTGAAGGTGGCCGGTTTGACTTACTTTTTTGGGGTCATCGTACCCTACGCCGCTATCTTCATATTCATAGGAGGATTCACGTATCGTATTCTCCAATGGGGGCGCTCCCCGGTCCCATTCAGCATACCCACCACGGCTGGACAGCAGAAATCTTTACCCTGGATCAAGCAAAACAAGCTTGACAACCCCACCACTCCTGGATGGGTTGTAGGCAGAATGCTCCTGGAAATACTCCTTTTCCGCTCCCTTTTCAGAAACACCAAGCTTGAGAAATACGACGGTCCAAAGCTTGCCTACCAATGGGAAAAGTGGCTCTGGCTTGCCGGCCTTTTGTTTCACTATTCCTTCTTGGTAATTTTCATCAGGCACCTCCGGTTTTTTGTGGAACCGGTTCCTGGATTCGTCCATTCCATTGAGCGCATAGACGGGCTTTTGCAACTGGGCCTTCCCGGCCTCTACATCACCGATCTCATCTTTTTGGCCGCAGTGACCTATCTCTTTCTGAGACGTGTGGTCATTCCCCAGATGCGCTACATCTCTCTTCCGGCGGACTACTTCCCGCTTTTTCTGCTCATGACACTGGGTCTTACCGGCGTCCTGATGCGCTATTTCACCAAGGTCGACGTGGTGAAGGTCAAAGAACTGGCTATGGGAATCGTCACTTTCCATCCGGTGGTTCCGGAAGGTATAGGTGTGTTGTTTTACATTCACTTCTTTCTGATCTGCACCTTTTTTATTTATTTCCCCTTCAGCAAGCTCATGCATCTCGGCGGGGTATTCCTGAGCCCGACAAGAAACATGCCAAACAACAGCCGCATCGTTCGGCACATCAATCCTTGGAATTACCCTGTGAAAGTCCATACCTACGCAGAGTATGAAGACCACTTCAGGGAAAAAATGATAGAGGCCGGATTACCAGTGGAAAAGGAGTAAAATAGAAAATGGCAAAGGTTCCCAAACCAAGTGAATTAGCAATAGATTATACGCTTCCCCAGGCGGGATGGATGGATACCAAGCCCGAATTCAGGCCAGGCACATGGTGCTATCCTGGAAAGGCAAAAAACCTCGAGATATTGGATCTTCCCAACCCCAGGGAATGGTCTCCGACCGACGAAGATTGGAAGCTGCCTCCAAACTGGAAGGAGATCATCTTCGAAGGCTTGCGCGACTACCTGGACAAGTACCGCTCCCTTCGGATATTCATGGATGTTTGTGTCAGATGCGGCGCTTGCGCGGATAAATGTCATTTCTTCATCGGGTCGGGCGATCCCAAGAACATGCCCGTGCTCCGTGCGGAACTGCTCCGATCCATCTATCGCAAGGAATTCACCACGGCTGGAAAGATCTTCGGTAAAATCGCCGGTGCCCGCGAACTCACCGAAGATGTCGTGAAGGAATGGTTCTATTATTTCTTTCAATGTACCGAATGCCGCCGCTGCTCTCTTTTTTGCCCCTACGGAATAGACACGGCTGAAATCACCATCATCGGCCGGGAACTGCTCAACCTGCTCGGTCTCAATATCGACTGGGTGGTCGCCCCTGCGGCAAACTGTTTCATGAACGGAAACCATCTCGGCATTCAGCCCCATGCATTCAAGGACATGATTGAGTTCTTCGTGGACGAAATCGAAGCCGTCAACGGCATCCGGGTCGAACCCACCTTCAACCGCAAAGGCGCCGAGATTCTTTTCATCACCCCTTCGGGCGACGTTTTTGCCGATCCCGGCACGTATACTCTGATGGGCTACCTGATGCTTTTCCATGAAATAGGCCTCGACTATACCTGGAGCACTTACGCTTCGGAAGGCGGCAACTTCGGCCTCTTCACGAATCACGACACCATGAAAAAGCTCAACGCCAAGATGTACGCCGAAGCCAAGCGCCTCGGAGTCAAGTACATCATCGGTGGTGAGTGCGGTCACATGTGGCGTGTCATCAACCAGTATATGGACACCATGAACGGCCCTGCCGACTTCCTGGAAGTTCCCGTATCTCCTATCACGGGAACGGTCTTTGAAAACGCCAAGTCCACCAAGATGATTCACATCGTCGAATTTACGGCCGACTTGATCCGCAACGGCAAGCTGAAACTCGATCCCAGCCGTAACGACCATCTGAACGTGACTTTTCACGATTCCTGCAACCCCGCCCGTGCCATGGGATTCTTTGAAGAACCCCGGTACGTCATCAAAAATGTGTGCAACAACTTCCATGAAATGCCTCCCAACACGATTCGTGAACAGACCTTCTGCTGCGGCAGCGGTTCCGGTTTGAATACCGACGAATACATGGAAATGCGCATGAGGGGCGGTCTGCCCAGAGCCAACGCGGTGAAGCACGTCCATGACCAGCATGGGGTCAACATGCTGGCCTGCATCTGCGCCATCGACCGCGCAGTGCTCCCGCCATTGATGAATTATTGGGTCCCCGGCGTCGGTGTTACCGGTGTTCATGAACTTGTGGGCAACGCTCTGATGATGGAGGGTGAAAGCGAGAGGACCACAGACCTCCGTGGTGAACCCTTAGCAGGAATGGAGGACGTAGAAAATGAGGATGTATAACGCCAAAAAAATCATCCCCGGCCTTCTCATCTTTCTTGGCCTGATCACCTTCCCTCTCTGGTACAACATGGGGAAGGCGGCTCCGGCCCCTCAACCCAAGCTGGATACTCCCGCCATCCAGAGGATGCCTCAAAAACAGTGCGTCCTGCCTTTGGGAGAAATGAGAACGGGGCACATGCAGCTTCTGAACGACTGGAGAACCCAGGTTGTACGTAACGGCAAGAGGGTCTATGTGGCTCAGGACGGCAAAACATACAACATGAGCCTGCAGAACGAATGTATGAAATGCCATTCCAATAAGACCGAGTTTTGTGATACTTGCCACAACTACGCTGGACTCCAGTTAGGATCGACGCCCTACTGCTGGACCTGTCACATCGCCCCAAAGGAGAACAAGTAATGGAGAGTAACAGAAGAAGCTTCTTAAAAGTCAGCGGAATCTGTGCGTTGGGGCTAGGAGCTTTGCCGGTTGCTAAAGCACTTGCCAAGCCTGCACTGCCACAGTTTCTGACCAATTCCCAGGCACTGACCGGGAAAAAATGGGCTATGGTAGTCGACATGAAGAAGTGTTGGGAAAAAGCCGACGAGGGTTGCAAAGATTGCATCCTCGCCTGCCATAAGGTTCATAACGTGCCCGATATCGGGACGATAAAAGAAGAAGTGAAGTGGATCTGGACCGAACATTATGAAAACACTTTTCCCGGTCAGACGAATGAATTCAATGTAGAAAACATTAAGGACAAGCCTTTTATCAATCTTTGCAACCACTGCACCGATCCACCTTGTGTCCGCGTTTGCCCGACCAAGGCCACCTTCAAACGGCCGGACGGAATAGTCATGATGGATTACCATCGTTGCATTGGATGTCGCTTCTGCATGGCTGGCTGCCCCTATGGATCGCGGAGCTTCAATTTCAGGGATCCCCGTCCCTATATCAAAACGGAATTGAACCCGACCTTCCCGACCCGGGAACGCGGCGTCGTTGAAAAATGCAACTTCTGCGAAGAACGCCTGGCGGTAGGTCTTCTTCCCGCCTGTGTAGAGGCTTGCAAGAACGGGGCGTTGACTTTCGGCGATCTGGAAGATCCCAATTCGCCTGTTCGTAAGCTGCTTGCTCAAAACTACACCATCGTTCGCAAACCTGAACTTGGGACAGGCCCGAACATTTATTACATCATATAAGGGGTAGGTTATGCTTGAAAGGGCACTGACTGGAAGTCAAAGATACTACAGGTGGCTGATGTTCCTGCTGGTTTTTGTTGGCATGGGCTTTGCCGCCTATCTTTACCAGCTGCACAACGGTTTGAGCGTCACCGGTATGAGTCGTGACGTTTCCTGGGGGTTCTACATTGCCCAGTTCACATTTTTCGTCGGAGTGGCGGCCTCGGCTGTTATGGTGGTGCTGCCATATTACCTCCACAATGTGAAGGTATTCGGGCGCATCACGATTCTCGGTGAATTCCTGGCTGTTGCCTCGGTTACGATATGTCTCCTCTTCATCATCGTCGACCTTGGTAAGCCGATGCGCCTCCTGAACGTTCTACTTTATCCCACACCCAACTCGATTCTCTTCTGGGATATGATCGTTCTGAACGGTTATCTCTTCCTGAACATCGTAATCGGTTGGAACGTGCTTGAAGCAGAACGCAAGGGCGTACATTATCCCGATTGGGTAAAGCCTTTGATTTATACCTCCATCCCCTGGGCTGTGAGTATCCATACCGTGACGGCTTTTCTGTACGCGGGTCTGCCCGGCAGGCACTACTGGCTGACGGCCATCATGGCTGCACGTTTCCTGGCCTCCGCCTTCGCCTCCGGCCCGGCATTGCTCATCCTTCTTGCCATGATCGTCAAGAAGTACAGCAAATTCGACGCAGGAAAAGAAGCCATCGACAAGCTGTCACAGATCGTTACCTACGCCATGCTCATCAGCATCTTTTTCGTGGCACTCGAGTTCTTCACCGCTTTCTACAGCAATATCCCGTCTCACAAGCATTCTCTGGAATACCTCTTTGTGGGTCTTGAAGGCCACAAGAATCTTGTTCCCTTCATGTGGATGTTCGTCATTCTCGCTATCGTTGCGATTGTCCTTTTGCTCAATCCAAAGACCCGCACGAACGAGAAGACACTCAGGATCGCCTGTATTTCCGTTTTTGCCTCCATGTGGTTGGAAAAAGGTCTTGGCCTCGTGGTAGCAGGTTTCATTCCCAACCCCTTTGACCAGGTTCGAGAATATGCGCCTACCATTCCGGAGCTCACTATAGCATTCGGAGTATGGGCCACAGGAATTCTGGTACTCACGATCCTTTACAAGATCGCGGTATCCGTCAAAGAGGAAGTCGCATGAATACCTGAGCGATTCCCGACTTAAGTTTCGTATGAAAAAGGCCTACGGTTCCCCGTAGGCCTTTTTCTTTTTTTCCACACACACTTCCAGACATTTATCAAAAACTTATTTTAACGATCATTTGACGCCTTCTGTAACAATCGCGGTATATTCATAGCTCAAGGCTTGCATTTGAATGGAACATTTGTTATTTGCTTCTTCAGATCCGAAGCCCATGGCCGTGCGGTCGCAAGGGAGCATGAAAATATAGCCCGGGATCCTTTCCCGGCAGGTGAGTGTCGTGAGGGAAACCCGATCCAACATTTCGCATAGAGTTACGAGCATTGTAAATATCAGCTCATTGTACTCAGTCAGCAAAACCTCAAGAGGAGAGTCATGATGAAAAGGAATAGCGTATTTCTATTTGTAATGATTGCTTTCACCCTCTCTGCTTGTGCAACTCCAATGACCCAAACCCAGAAGGGTGCTGCTGTAGGCACCGGTGTAGGGGCCGCAACAGGGGCGCTCCTTGGACAAGCGATAGGACGCGATACGACATCTACCGTATTGGGCGCCGTAGCCGGCGCGGCTGCGGGTGGAATTGCCGGAGGATTGATCGGCAATTATATGGAAAAACAGGAACGCGAACTGCAACAGGCTCTAGCGGACGCAGAAGGAGCAAGTGTCGAACGTCAGCAGAACGAAATCCTTGTGACCTTCAAATCCGACGTTTTGTTTGACGTCGACTCGGCCCGTCTCAAGGCCGGCGCCTATGAAGATATCGATCAGGTAGCCGACATACTCAACCGGTATCCCGAAACGCGCGTGAGAGTCAGCGGATTTACAGACAGCACAGGATCTGAAGAATATAATCTTCAACTTTCAGAAGACAGAGCGCTCGCAGTAAAAGACGCAATCGTAGACAGGGGGGTCGCACCGAAACGCATCGCGGCTCGCGGCTTTGGTGAATCCAAGCCGGTAGCCTCAAACGCTACAGAAGCTGGAAGGCAGCTCAACCGGCGTGTGACGATCAAAATCATTCCCATAGAAAAAGGTAAGTAGCCGACAACCCATATATCATCTCACACTCCTGAATGTTTCCGCCTGTATTGGGACCAGGCATACAGCGCAATAGCAGTTGCCGTAGCCGCATTCAGTGATTCGACACGGGAGTCGATGGGTATCGAAACGGCATTCTTTTTGAACTGCTCCGGCAATCCAGGTCCTTCGATGCCGGGCAGGAAAGCGAAGGTGTCAGGAAAAGCGATCTCTGCGATGTCCCTGCCCCCAGCAGACAGGGGCAACAGGGGCAAATCTTCCGGCAGTTCCGCAAGACTCGGCCCTTCCAGGATTCTGATGCCCAATACCGTTCCCCCCGAAGCTCTGAGAGCTTTGGGGTGGTAAGGATGCGCGCTTTCTGAAAGCAGAATGACCTGATCGGCACCAAACGCTGCAGCGGAACGAATGACGGAACCCACATTTTCGGGATCCTGAAAAGGGATGAATACGGTGCAACCCTCCGGAAGGCCATCGTCCGGCGCCCATTTTTCCACCGTTTTGATCCTGATGAGCAAAAGCGGCTTTCCCGTGCCGAACACATCGAGTGATTGAAAAAGAGGGGAGGACAACTGATACCAATTTAGATGCTCGGGACTGTCTGGGGGGGGTGGATCTTTTTCCCCGCTTCCGATCCATGCTTCGCATAGCTCAGGAAATTGAGAGAGTACTTCCAATACCTGTTTGGAGCCGGCAACCAAAGCTTTTTTCTGCTTTCTTATCCCCCGGCTTCCCAAAAGCTTTTTCAAATCCTTGAAAAGAGGATTCTGTTCACTCTCGATGATCCTCGATATATACCGCTCCATCGCTTTAGCTTTCTTAACAAATAAGGGTTCCCCAAGTCTTTGGAAAACTACCAGGCGTCTTTCATGAGACGTATTGGGTATATTGTAGGACTGGTCTTTCGACAATCGATATTCTTTCATGAAACGCTCAGAGGCCGCCTGAATCTCTTCGTCACAGTGGGGCCCCTTCATGAAGATCACCAGTCCATCCTTCATCAGGCAACCGCGAACGCGATCGATAGTCGCCGCCATATCTTCCACTGCTCGAGTGATGACACCGGCGACGGGTCTTTCAAAATGGGGGGTGATTCCCTCTCCCACCACTTCGACATCTGGAAAATTCAATTTTTCTACGACAGTTTTCAAAAAGGCCACTCTCTTTTGGCGGCTTTCCGCCAGAAGCAGAGTCAGTTGAGGATAAGCGATCTTCAGGGGTATACCCGGCATACCCGGCCCCGTACCGAGATCAAGCAGGGGCGAAGGAAGATCCATCAGCCGGCCGGGAAGGATTGAATCCACATAGAGCTTCAAAACCATATTGGTGAAGTTGTGAATGCGGGTCAAATTCAGTTCAGGGTTGTGTTGACGGAGAAGTTGATGATATGTCCAAAGCTGTTCCAGACGGTCCGAAGGCAGATGGATGCCGGATTTTCTCAGCAGCGCATCCATTTGAGCGATAGCCGGCTGAGACTCCGGAATTTTGGAAAAATGGTCTTTTGATCGCACGTCGAAATTCCATATCGATTCATCCCACAGCGCATGGTAAACAGAGGGATGAATATACAGTCAATAAGTTGAGGAAATCAGCAAACACTATGAAGGAGAACTTCTTCTACCACCCATCGTGGCCAATCCTTTATGAAGACAATCACTTGCTTGGTCTTTATAAACCAGCGGGTCTTCTTGTTCAAGCAGATCAAACGGGTGAGCTTTCGCTTCTCGAGCTCGCCAAAGACTGGCTCAAAGAAAGATATCGAAAACCCGGTCAGGTATTTTTAGCCCTGGTCCACCGTTTGGATCGCCCGGTAGCCGGAGTGATCCTCTACGGTCGCACATCCAAAGCGGCACAACGCCTGAGCGAGCAATTCCGAACCGGTACGGTCCAAAAGCAATATCTTGCAATACTCCATGGAAGATTGAAAGAACCTTCCGGGCGACTCATTCATTTCATCGAGCGACGGCCGGAAAGGTCCAGCCGCATTCTTCCCAAAGCTACAGATCAAACCCAGGAAGCAAGACTCACTTACCGTGTGCTGGATACCTTCCGGTCGAAAAGTCTTGTAGAAATTCAACTGGAAACGGGAAGACACCATCAGATACGCATTCAAATGGCTCACATTGGACATCCTGTTGTGGGCGACCTTCGTTATGGAGCACCCGCTCCCCTTCCGCAAAAACAGATCGCTCTCATGGCGAAAAAGCTGCTGATAGTCCATCCAACCCTCAAAGAAGAAATTTCCATCGAATCTCCCCTCCCCTTCGGTTGGCCCTGGCCCCATGAAGCGGGGAGCCCGGAAGCCCCCCCCTGGAACTGGGTTGAATTAATACCTTTAATATTCCATTAAAACTCATGTACATTCCCCTTGCTCATGGAAGCATACTGTGAAATCATTAAAAACACTTTATGTTCGATTTGGGAAACGGCTGCCTGCCGCCCATGTTTCGGGCTTTCGGCATTTGCATCATTGATGGTAATCCTAACAAGGAGAAGACAACATGGAAAACATGATGGACATCATTAAGAGCAGACGCAGCATTCGAAACTTCGATAGCAAAGATGTGCCACAGGAGGTTCTCGATCAGATTATGGAAGCCGTTCGCTGGAGCCCATCCTGGGCGAATACTCAATGCTGGGAGATCATGATCGTAAAAGACCCGGAAACCAAGAAGAAGCTCCAGGAAACCTTGAGCAAGGGCAACCCCGCTACCCGAGCTATAGTTGAAGCACCGATTGTTGTTGGAATGTGCGGAAAGTTGAAAAGCTCCGGATATTACAAAGATCAGGTCACAACCAAGTTTGGGGACTGGTTCATGTTCGATCTCGGGCTTGCAACCCAGAACCTTTGCCTTTCCGCGCATGCCTTGGGTTTGGGCACGGTCATCACCGGTTTGTTCGATCATGACAAGGTGAAGGAAATACTTGGAATCCCCGAAGGAGTGGAATTGGTGAGCCTCATTCCTTTGGGATATCCAGCCAGAGGAACCAGTGCTCCCAAGCGCAGAGAGATCAGTGAATTCACGCACTACGACAAATATTAGCGTAATTTTGTGCCCCCCTGCGAAGAGGCGATTCATGACCCTCTTTCCGGCACCGCTTTCCGCACGCAAACGATAGGCCCTCCAAGGTTGTATTTTTGCTTTTGAGTGCCCCGCATACTACACAGACGAGTACCCTCTTCCCACGGGAGAGGGTGCCGCTGAATTCGGGACACCATTGGAAAACTCCCCATCGGCCTTCATCATGCAGGCCGGTTCCTGTTTTGACGCGTCGCATTCATTTCCTCGAAATCTCCATCCATCTGGATGTTATCGCATCCGTTCAGTATTTCAATGACACCTATTGTCTTCCCGGAGGCAAATCATAGCCGCGATTGTAATTTTTTTCTTTTTTATCAAAAGAAACATAGTTTACAATTGCCAAAATCCAGGATAGCTTAACTTTGTGGGGCTTTTCTGAAACTCGTTTATCTGAAGCTTTTTGTTCCACACAGGCCCGAGGAGACAAGATGACACAAAAGAGCGACATGGATATCAATTTGGCAGTAAGAGCTTTCAAAATAGGGAATAAGGTACGGGAACTAAGACAGAACAACCGATACACTCTGCAGGACCTTGCAGCAAAAACAGGACTCTCGAAGCCGTTCTTATCTCAGATAGAAAACAATCATGTGGTGCCTCCGGTTGCCACCCTGCTAAAGCTGGCAAGAGGCCTCAATGTGAGTATGGCCTATTTTTTTGAAGATCAGGTTGATAACGATAAGATCTCCATAACACGTCAAAAGGAGTGTGTGCGAGTTGAAAGGCGCCCCCACCAGGAAAAGGGTGAAGTCGGTTATGCTTATTTCGCTCTGGAGACAAAAAAAACCAATAAAAAAATGGAACCCTTTCTGGTAGAATTTCCCATTCAGGAATCGGATCAAATGGTCTTCACGAGCCATGAAGGTGAGGAATTCATCTACGTGCTTGAGGGTACGGTTGAGTTTCGAACGGTGGACCGCATTGAAGTATTGAATAAGGGGGATAGTATTTACATTGAGTCAGAAGTAAGCCACAGTTTTCGCTGCTTGAACGATCAGCCGGCAAGAGCTGTGGCCGTTCTCTGGACGAATAGAGGATGATTCTTTTGTTTCTTATCGCTTTTGTGTCCGAATGGCCGATGAGGATTTTCAAGAATTCTGCCGCGCCTCATGACAATCCAGGCGGAGAAAAATTCCAGCTTTTTCCTGGTAATTCGGCTCAGCAGGAATATGACCTGAAGAATATATGACCGATTTGTACGACTCAATTGTCTGGTTGGCTAAATTGCTTCTCGCTGCGATACTCGGCGGCGCCATAGGTTTTGAACGGGAATCTCACGGGCAATCCGCAGGGCTTCGAACCAATCTCCTGGTCGCCATGGGCTCCTGCCTCATGATGATGCTCTCCCTCCATATGGAGGAGATTTTTCATCATTTTAACATGAATTCCGTGGTGCGTCTGGACCCCGGGAGAATTGCTTCTTACGCCATCGCCAGTATGGGTTTCCTGGGAGCGGGCGCCATCATCAAAGGGCGAGGTACCGTCAGAGGATTGACTACAGCGGCGGGTCTCTGGCTGGTAACCGGAATCGGCCTCTCGATCGGTGCCGGATATGTGCTTCCAGCCGTCTACACAACCCTCATCAGTCTGATCATCCTCTACAACCTGCGTTTTCTGAAGTACCTGTTTTTACATGATATTTTCACAATCCTCAGCCTGACCTGCCCCAGCGAAAACAAGCCCCTCAAGAAGATCAGGGAAATACTGGCCAGGTTTTCCGGCATGGATATTCGCTTTGTAAATTATCATCACAACCTTCTCACGCGAACCGTAACCTATCGGTTCCGCCTGTGCAGTAAAGAGCACATCCCATGGGGAGAGATTGTTACGGCGCTGTCAAGCGAAATTCCGGGATTGAGCGAAATTGCATGGGAGGAGAGCGATGTTCCATAAATGAGGGTCCGAGAGGGAAACATGGTCCCATCCTTTCAATCGAAGAAGAAATCTTTAAAAAGTGACACAAAGCCCCTTTTACATGTTGAGGAACAAAGCGGCACACGACCGCAGGAACGGTGTCACTCATTCTTACAGCACACAGTAACTTTCCCTTGGCATGGAATTGTGCTGCAGTCTTCGTAGCGCAATCCTATCCTTCAAATGGTTTCAGATGCCTTTTGATGTACCGAATTCAAATCCTCTTTTGAACCGTTAAGAACCAGCTTCATACTTGAAAGAGATTTTCACCTTGGCGCGATACGCCAAAACCTTCCCGTTTTCAACCTTCATATCCAGTTGGCTGATTTCAGCAACTCTCAATTCTCTCAGGGTCTTCCCGGCAGTTTCGACAGCCACTTTTGCCGCATCTTCCCAAGAAGTCTCACTGGTCCCCACCAACTCAATGAATTTGTACACGCTTGACATAACCTTCCTCCGTTTCCCTATGAAAAAAAGCGATGCGTTTACTTTTCAAGGAGCGCCGCTTTGTTCCTCCTTTTATCCCGCATAAAATCGTCCGCCTGCTCTCCCAATGTATTCATCACGTTGGACGATTCGATACCCGCAGAGCAATGCGTAAAGAGACCCTTCCGGAAGACCAAGCCAAAAACAAAACGATTGAATGGAACCTGCTTGGAAAGCAAATCAGCCCTCGAACAAGCGTTTGATCTCGATGAAGCGAAAAAGACCGGTTTTAGTAATGAGTCCAACTACTTGATTTTTATCCAGGACCAGAAGGCGACTCATGTTTTGCTGAATCATCTTTTTTAGAGCATCGGCCAATGAATCTTCAGGCCCCACACAGATCTCTTTGCTCAGGGCAGTCATGATCTCCCGAACCTTCCTGTTCTCCTTCTCCTCATCGGTAAGATCCTTCACCTGAGATAGAGAAACGACCCCCAGTATTTCATCGTTTTCCATCACGGGATATCCCGTGTATCCATATTTCAAGAAAAAAGAAGAAATAAGGTCACTGACCTTCATCTCAGGCGACACACTCACCATCTGGGTGACCATCACTTCCCGGACAGAAACACCTTCAAGAGCCTGCCGAATGAGAACTTCCTGATACCCTCCCTCAGCAACCCATCTTAGAAACATACCGATAAAAATCATCCAGATGCCCCCCAGGAGCCTCCCGGAAAAGATCTGGAACGTCCCTATCACCATGAGCGCAACGGCGAATCCCTTTCCTATGTCCGATGTCCATTTTGTGGCCCGGGCTATGGAACCCGTTTTCCACCACAAAAACGCCCTCAGGACCCGACCGCCATCCAGAGGAAATCCTGGAATCAGGTTAAAAACACCCAGCGCAACATTGATCCATGAAAGATACGAAAAAACTGCCGCCATGAACGAAAACTGTAATGCCGTCAATGCACCTGCAGCTCCCCGAAAAACAATGGCCAAGGCAAAACTGCTCAGGGGGCCCACTACGGCGATTTTAAATTCGTCTTGAGGCGTTCGGGCCTCTTCTGATAATTTTGAAATTCCTCCGAAGATAAAGAGGGTTATCTCATTGATCTTCATCCCCAGGCGGATGGCCATGAGCGAATGAGAGAGTTCGTGAATGACAACGGATAAGAAAAACAAGAGAGTGGCAATAAGACCTGCAAACCAATAAGCCAGGGCGTTTTGCCCCGGAAACTCCTTGGGAAAATACCCGACCGATAGGCTCCACAATATCAGAATGAAAATAATAAACCAAGAAAAATCAATGGTAATCTGAATCCCGGCAATTCTGAAAAGATTTATCCCCTCCCGACCTGGTACCTCACCCTTTTTTGAAGGCATCGCTGGCTCCTTTTCCGTGGCCGCTGCTTTTAAATAAAATAATCCTGTTGTTATATAAAGAAACAACATGAAAAAGTCTGGCAGCCATCCTTCCCTATTGCTCCACTCTGATCCTTGTCCCCACTCTGTTGGTCTGTTTCAGCTCTCCATTCTGGAGGTATTCGGCGTAACATTCCAATTTATTATAATGGAGCTCGATATTCTGGGACTGGATCTTCACAATGAACCGGCTTGGGATGCCGCGGTCGACACTCACGATTTTGGCACAAAATATAGGTGAGGACCGGGAATAACGCCCTTCAGCCAACCATCGGGAGCAGCTGGATCCTATGGGCGCATTGTCCTGAACCTCACTTGCGTAGCAATAGAGGGACGGAGATTTAACAGCTGTTGTTTCGGTCAGCCACTGAAAGCATGCGTTCTTGATTTCAGGTTCACCTTGCGCCTCAAACGTCACCACAACATCATAAGGAAGGTCCTCCTCGATGACTTCGGGCATTTCCACCCTGAGCAACCTCATTTCTCCGGTTTTAAGCTGCAGCGGCGGTGTCGTGGTGCACGAAGTCAGAAAAAAAAGGACAACCCCAAATGATATCAATGCTCCTGCAACCGTTTTCATAGCGAATCTCTCTCCTGCTAATTTACATGAATTCTCTCAAACAGCGACCTATGCAAAAATCGATACCCCTGGATTTGTGAACCCTGTAATGGACGTTCCACTAATTCCTATCCTCCCTCAGGAGGT
This sequence comes from Desulforhabdus amnigena, assembly GCF_027925305.1. Classification (NCBI taxonomy): domain Bacteria; kingdom Pseudomonadati; phylum Thermodesulfobacteriota; class Syntrophobacteria; order Syntrophobacterales; family Syntrophobacteraceae; genus Desulforhabdus; species Desulforhabdus amnigena. Next base: position 318,294 of record NZ_BSDR01000001.1, on the reverse strand, counting down.
CTGAAGAGTACGGCAATGCGTTCGAGCATAGTGACCGGGGAGAGAACGTCCGAGCTTCTTTTCGATAGTTTGAACGACGGCGACAAGCTTTTCGAGGGAAACTCCAGTGGATATACCCATCGATTCAAAGAGATGGACAACATCTTCCGTAGCCACATTGCCCGCTGCACCTGGAATGAAAGGGCATCCGCCAAGGCCGCCGCAACAGGCATCAAAACGATCGACCCCCATCTTCCAGGCAGCATAAACATTGGATAGGGCAAAGCCATAGGTATCGTGAAGATGGAGGGATATGGGAAGTTCGGAGATATCCCTCACTCTTTCTATCAGATCTTCCACTTGCTTTGGATTTCCCAGGCCGGCCGTATCTGCGAGGTTGATTTCGTCCACGTGGCATGCCACAAATATCCGGATCATTTCCAGGACCCGTTCAGGGGGCACATTCCCCTCAAAATGGCACCCGAATGCGTTCATGACTCCGGCCTGGACTTGAACTCCACGGCTCTTGGCTTTTTCCAGCAGTCCTCGAGTTCGATCGACAGCTTCCTTTACCGAGCAATTGTTGTTTTTGCGGCTATGCGTTTCACTTGCAGAAATGAAAAAGGAAATATGTTCCATACCACACGCAAGAGCCCTTTCCAAACCCTTCTCATTGAGCACCAGGGCGGAGTAAGATACTTCAGGATAATGCTCGATGCGTTCGTAGAGCTTCTCTGTATCCGCCATTTGAGGAACCCGCAGAGGATTGACGAAAGAGCCGATTTGAATGCGCTTAAAACCGCACGATGAAAGCGCATTGATGAGAGAAATGCGTTCTTCGAGGGTGAAGGGTATGGACTCGTTTTGAATTCCATCGCGAGGAGCGTCTTCTTCTATGAAAATCGAGCGTTCCTTTACCGGCATTAAAGACATGCAAATCCCCCGCCATTTGGAAAAAATTCTTTGGTCATTGAAACAGTGAACAAAACCTATCTATTAACCCCCATGACCGGAACGGCCACAACGAAAAAGGAAAAAAGGCAAAGAGACGCAAGGCAATAGGGAAAGCGGGAAACGCTTTTATAAAGCTATGTTAGCATAAATTATGAGCCTTTTTATATAAATATAGCACAGAAAAGGAATGAAAGCCCTACAATTGATCGCATTTTTCTCAATCTTAAAGAGGAATACAAGGAAGGTCTACCCGGTTCCTGAAGGAGGCGGCTTTCATCTCAGCGACCTTTTCACCTTATTCCTGCAAAGATAAGTCATAGAACCTCAAGGCATTCTCCAAAAAAACCATACGGCGCAACGCCCCATCCAACAGGTTCGGCTCATCCAACAACTGCAGAAAAGGCATTGAAAGCCCTCTTGCACCATCACTGTTCAAAATGATGCGGTGCATGATGTCCCGATGAGTGTGCACGAACTGGAGAAAGGCTTCGACAGAGGTTTTTCCATCCTGCAAAGTCATTCCCACCATATACGAATTGTTCTGAAAAAAAGACCAGGTCTCGGGAGTCACATGATCCACGAGGACCCTGGCATGGAGGGGAACGTAATCTTCAAGCAGGCTCAAGGTTTCACGAGTTATTCTCACCTTGTCGTGACGCGGTGTATGAATGCCGATCCGCTTGGAACCGGGAAGGTTTTCCAGTGCCCAATCCAGTTGAAGCCGGAGGATTTTCTCTTCCAGCTGGGTTCCGGCGTCCAGGCCGAGTTCACCGAGCCCTAAACAGAGGGGGTCTTTCAAATGAGCCGACAAGGAATCCGTTATCTGTTCAGGGAGACTTGAAAAACCTTGCAGATCTTCTGCTATGGACCGCGGATGGATCCCCACGAGATAGAAAAAAGGGCTCTCCTCGCAACCGAAACTCCTGCACAGTCGCCCCAGCTTGTCCCAGTATTGCGGGTAAGATTTCCACGAATCGATCTTTTCCAGATAAGACCAGGTGATAGCTCCGCACTTCAACTCCCTGTAGCGATCGTGAAAAAGAGGTTCGTAATACATGAGTAGATCGGCATGGCAGTGGGCATCCAACGCATTGATTTTCATAATTCCTGTCCTGAATGCAAAATGGATAAAGATGGAAGACGATACTCGGTTGAATGTTTATAATTCTTTTGAAACTGGAACGCAATCTGCCCGGCCATTTTCGCTTCCCAATGTGTCGGAAATACTGTCAGGCTCTTCCCGCATGACCTTCATGGTTTGCCGTAGGTCCTCGAGAGGCAGGTTGAGCTATTTTTTTGCCGGTTGAAAATCGTTAGAATATGGGCTAATGGATTGCAATGGCAGATCGAAATCCATGGTTCAGGGAATCCATATGACCAAGAATACAGATGCGGAAAAAAGCGAAGAGCAGCAGGATCAAGCAGCTCTATCTCCTTCTCTGGAAGGCGATAAGTCCTGTCTCTCTCAAAAACCCAGAAAGCAATTTGATATAGATATATTCAGGGACTGGTGCAAGTCCTGCGGGATATGCGCTGCCTTCTGCCCCAGGGGTTGTATTGAACTCGATGCAGACGGTTCACCCTTCGTGAAAGACGCAGACCGGTGTACCGGTTGCGGTTGGTGTGAAATTCACTGCCCGGATTTCGCCATCAGTGTTCGAGTTCGAAAGAACAGAAAAGTACTGGAACAAGAAGAAGACTGAGGAACGTGGAATTTCAGTCAATGCCCCGAGAAGAAGGACATGTGTTCTATCCGCCTCAGGCTTTTTGATAAGGAGTCAACGCTTTGATCTCTACAAAACCCGCCGGGCGCCAGGTTCTTCTCCAGGGAAACGAAGCCATTGTGGAGGGAGCCATCGTTGCCGGTTGCCGATTTTTTGCAGGCTATCCCATCACTCCTGCCACAGAAATCAGCGAGGCCATGTCTTACCGGCTGCCGGCAGTGGATGGAACCTTCATTCAGATGGAAGATGAAATCGCCAGCATGGGTGCCGTCATAGGAGCTTCTCTTGCTGGAGTCAAGGCAATGACAGCCACGAGCGGACCGGGGTTTTCTCTCATGCAGGAAAACCTGGGGTACGCCTGTGTGGCTGAGGTTCCCTGCGTCATAGTCGACGTGATGCGGGGGGGACCCAGTACCGGCCTTCCCACCAATGTGAGCCAGGGAGACGTCATGCAGGCGCGTTGGGGAACCCACGGAGACCACCCCATCATTGTCCTTGCCGCCTCCACCACCCAGGACTGCTTCAGCATCACCGTGAAGGCATTCAACCTGTCTGAAAAGTACCGAACTCCGGTGATTCTTCTGGCCGATGAAGTCGTAGCCCACACTCGAGAAAAAATCAGCATTCCCCATGCGGAAGAAGTGGAGGTGATCGAGAGAATTCGCCCCAATATGCCTCCGGACTGGTATATTCCCTTTGAGAACAACAGCCGGGGAGTTCCTCCCATGAGCAGTTTCGGCGCAGGATATCGCTACCATGTGACAGGTCTCATTCACGACATGCGGGGATTCCCGACTCAGCGCCCGGACGAGATCGTCCCTTTCATGGAACGGATCTTCCGCAAAATCAACCAGCACTTTTTCGACATTCAAATGGTCAACAAAGAAATGACTGAAGATGCTGAAGTCCTGGTCATCGCTTATGGCTCCGTTTGCCGCTCGGCTCGTCGTGCTGTGCGGGAAGCCCGTCAAAGGGGCATCAAGGCGGGGCTGGTTCAGCTCATAACCCTGTGGCCGTTTCCTCGCCAAATTATAGAACCCCTTCTGCGCAAAGTAAGAGCGGTTCTGGTCCCCGAACTCAACATGGGACAGATGTCGCGCGAAGTCAAACGCGTCAATCAGGGAGTAACGAGAATCGAAACATTGAACAAGATCGACGGCACGCTCCTCACCCCCGGCGAAATTTTGACCCGACTGCTCAAGCTTTAGATAAAGGGTAATGAAGCCCCTCCGCAGGAGCGTGAATTTTCAATCTCAAATAGATATTCGAGGAACGGCAATGGCGGAAGAGACCAGGCTGGTTTACAAATATTTGCGGCACGACAAAAAGTTTCCCCACGTGTGGTGCCCGGGATGCGGGAATGGAATCCTTCTGGGAGCATTGATTCGCGCCATTGACCGGACGGGTCTCGAAAAGGACGATATCGCCCTGGTTTCCGGCATAGGCTGCTCGGGAAGGATTTCCGTCTACGTAGATTTCAACACGGTCCACACGACTCACGGAAGGGCCCTCACCTTCGCCACGGGCATCAAGCTCGCCAACCCCCGGCTTCAGGTCATCGTGATCATGGGAGACGGAGATGCCACCGCCATTGGAGGAAACCATTTCATCCACGCTGCCCGGCGCAACCTGAACCTCACGGCCATCGTGGTGAACAACAGCATTTATGGCATGACCGGCGGACAGTATTCTCCCACAACACCTTATGAATCCATATCGGCAACATCCCTTTACGGCAACATTGAACAGGCCTTTTCCATTGCCGAGCTGGCGGCGATGGCGGGAGCGAGCATGGTGTCGCGGGGAACGGTCTACCACGCGGCCCTTTTGGATGAGCTGATCGAAAAGGCCATCATGAAGCGGGGCTTTTCCGTCGTGGAAGTCATCAGCCATTGCCATACGCATTTCGGCCGTAAGAATAAGATGGGAGGACCAGTGGAAATGATGCGTTGGCAGAGGGATTCCGCCGTCCGAATCGAAAAGGCCTCATCCCTCAGTAAAGAAGAAATGAAGGGAAAATTCACCATCGGCGTTCTTGTCGACCGAGATCTTCCCGTTTACACTCAGGAATACAAGAAAATTCGAGAGGCGGCAAAGACAATGGCGGCCACAGGTCGATCCATCCTGCCCTGATGAGGATGAACAATCGATTCCGTAACTCCGATCTTGAAGGATTTCATTTATATGTCACGTTATGAAGTGCGCCTGACCGGTTCTGGAGGCCAGGGCTTGATCATGGCCGGCATTATTCTGGCCGAAGCGGCCGGCATCCACGACGGCAAGAATGTGTGCCAGACCCAAAGCTACGGCCCCGAGGCCCGTGGAGGTTCCAGCAAGGCGGAAGTCGTGATCAGTGACGAGGAGATCGACTATCCGAAGGCGATCAAGCCCGACGTGCTCCTTGCAATGAATCAAAAATCTTGTGATTCCTACATTTTTGATTTGAAACCCAATGGGATATTGCTCGTCGATTCGACCTATGTCAAACAACTTCCTTCAACCAGAGCCCTTCCCATTCCTTTCACTCAAATCGCCCGGGAAAAATTGGGGAAGGAAATGATTGCCAATATTGTAGCCTTGGGAGCCTTGGCTTTTCTCACGGAAGTGGTTTCCCTGAGCAGCCTGGAAACTGCCGTTCTGGCCCGCGTACCGGCCGGTACGGAAGAGCTCAACAAAAAGGCCCTGGAAGCAGGAATTGAAGCTGCCAAAAACCTGAAAAAGGAAAGAGAAAACAGAGAAGAATCTTATGCGAGTTCTCTTGACGAATGATGATGGAATTTATGCCAAAGGAATTGAAGCTCTTTATCTGGCTCTCATCGAAGAACATGAGGTAACGGTAGTCGCTCCGGAAACGGAACAGAGCGCCGTGGGACATGCCATTACCTGGCTTCACCCTCTTCGGGTGGAACCTGTATACCGGAACGGAAGCTTTTTCGGATATGGGCTGGACGGCACTCCTGCAGATTGTGTCAAAATAGCCGTCACTGAACTCCTCAAGCCGCCCCCGGAGCTCGTCGTTTCGGGCATCAACCTCGGAGCGAATGTCGGGGTGAATGTAATCTACTCCGGGACTGTTTCCGCTGCCACGGAAGCCGCAGTATTGGGCATTCCGTCAGTGGCGGTGTCCATAGATTCCTTCACCACCAGGGATTTCAGCGCGGCGACCGAATTTGTTCCCAAACTCATTCGCAGGATTCAACGCGAAGGCCTCCCCAAAGGGGTTTCCCTCAATGTCAATGTCCCTAACGTACCCGCCGAAAAAATTCAGGGAGTGAGGGTCACTCACCAGGGAAACATGCAATGTGTGGAAAGCTACGATCAGCGCACCGACCCGCGCAATCATGTCTATTACTGGCTTCGAAATACGGCGGTCAGAGAAGATACCGACCCGTCTGCTGATTCCGTAGCCATTGCCGAAAAATGTATTTCGGTAACTCCCATTCACTACAATCTGACACACCACGAAACGATCGACCGACTCAAGAAGTGGGATCTTTAACGTTTCGCAGCGCTTCCCCTCCCCTTTTCATTGCAACCTTTTATTGCAACATTGCTATATAAACCACGGAGGCACAGAGAAAGACTTTCAATTGAAACCTCCGTGTTTCTGTGGTTCAGAGGAAAGAGAACAGGAGGGCCGACAATCGGTGTCGGCCTCCTCAATCCACAAAATTTTACTGCTCTTCTTGCGGAACTTTAACGATGATGGGCTTCACTCTCTCTTCATTCCTGATCTGTTCCACCAGGGTACTGGCTTTACGAACATCTCCGACAGGCGTTAGTTGCACCACATAAATCTGTCCCAGTTTAGGGTGCATGGTCGGCTTCATGACGACCTGGTATCCTTTTTTCTGAAGATTTTGCTGCATTTCCTCAGCATTCTGCTTGTCCTTAAATGACCCAACCTGTACGGAATAATTCATGGGACCTCCGGAGGGAGAAGGTTTCGTTAAAGTCCCTGAAGTGGCCGCCAAGCCTCTGGCCGTGGAAGTCTTCCTGGTTTCTACTGCGGCGGAAGCCTTTTTGCTCTTTTTTTCCTTCGCCGTTTCCGGGGAAACGGACGTTACCTTTCCCTCTGCCGGAGCTGCCGTCTTCTCCTTTACCGTTGCACTTTCCTCTTGAGAAGCGGATTGCGTCACACCAGGAGGAGCTGGCAGGGGAATCGCTTCCTTGACCGCAGCGGTATCGACGGGCTTTGGCATCTCAACCCAAGGCTGCGCCTTATCCGCCATTTGGGCTTCCCCTACAGCCGGCCTTGTTTCCATTGACGTCGCCTGCTGCGTGACTTCTGCTTCGGGCGGACGACTCAAACCTTGATCCGTAGGATGCTCAGAACGAGGGGGGGTAGGAACCTCCACGCTGGCGGTCTGACCTTCTCCCCCGTTTTCCTTGAGCAATTCAAGGGACCGGGGAATTTCTTTGACGACCATTCCCTTGTCGGAATCGGGCCTTTTCAGCGCCTCCCGGTTTTCCTTGCTGTGACGGCTGAACAAGGGAGCGATGAGTACTAAAATGATGAGGCTCAGAGCAGCCCAAAGCAAGAGTTTTGCGTACGATCTGTTTCCGGCGGAGTGAAGGTTTTTCTGAACAAAAATTTTCTTCTGCATACGCACTACTCCTAAGCTGCGCCTTGTGCCCGCTCAAATGCCCGTCGGAATCCCGGCAAGGATTTTTCTATGGTGTGGTCATCCACACAATAAGCGATACGGAAATGGCCTGGACCTCCAAAACCACTTCCAGGTACCACCAGGATGTTCTCTTCCTGCAGGAGTCTGACAAACTGAATGTCATCTTTCAAAGGGCTTTTGGGAAAGAGGTAAAATGCACCGTGAGGAACAGTCAACGTATATCCCGACTCGATCAGGCCATTGGCAAGGATATCTCTCTTGCGCTTGTAAATGTCTACATCGACACAGATGCCTTGAAGTTCGGAGATCAACCTCTGCATCAACCCGGGGGCATTCACAAATCCCAGAATACGGTTTGCCAGCGAGAGCGCGTCCACAATCTTTGCCACCCCATCCGCCTGGGGACAAACGGCCACAAAACCTATTCTTTCTCCGGGAAGAGAAAGATCCTTGGAATAAGAAGTTGCGATCAGGCTGTCAGTGTAAAACTTAAAAATACAGGGCACTTCAGTTCCGTTATAGACAATCTTGCGGTAGGGCTCATCGGAAACCAGGTAAATGGAATGGCCGTATTCCTTACTTTTTCGAGAGAGGATTTCCCCCAGTTTCTGGAGAGATGCGTCCGTATAAATCTGCCCCGTGGGATTGTTGGGTGAATTGATGAGGATGATTTTCGTCCTGGGGCCTATAGCCTTTTCCATTCCATCCAGGTCGAGGGTGAAATCCTCCAGAGTGGGAACCGCTTTGAGAGTTCCGCCATGGTTGTCGGCATAAAAGGAATATTCAACAAAATAGGGGGCTGGAGTGATGACTTCGTCGCCGGGATCCAGCAGGGACTTGAGCACGATATTGAGGGCTCCCGCAGCTCCGCAGGTGACAACCAGGTGCTGAGGCTCCATGGGAACGCCATATTCCCCACACAGATAAGAAGAAACGGCGGCACGGGTCTGGAGGAGCCCCGCGTTCGGCATGTAACCATGCAAATTCGGTTCATCTCTGTTCACAATTTCCAAGAGCTTCTGCTTCACAACTTCAGGGGGGGGCACATTGGGGTTCCCCAAACTGAAATCGAATACATTTTCATCTCCGTGAATTTTTTTGAGACGCGCCCCTTCCTCAAACATCTTACGGATCCATGACCCGCTCTCCATGAACTGGAGCATTTTTTTGGCCACCGCCATTTTCAGTTCCTCCGTGATTTTTTTAAATAAAATTTGCAAAGAGCCGCTCTTGATATTTGATAATGGGATAGAATAATTTCTGACTCTTCTCGCGGTACTATATGTGAGATGGATATTCGGATGCAAGCACTAAGAACGCCATCACTCGAGGGTGATTTCCCGTCTCTTGAGATCAGCCCATTGCTGAGCCTGCAAGTATTCCTCAAAGGAGCCGGATATACCCGCGGCATATTTTTTCTGCTTGCAAAAGTGGAAGAATCGAGGATCCAGGCAGATTCATGCCAAAGCTGAAGGGAACCTGAAGAAAATCTTTTTGATGTTTTCAAATGTATTGAAACTCAGTTCATTTCATGTAAGAATAATCACGTTGTTTGGCTTCTCACTCTGATCACGCTGCGCATGTTGCTCAACCTTCTGGCAGTAGGCAAATCCGGGGACTATCCAAAGCGTATCTAGTTGTTATCCCTATTGATCTTCAAAGTAACACCCAGTAAGATGACATTCCATAAATCTGAATTTTAATCAACCGGCAATATGAACGGTAGGAACGTAAAAGTTTAGAATGAGGGCGGCGTTTATGTCCTTGCGAACGCCCCTCAGGCTCGAAGTCAACTTTGCTCGGGAGGAATTATGGCGACCAAAGAGCTAGGCAGCAGTACCATCGGTGCGGTTTTAGTCATCGGTGGGGGAATCTCAGGCATGCAGGCGGCCTTGGACCTGGCCAATTCGGGATATTATGTGCATCTTCTGGAAAAAGGCCCGGCCATCGGCGGAGGCATGTCTCAACTGGACAAAACGTTTCCCACCAATGAATGCGCAATGTGAATCCTTTCTCCAAAGCTGGTCGAGGTCGGCCGGCACCTCAACATCAACCTTCTCACCAATTCTCAATTGGAAAGCATCAGCGGTGAAGAAGGAAATTTTCAAGTAAAAGTCCTCCAAAAACCTCGCTATGTAGATCTCGATAAATGCATCTCCTGTGGTGCCTGTGCCGAAAAGTGCCCCACAGTGGTGATCGACGCCTACAATGCGGGACTCGGCAAACGCAAGGCCATTTTCAAGTACTACGCTCAGGCCATCCCTTCCGCCTACGCCATCGATTCGGAGAATTGCCGTCAACTGGGACATGGCAAGAAGTGCGGAATTTGCGCCAAGGTCTGTCCTGCAGATGCCATCAATTACGATCAAAAAGAACAGCTCCTGGACCTCGACGTGGGGGCGGTGATTCTCTCCACCGGCTTCCAGGCCTTTGATCCGAGCCCGTTTGACACCTACGGGTATATCCGGTATCCCAATGTGGTCACGGCGATGGAGTTCGAACGGCTCCTGAGCGCGGGAGGACCCAGTGCCGGTCATTTGGAGCGGCCTTCCGAACTATCTTTGAAGGAAGAGATCGCCAATGCAGAAAAGGAGCTGCAGAAGTTGGATCGACAGGTCAAGCAGCAAAGAGAGAAAGGGGAACCTTCTCCAGACCTGCTGGAAAAGCTGAAGAGCCAGGAAACCCTGGCCGCTTCCCTGAAGGAAAAGAAAGCTGCCGCGGGAGAGCCCAAAAAGATCGCCTGGCTCCAATGCGTGGGATCGAGAGATATCAATCACTGTGACAATGGTTACTGTTCGGGTGTCTGCTGCATGTATGCCATCAAGGAGGCCGTCATCGCCAGGGAACACGCCAAGGGCGATCTGGATGCGGCCATCTTTTACATGGACATGCGTACTTATGGGAAAGAGTTCGAACAGTATTACACCCGTGCGAAGGAAAGCGGAATCCGCTTCATCCGGTCCCGTGTCCACAGCGTCGAACGCGTGGCACGTTCGGAAAATCTCCGGCTGAGTTTTGTGGACGACAACAGCATCATGAGGGAAGAAGAATTCGATATGGTGGTGCTCTCGGTAGGGCTGGAATCCACGCCGGAAGTGCGGGAACTTGCGAGAAAGCTCGGGATTGAACTCGACCATTACCATTTTGCCGCCACGAGCAGTTTTTCGCCCGTCGCCACATCACGGCCCGGTATTTACGCCTGCGGCGTCCTTCAGGGTCCCAAGGACATTCCTCTGGCCGTGATGGAAGCCTCAGCTGCAGCAGGCGCAGCGGCAAGTCGCCTCGCTTCATCACGCAACACCCTCGTCAAGGCGAAGACCTTCCCCGAGGAAAGGGATGTGAGCACGGAACCGCCGCGTATCGGTGTTTTCGTATGCAACTGCGGGGTCAACATTTCAAACGTCGTGCGCGTGCCGGAAGTCGTGGAATACGCCAAGACGCTTCCCAATGTCGTTTACGTTCAGGAAAACCTTTTCTCCTGCTCGCAGGACGCTCAGGACAAACTGGTTCACGTCATAAAGGAACAGAACCTCAACCGGGTGGTCGTCGCCGCCTGTTCCCCGCGTACTCACGAACCCCTTTTCCAGGAAACCCTTCGGAACAGTTCTCTCAACAAGTACCTGTTTGAACAGGCCAACATCCGCGATCAGTGTTCATGGGTTCACGCCGCTGATCCCGACGCGGCCACAGAAAAGGCCAAGGACTTGGTGCGCATGGCTGTTTCCAGAGCCGCCCTCATCGAACCCCTCCCCAATCCTTCGGTGCCGGTGAATCCATCGGCCCTGGTGGTGGGCGGAGGCATTGCCGGCATGGTGAGCGCCCTCACTTTGGCAAAACAGGGATTTAAGGCTCATATCGTCGAAGAGAAAGACCGCCTCGGCGGACATGCCCTCAAGATTCACCGCACCTGGAAAAACGAGGATGTACCGGCTTTCGTCGAGAGTCTCGTTCAGGAGGTGACAGCCAACCCCAACATCCAGGTGCATCTGAAGACGCAGGTGAAAAATGTTGCGGGATATGTGGGCAATTTCAAGACGACCGTATCTTCCAATGGCACCGAAAGTCAGAAGGAACTGGAACACGGGGTCACGATTCTGGCTACGGGAGCCCATTCCATCAAGCCGAACGAATACCTCTACGGCAAAAACGATCGCGTGTTCCGCTGGCACGACCTGGATGCGGCCTGGGAAAGCGACCTGGTGAAAAATGCCCAAAGCGCTCTTTTCATTCAGTGCGTGGGATCTCGCGAACCGGAACGCCCCCACTGCAGCAAAATCTGCTGTACCTTTTCGGTTCAAAAGGCTGTGGAACTAAAGGAACGCAACCCGAATATGGATGTCTACATTCTTTACCGCGACATCCGCACCTACGGCGAGCGTGAAGACCTTTACAAGGAAGCCCGCAAGCGCGGCGTGATTTTTATCCGCTATAACTTAGAAAACAAACCCGTCGTGAAGGAAGGCAAGGGGGGAACCCTGGAAGTCACGGTCATGGACCACATCCTGCAGCGTCCCATTACCCTCACCCCCGACTTCATCACCCTGGCCACCGCCATAGAAACCCGTGGAGCGGAGGAACTGGGGCAGATGTTCAAGGTGCCTCTCAGCCAGGACAAGTTTTTCCTGGAAGTGCATATGAAGCTTCGGCCCGTGGATTTTGCCACGGAAGGGCTCTTTGTATGCGGGTTGGCTCACTACCCCAAGTCCATCGACGAGAGCATCGCTCAGGCTCAGGCTGCGGCGGCTCGAGCGGCCACGATTCTTTCCCAGAAGAGCATCGAAGTCGAAGGCGTGGTCGCCAGTGTGGACGAAGGGCTCTGCCGGGGCTGCGGCAAATGCGTGGAGGTCTGCCCCTATGGAGCGCCTCAGCTGATCCAGAAGAGTGAAGACGTCGTTGTTTCACGCATTCAGGAAGCCCTCTGCAAGGGTTGCGGAGCCTGCGCCGTGGCATGCCCCACAGGGGCTGCGGCCATCCGCCATTTCAATGACCGGGAAGTCCTCTCCATGGTAGAGGCGGCGCTCTGCAAATAAAACAATGTTCACCGCAGAGAGCGCAGAGCATAAAGGGGCAAAAGATCCGCTCTCTTACCCCCTGCGTCATCTGCGGTTTGCCAAATGGGTGAAAGGTTAAAACAGACAAAGGATGCAAAACTATGAGTACGGAGTTTGAACCGAAAATCATTGCCTTCTGCTGCAACTGGTGTGCGTATGCCGGTGCGGACCTGGCAGGAGTCAGCCGGCTGCAATACCCTCCCAACATCAGGGTGATTCGGGTCATGTGTTCCGGCCGCGTTTCTCCGGATTTCATCCTCAAGGCGTTTCAATTGGGTGCGGACGGCATTCTGGTGGCCGGCTGACACATCGGCGATTGCCATTACCTGGATGGTAATGAAAAAGCCGCCCGAATGGTGGACATGACCCGCGAACTGCTCAATCTCATGGGCATCGACAATGAACGTTTGGAACTTCAGTGGATTTCTTCGGCCGAGGGCGGCCGTTTTGCCGAAATCGTCACTTCCTTCACCGACAAGATCAAGAAGCTCGGAAAATCCTCCCTTGGAGTGGCCGCATGAATATAGAAGAAGCCGTACAAAAATATCAGACGTATTATTGTCTCGATTGCGGGGTCTGCACCGGAAGCTGCCCCGTATCACGTGTTCAACCCACTTTTTCACCCCGGCTCATCGTGGAAAAGGCCATGCTGGAATTGGGCGATGAACTGCTCCATGACCGGGAGCTTTGGTCCTGCCTCACCTGCAGCCGCTGCTACGAACGATGCCCCACCAACATCAATTTCCCCGAATTCATGCGCGTTCTGCGGGAAGAAGCCACCAAGGCCGGCACCACTCCTGTTCTGGCGCATCACGGAATGCTGCAGACCATCATGGAATTGCAGACTCAGGGAATCCATCAGAAGAAGACGGGCTGGGCCCATGAGGCCGGCAAGGTGACGGACAAGGGAGACACCTTCTTTTTCGTAGGATGTATGCCTTACTTTGACGTCATATTCCGCGACATCGGAGTGGACAGCTTGACCATCAGCAGGCAGGTCATCAAAATCCTCAACAAAGCGGGAATCGTGCCCGTGGTTTCGGACGAAGAAGCCTGCTGCGGCCACGATATGCTCTGGAACGGCAAACCGGAAGTTTTCAGGAAGCTGGCCCGGCGCAACGTGGACCTGATCCGTCAGTCGGGAGCCAAACGGGTGGTCTTCAACTGCCCCGAGGGCTATTACACCTTCAAACACCACTATCCCGAACATGTGGGGGAATTGGGCTTCGAGGTCATCCAGTTCTATGACTTCGTGGAACGGTTGGTGGCGGATGGGGCTTTGAAATTGAGTAACGGAAGCGGCACCTACACCTTTCACGATCCGTGCAGACTGGGACGCATGGCCAGGATATTCGAGGGCCCCCGAAATATCCTCAAGAAAGTCGCCAACAGTCACTTTGTGGAAATGGAACGCAACAGGGAAAATGCGGTATGTTGCGGAACAAGCGGCTGGGCCAATTGCTCGAGCGGATCCAAGCAAATCCAGGTGGAACGGTTGCGGGAAGCCAGGGCGACGGGTGCGGACACCCTCATCACAGCCTGTCCCAAATGCCAGATCCACCTGAGCTGCGCTCTGAGCAATATAGATTTGGACCTGAAAATCAAGGACCTGACGGCCCTCATAGCCGAAACCATGGAAGGGTAAGCCCGGTCTGATGGAACATGCGATTTTTGATAAAACGTGATGTGGTTGCAGACCGGGAAAAAAGTGGACGCTGCAGCATGCCATCCACCTTTTCCCCTGGCTTTCGACCACAGATCATCGATCACTGATTCCCAACCCGAGAGAGGTGAATTGTGAGCAACAGCGATGTATTAGTCATCGGCGGTGGAATCGCCGGCATACAGGCGGCCCTGGATTTGGCCGAAATGGGCATCCAGGTCCACATGGTCGAAAGGCTGCCCAGCATTGGCGGAAAGATGGCTCAATTGGATAAAACCTTTCCCACAAACGATTGCGCTATCTGAATCCTTTCGCCCAAGCTGCTGGATGTCGGTCGACATCCTCGAATCAACCTCCTTGCCTACAGTGAAGTGGAGCAGGTGAGTGGAGATGTGGGAGCCTTCAAAGTAAGAGTTCGAAAAAAAGCCCGTTACGTCAACGAAGACCTTTGCACCGGCTGCGGTTCCTGTGCGGAAAAATGCCCCACTATGGTGGTGGATGCCTTCAATGCAGGCATGGGAAAGCGCAAAGCCATCTATAAATACTTCCCCCAGGGGATTCCCTCCGTTTTTACCATTGATGCCGCCGAATGCAGACAGTTGGGACAGGGCAAGAAATGCGGCGTCTGCGCCAAAGTCTGCCAGGCCAAGGCCATCGATTTCGATCAGAAAGACGCCATCCTGGAACTGGAGGCCGGGGCCATCATTCTTGCCACGGGCTACGACGTCTTCGACCCGTCGGTCATTCCCGAATACGGCTACGACCGCATCAACAATGTTGTCACTGCCCTGGAATTCGAGCGGCTCCTGAGCGCCAGCGGCCCCACCGCCGGCCACCTGGACCGGCCGTCGGACCTCCTCATCGAAAAAGATGCCGAGGAAACCGAAAAGGAAGTCAAGAAACTCGGCCGCCAGGTCAAGGCTCTCGAAGACAAACACGGCAAGTCCTCGGCTGAAGTGATTGAAGCCGTCAAATCGGGGAGCGCTGGCAGCGACGCTGACCTTTTGAGCTGGGCGGAAACGGCGGAAAAACTGAATGCCCTGGAAAAAGAGTTGGCCGTTTTGCAGCAGAAGAAGGCTACGGTACAGACGGCCAAGAAACTTGCTTTTATCCAATGCGTGGGATCGAGGGACTTCAGGTTCAACCGCTTCTGCTCTTCCTACTGCTGCATGCACTCGGTCAAAGAGGCCATGATCGCGCATGAACACGACAATTCGGTAACCTCCTCCATTTTCTGCATGGATCTTCGGGCTGTGGGACGGGGCTTCGAAGAGTACAAGCTTCGCGGCGGCAAGCAGGCCAATATCAAGTACGTTCGAGGGCGCGTGGCGGAAATCACCGAGGATGAAGCCCACAATCCCATCGTCTGGTACGAATCCACTACCAGCCGGAAGGTGGAGCACGAAGCCTTCGACCTGGTGGTGCTGGCGACCGCCTGCGTTCCCACGGAGGGCACGCCAAGGGTGGCTGAGCTTTTCGGCGTGGAACTCGATGCAAACGGGTTTTTCAAAACGGATCCCCTGTCCCCCCTGGACACCACGCGGCCTGGAATTTTCACCTGCGGATGTGCTCAGGGCCCCATGGACATTCCCGAGTCGGTGGCTCAGGCAAGCAGCGCTGCGGCCCGGGCGGCCGAAGTAGTGGCCCCGCCGGCAAAAGTCGAGAAAAAAGAAGCAGTGGGATAATCTCGAAATGCAAGCGGCATTCGGCGGAAAGCGGGCAATCCCTCTGCTGCCGTTCTTTTCGCCTCAGCTTCTGGCCTTTCGCTTCATCATGAGGTGCTAAATTGGCTGAAAAACTTCGCATTGGTGTTTTTGTTTGCGACTGCGGCAGCAACATAGCCGGCTATCTGAACGTAAAGGAGTTGGCTGAGTATTCCAAAACGCTGCCCAACGTTGTCTATGTCAAAGAAAACCTTTACACCTGTTCTGAAAGCGGCATCAACGAGATCAAGGATGCCATCAAGAAGGAAAATCTCAACCGGGTGGTGGTCGCTTCGTGTACACCCCGAACCCATGAACCCCTTTTCCGCGGAACCTGCGGCGAGGGAGGACTCAACCCTTATCTCTTCGAAATGGTCAATATTCGGGACCAGTGTTCCTGGGTGCACATGCAGGAAAGGGAGCGTGGTACGGAGAAGGCCAAGGATCTCATTCGCATGGGAGTGGCCAAGGCCGCACTGCTGGAACCCCAGGAACCCATTCAGTCGGAGATGAACCCGAGAGCCATGGTCATCGGAGGCGGAATCAGCGGCATGACCGCCGCCCTCGCCCTGGCCAACCGCGGCTATGAAACGGTGCTCGTGGAAAAGACTCCCCAGTTGGGAGGACTGCTCCTCCAACTGGACAAGCTGGCCCCTTCCAACGTGGACGCGGGGACTTTTGCCGCCCAGCAGGCGGAGCTGGTAAAAAAACATCCCAAAATCCGCCTCATGACCTCGACCCAAATCGATGAGGTGGCGGGATACATCGGGCACTTCAATGTCACGGCAACGTCCAATGGCAACACGGACAACTTCGAAGTGGGTGTCATCATCGTGGCCACGGGCGCTCAAGTACTCAAACCTGTGGGGCTTTTCAACTACGACGGCAAGACCGTGATCAACCAGTTGGAACTGGAAGAACGGTTCAAGGCCGGTACGTTCAATGCCCAAAATGTGGTCATGATTCAGTGCGCAGGAGCCCGCAACGAAGAACGCAAGTACTGTTCGCGCATCTGCTGCATGGTGGCCATCAAAAATGCCATTGTCATCAAGGAACGGAGTCCTCAAACGGGCGTCCGTATCCTATACCGGGATATTCAGGCTTACGGCGTGGAAAACGAAGCTCTCTTCCAACACGCCAAGGAACTGGGAGTGATCTTCATCAAATACGACCAGAACGATCCACCCAGAGTGGAACCCGGCAAGGTGATCGTCTACCACCACCTGCTCGGCAGGGAACTGGCTTTGCCCCAGGACCTCGTTGTCCTCTCGACTCCCCTGATTGCCGGGGAAGACAATGAGGCCATCTCGAAGCTGCTTCGCATCTCCCTGGATGAAAACAAGTTCTTCCTGGAAGGACATGTGAAGCTGAAACCTCTCGATTTTGCTACGGACGGCATTTACCTTTGCGGAAACGCTCACTACCCGGCCACCGTTCGGGAAGCTGTCTCCCAGGCACTGGGTGCGGCTTCACGGGCATCCATTCCCCTTTCCAAGGGAATCATGACGGCCGAACCCATTGTTTCCACTCTGGTGGATGAAGATGCCTGCCGCGGCTGCGGGCTCTGCGTTGCACTCTGCCCCTACGGAGCCCTTGAAATCGTGCGCACCGAAAAGGGGCGCAAGGTGAGGGTCATTCCCGTTGCCTGCAAAGGCTGCGGCGTCTGTGCGGCGACATGCTATCAGCATGCACTCTCCGTGAACTCTTACACGGACGAACAGGTGGGACAGCAGATTAAGGCATTTTTACAGGGTTGAGCCGCGGAGTCCCTATGTGGGAATGAAGAGTCAACGCTTTGCTTTTCATGGTTTTTGTGGCGACCGAAATTTTTGATTCTTGTATCTCCAATGACCCAATGCAAACAGCCGATGATGCTGTGAAGAGGAGACTGTGATGTCAGAATTTACTCCGAAGATCCTGGTTTTTTGCTGCACCTGGTGAGGTTACGCTGCGGCTGACTTCGCTGGAGTTTCCAGGATGCAATATACGACGGACGTGAGAATCATTCGGCTCATGTGTACAGGCCGGGTGGACCCCACCATGCTGGCGGACGCTTTCCTTGAGGGAGCGGATGGAGTGATGGTGGTGGGATGTCATTTTGGTGATTGCCACTACATAACCGGCAACTATCAGGCCAAGATCAAGGTGGGACTCGCGACCCGGGCACTGGATTATGCGGGCCTGAATCCCCAGAGGGTTGCCTTCAATCAATGCTCATCAGCCGAAGGTGAACGCTTCGTCAGCATGGTCACGGCCTTCGATCGAAGCACAAAAGAACTGGGACCGCTGGGAACGGCGGATCGACTGCCCCTGCCCCAGCTCAAAGAAAAAATCGCCATTGCCAAGACCGCCCTGGGCAAGGAGAAACTGCGCTGGGTAGTGGGAAAATTCACTGAATTCACGACCACGGGCAACAAGTACGGCGAAAAATTCACCGATCATGAGATGTGGCGGACGCTCGACACCATCATCATGGACGAACTGGCCACCTATGAAATCCTCTCGGAAATGCAGAAGGGGCCGGTTGCCGTCAAGAAGCTTGCAGAAACATTGAAACTTCCACCACCGCACGTGCTCAAGTACGTGTTGGCGCTGCAGCGTCGGGGAATTGTGAACCTGGCCGGAATCGAAGGCAACTCCCCGCTGTACCAGGTCGCGGGCAAGCCGGCTCAACAGGCGGCTCACGCCGCATGAGCCGGGTGCATGGATGAGAGTGTAGGGGACCGGTACATGGGTGGCCAAAGTTTTCACGCCATTGAATCATTCGATTCCCCCCTCGAGGGGGGGTAGGGGGGTGTGCAGGCAAGCACACTCCTCCCTGAAGTCCCCCTTTGAAGGGGGACTTCAGAAAATTCCAGGCGGGATAACGGCTTTTGCCGCAATGTGCTGGACTCCGGAACACCCAAAATTCAACGTGGCAGATTCTGCTGTGTTGGAAGATGGATGGACCGCCGTTTTTTCACGTTTTCATCCGGCGGCCTTCAAGATCTCACCGGGTGTTCCGTCTGTATTGATGGTTTGCTCCCTAACATGTGGAGGATGCAACTGTGTCAGGAAAACGAGTGATTATCTTTGGGGGCGATCCGGCTGGCGTTGCCACAGCTTTGGAGCAAGCCGAAGCCGGTATGCAGGTAACTCTGATCGAATCCCTTCCGGGCCTCGGAGGTGAGCGGATTCCGCAAACCCGGATCATCTCGGGAGAGAATGATTTTGTGGATCCCAACCTTGAAGCCGTCATGCGCCACCCGAACATCCGGGTGATCGACAGCGCCGAGGTGCAGCGGACGGAAGCCAATAACGGTAACTTCCGGCTCAAGATCAAGCGGCGGACACCGCGTGTAGACCGGGAAAAGTGCGACGACTGCAAGGCCTGCATCAAGGTCTGCCCCATCAACATGTATGACGACTTCAACGAAGGCGTCGGTTTCCGTACAGCCATCGACTTTTTCAACCCCAAAACCGGGCAGTACAATATCTTCAAGGAAGACATGCCCATTTGCCAGGCCACCTGCCCCGCCAACCTGGACATCCGTTCCTACGTGGGGCTCATTGCCGACGGGAAATACGCAGAGTCCCTCGCCAAGATCCGCGAGCGACTTCCTTTTGCCCTCTCCATTGGCCGTGTCTGCCCCCACCCCTGCGAATCCGCCTGCAACCGGGGCTATATGGACGAACCCATTTCCATATGCACCCTCAAGCGGTTCGTGGCGGACTGGGAAATGAAGGAAGGCATTAAGGCCCCGGTGGAAGTTCCCGATGAGTTCCACAAGGAAAAAGTGGCCATCATCGGGGCTGGTCCAGCCGGACTCACCTGCGGCTATTTTCTCGCCAAGGCCGGATACAAGTCCGTATGTTTCGAAGCTCTGCCGGAACCGGGCGGCATGTTCCGCTACGGCATTCCGGAGTACCGCCTTCCCACCCCTACCCTCATGAGAGAAATCGACTGGATTTGTTCCCACGGCATTGAACTGCGCTGCAACACCCGCGTGGGAAAAGATATCTCCTTCGAGGACATTCAGAAGCAGTTCGACGCGGTCTTCCTGGGCGTGGGCGCACACAAGGGGATGAAGCTCCAGATCAAGGGCGAAGACATGGAAGGCGTCATCGACGGAGTCGATTTTCTGCGGGACGCCAACATGGGAAATCCCATCAACGCCAAGGGGAAGGTCATCATCATCGGAGGCGGTAACGTGGCCATGGATGCCGCGCGCGTGAGCTGGCGCGAAGGGTTCGACGAGGTTCATGTGCTCTACCGCCGCACCAAAAAGGAAATGCCCGCCAGCCCCTGGGAAATCGAGGCGGCAGAACACGAGGGAATCAAGTTTCAATACCTGGTGGCGCCCATCGAAGTAGTGGGGGAAAACGGCCGCATGACAGGGCTCAAATGCCTTCGTATGCAGCTGGGGGAACCCGATGCCAGCGGCCGGCGGCGACCGGTTCCCATCGAGGGGTCGGAATTCGTCGTGGAAGCCGAAACCCTCATCCCGGCCATCGGCCAGCGCCCGGACCTCGCTTTCGTTCCGGAAAACAGCGGCCTGGACATCACCCGCTGGAACACCTTCGCCGTCAACAGGGCGAACTACATGACCAATGTGCCCGGCATCTTTTCGGCGGGTGACGTGGAAACGGGTCCGGACATCGCCATTCGGGCCTGCGCCGGCGGCAGGAAGGCGGCTGAAGGGATCGTTCGCTACATCGAAGCAAAAAGAGGAAAATGACGGCCCCTTTCTGAGTCGATTGCGGATTTAAGCTCGAGGTGAACAAGTCACAGCAAGAACAATGAATCTCTTTAAGAGAGGTTACAATGACATACGAGAGAAAAGGTCGCTACATCGTCGAGTTCCAGGATATTCCCAAGGCGCGGCAGCACCACATTGAAATCCCGGTCGAGGAACGGCGAAACAATTACAACGAAGTGGAATTGGGATTCGATGAGGAAAGAGCTCTTCAGGAAGCGAAACGCTGTTTGAGCTGCCGACGATGCCTGGGGTGCGCCCTCTGTTGGGCGGAATGTAAAACGGAAGCCATCAATTTTGACATGAAGGACGAATACTTCGATCTGGAGGCGGACACCATCATCATATCCGCCGGGGTGGAACGGCCTATTGAGCGCGTGAACCCTCTCTTCGGGTTGGGTAAAAACAATAATATCATCACGGACCTGCAATTGGAGCGCATGCTGAGCGCATCGGGGCCGAGCGCGGGACTCGTCATCCGCCCTCACGACGGTGAAATCCCCGCAAGCATCGCTTTCGTTCAGAGCTATGCCTCGGCATCTCCCCAGATGCACCGTGCGGCCCTCTTCCTCGGTATCAACGAGGCTATTCTCGTCCGGAGGAAACTTCCGGGAGCCGAAATCAGCCTTTTCGGCCAGGACCTTGCCCCCTTCCTGGAGGAACAGAAAGAGGCGTTGAAAGGTCTCGATAGAATCGAGATTCGGGAAGCCGTCGTGAGCGCCCTCACACCTGCGGAAAACCAGAGCCTGCAGGTGACCGTGGAGAGCAATGGAACCCAAGAAACCAGGACCTTCGACCTGGTAGTTCTCCTGACGCAGCCCCAGATCTCCCAGGATGTGAAAAACCTCAGCAAAAAACTGGGCCTCACCATGAGCTACGCCAATTTCCTCGCTCAAGACGTTACCGGTCTGATCAGCACGGAGAAAGAAACCCTGAAACTGACCGCCGTTCAGTAAGAGGCTGTCTGAAAATTCCTCTGTTTGGGAGCCGAACCTGTTTCGATTCCTCCCTTGAGGGGGGGCCAAGGGGGGTGTTTTTCTGGTTCGCGAAATCTTGACACCCTACCCCCCTCAAGGGGGGAATTTTCAGACATCCTCTAAGAGCAATTTCCCGCAAAATAGAAATTGTTTGTGACATTTTACCATTCCCATCCCGACTCCCTGCTCCTTCAAGGGGGAGTCGGGTTCAGAGCCCACCACCCGCCGAAAACTTGACGTGAACACTTCCAGATAAATATCCGCAAAATACCAGGCACGCCGGCTCACCAACACCTGCATCCATTCATGTCCTTGGAGTTTAAGCATTTCGAGTTTCCGGGATGATGCATGCCGGAAAACTTTTATGTATGTCCTTGTATTTCATGAGCATTAAATGCAATATCGCATCGATAAAATTTATACATTGGTTTTCCAACAGTGCATTCGCAACAGACCTAAAAATCGTCTTGGAATTCCTCAAAAGCCTATGGGCCATCCTGGCTCAGATTTCGGTATTATTCCCTTACTCCAGTCAATTTTTCGAACTCATCCCCCTGGAATCTGTTGATTCCAATCCCGGTTATCCTTTTTACTTTATGCCTCTTCCGCTCATTTCCCTGGTAGCCACTCTCAGCAGTGTGTTTACCATCTTGCTGACCTTTAACCAGCTTGAAGAATATAAGACCATGAAATGGCGGCTTATACTACAGCGAAAAGCCATACGGTCCTTTCTCTTGGGCATTTTGGGAGTATTGACCTATTTGGGTCTGAGGCATATGGATGTCGGTGATATTATGTGCAGAATGGATTTATGCAATTTCTGGTCGCTAAAACAGCTTGTGAAATTTATCGTCGATATTGTGATGCTGTGCTGCTACTCGATATTTTTTTGCATGATCACAAGGGCCTTCATGGTGCTTGGAATGGTAACGTACTTTGCACGGTACAAGGATAATAGAGACTCTGTATCAGACGAGTTGGAAAAGTAATTCTCCGAACCGAGGGGGAATGGTTATCGTTGAAACGAGAATTTGAATGAAAACTTCAAGCCCTGAAAATGCACATCATTGAAGATTTTATGAGGAGGTGTCCCGTGCCCAGAGTTATCTCCTTTGAAACCCACCATGAGCGCTACGAGGCATGGTTCAAAAAGCACGAGGCCGCTTATATTTCGGAACTGCTCGCTCTTCGGCCGTTCATTCCGTGGGAGGGTCGGGGTGTCGAGGTCGGTGTGGGCAGTGGCCGCTTCGCCGCGCCACTGGGGGTGGGGGTGGGAGTGGACCCCTCCCCCCGGATGCTTGCTCATGCCGCTGCTCGAGGCATAGAAGTTGTGGAAGGAGTGGCCGAAAATCTGCCTTTCGCAAACGGCAGTTTCGATTACGCGCTCGTGGTCACCACCATCTGCTTCGTAGATTCGCCCGCAGCAATGCTTACCGAACTGTGGAGGGTACTCAAGCCCGGCAGTCCCCTCGTCATTGGATTCATCGACCGCGAGAGCACTCTGGGAAAAGACTACCAGTTGCACCAGGCAGAGAGTGTGTTTTACCGCGAGGCCACTTTCTATTCCGCCGACGAGGTGACCCAGCTTTTGTTGGAAGCCGGCTTCGCGGTTGGCACCTGGGGCCAGACACTCGCTCACCCCCTGGCCGAGACGCGGGAGATCGAACCCCTGCGGGCAGGGCGCGGCCAATGTGCTTTCGTGGTCGTTACGGCAACGAGAAAACCCTGAATCATCAAACAACTGGGGTCAGCCCTTGACAAGAGACTTTCTTTTCGAGATTTCGCTGCAGATCAGCCCCCATGAAAACGACTATCGTGATTTGAAGCCCTGTTCAAAAACAAAGGGATGAGATTTCTGCTACCGTGTACTGGATTCTCGGATACTTCCAAAACATCCCCAACGGCTTCATCCCCTCTCAGCGAATGGTGAGGGGACGAACCAACAGCACTTGATCGTCCAGCGCCTGGTTCATGGTTCGTCCCTGCCCATTCATACCGAATTCATGCCTGCTCTTGAACATGCTCAAGAGCGGTTTTACGGAGGACCCGCTTATTGAGCTTTCCCACGCTGGTTTTGGCGATGCTGTCGGTGAAACAGATCCTGTTGGGAACTCCCCATTTGGAAATGACGCCCCTGTCGACATATCCCATGAAGAAATTCTTGATGTCCTCCTGGGTGACTTTGTCCTTGTAGTCTTCCTTGAGCACCACGAAAGCCAGAGGCCTTTCCCCCCACTTCTCGTCGGGTACACCCACCACGGCACATTCGCTGACACCTTCATGGCTGGTGAGGATATCTTCCAGCTGCAGGGAAGAGATCCACTCCCCTCCCGTCTTGATCACGTCCTTGATGCGGTCCGTGACCTGGAGATATCCCTCTGGGTCGATGAAACCCACGTCACCCGTGTGGAGCCAGCCATCGGACCAGAGTTCCTCCGACCGTTCCGTTTCCTTCAGATATCCTTGAGTCAACCATGGGGCCCGCACAGCCACCTCCCCCGTACTCACGCCATCTTTGGGCAGAGGCTCTCCTCCCATGCCCACCGTTCTCAGGTCCACCAACGGAATCGGGATGCCCGTGCGGCACCGGATTTTGATCTGCTCCTCCGCATCCCACTCCAGCATGTGCGGCTTCAGGTTGGCAAGGGTCAAAATGGGGCAGGTTTCGGACATGCCGTACCCGGTGAAAGTGTCGATTCCCAGTTCCTGGGCGTATTTGCACAGACCTTTCGACAGGGCGGAACCTCCGATGATCACTTTCCATCCAGATACGTTCACTTCCTTTATCACGGGACTGTTGAGGAGCATGTGCAGGATGGTGGGCACACAGTGAGAAAACGTAACCTTCTCCTTTTCCACCAGCTTCAGGATATTTTCAGGAATGTAACGACCTGGATAGACCTGCTTGGCTCCGAGGAGCGTGGCCACGTAGGGCAGTCCCCATGCATGGACATGGAACATGGGAGTGAGAGGCATGTATACGTCATCGGCCCCGAACCTCCGCCCGGCCGTATACCCGGTCAGCCCCGCAAGAACCGCCAGGGTATGCAGCATCAACTGGCGATGGCTGAAGTAGACCCCCTTGGGAAGCCCCGTCGTACCCGTAGTATAAAAGGTTGTGGCCATGGCGTTTTCGTCGAAATCGGGAAAATCATATTCCTCATCGCTCCCCGCGAGCAGAGCCTCGTATTCCCCGGCAAAGCCCGGCAATGCATCGGCGCTTTTCCCTTCGTCCGTGATCAGAATGATTTTCTTCACCGTTTCGATCTGGTCTTTGATCTGATCCAGTACCGGCAGGAATTCTCCATTGATGAGCAAAACATCGTCTTCCGCATGATTGATCGTGTAAAGGATCTGCTCAGGGGAAAGCCGCACGTTGATGGTATGCAAAACGGCGCCCATCATGGGAACGGCAAAGAAACATTCCAGGTAGCGATGGCTGTCCCAGTCCATCATACCGACGGTGTCTCCCTGTTGAACGCCCAAAGCCTTCAGAGCATTGGCCAGCCGGCCTATGCGCTGATTGAGGGTCTCGTAGTCATAGCGAACGAGCTCCCTGTAAACGATTTCCTGCTTTGGAGAGTAGGTGAGCGGGGTCTGCAGCAGGCGTTTGATGAGAAGTGGATATTCATAAGCAGACGCCGTCTTCCGGATGAGTCGTACCGACATGGGGTGTCCTCCCTTTTAAAAAACGTTTCCTTGAGATTTCTGACCGTTAGTCCCGTACCACGATGGTGCTCATTCCCATACCACCACCCACACAGAGCGTCGCCAGCCCCACTTCCAGGTTTCGGCGCGCCATTTCATGAATCAAAGAAACCACAATGCGCAGCCCCGTACAGCCCACCGGATGCCCCAGGCCCACGCCGCTCCCATTGACGTTCGTGATGGTGCGGTCCAACCCCAGGCCGCGCTCGCAGGCAATGTACTGAGCGGCAAAAGCCTCATTCAATTCCACCAGTTGAATGTCCTTGAGGCTCATGCCGGCCTTTTTGATGGCTTTTTCCGTCGACGGTACGGGGCCATAACCCATGAGGTGAGGTTCCACGCCGGCGGCAGCCTGGGACACGATGCGGGCCATGGGGGCAAGTCCGAGTTCCCTGGCTCGTTTGCGCGTCATAAGGATCGCCGCGGCGCCGCCGTCATTGAGCCCCGAAGAGTTTCCCGGCGTGACGGTGCCGTTTTTCTTGAAGACAGGCTTCAGCCTGGCCAGGTCTTCCATGGTCAATCCAAACCGTGGATGTTCATCCTGATCGAAGACGACCTTCCGCCCTTTCTCTCCGGGAACCTCCAGGGGTACGATCTCTTCTTCGAAGCGCCCCGCCTTGATGGCGGCTTCAGCCTTATTGTGGCTTTCCAGGGCCAGCTGATCCTGATCCTCCCGGGATATTCCGTATTTTTCAGCAAGGTTTTCCGCAGTCACGCCCATGATCATGGGCTCCCCCAGCAGCCGGCTCCCCGAATGGAGCATTTCCCATACGGCATCGGTCACTTCATGGTTCATGAGCCGCATGCCCCAGCGGGCATTGGCCAGGTAATAAGGGGCTGAACTCATGGATTCCACACCGCCCACCATGACCACTTCCGCATCGCCACAGCGGATTTGCTGGACCCCGCAATTCAATGCCTGCATGGAAGACGAACATTGGCGCTGCACCGTGAAGGCCGGTATGTGAAACGGCAATCCGGCGGTGAGGACCGCCGTTCTCGCCGTGTTGGCCTCATCGAAGCATTGAACGCAGTCGCCGAAGATCACCTCTTCGATGAGGTTGGGGTCCAGGTCGTTGGCCCGTTTGATGGCTTCCAACATTACATGAGCGCCCAGCTGCGTCGCTCTTACACCTTTCAGTGCACCCCCCAATTTCCCAATGGCGGTGCGCACCGCAGAGACAATGACCACTTCGTTATCTTTACTCATGCTCTCTCATTCCTCTGAACAGGAGACCGGCAAAATCACTGAAGAGCCTGGCCGGTCTACAGGGTCCTCGAAATCACCAGCCTCTGGATCTCGTTTGATCCCTCGTAGATCTGCGTGATTTTGGCGTCGCGCATCATGCGTTCCACGGGGTATTCCTTGATGTAGCCATAGCCGCCCAACACCTGAACCGCTTCGGTGGCAACCCACATGGCCACGTCGCTGCAGTAACACTTGGCCATGGAGCCCATACGCACCATTTCGGGAGCGAGCTGGCTCATGTCCTTGGAAAGGGTTTCAAACATGCTGCACGCCTTGTAGAGTAGCTGCCGGGCCGCTTCCGTACGCATGGCCATGTCCGCCAGTTTGAATCCGATCCCCTGATGCTGGATGATGGGCTTGCCGAAGGTTTCCCGTTCCTTGGCATAGGCGACGGCGTATTCCAGAGCCCCCGCTGCGATGCCGAGGGCCTGCGCCGCCACGGCAAGGCGTGAAAAATCCAGGGTTTTCATCATGATATGGAACCCCTGCCCCTCCGCCCCAAGGAGGTTTTCCGCTGGAATCCGGCAGTCTTCGAAGATCAGTTCCACGGTATCCGACCAGCGGATCCCCAGTTTATTTTCTTTCTTTCCCACGGAAAAACCCGGTGTCCCCTTTTCCACGATGAAGACACCGGCGTTCCTGTGCGTCGGTTTGTCCGGATTGGTCACGGCATAAACGGTGACCACATCGGCCACACCGCCATTGGTGATGAAGGTCTTGGTGCCATTGAGGATGTAGTAGTCACCATCCCTCACGGCGCGGCACCTGAGCCGCGCCACATCGGAACCAGCCACCGGTTCCGTGAGGGCAAAGGCGGCGAGATGTTCGCCCGAGGCCAGTCTGGGCAGATATTTGGCCCGCTGTCTTTCGTCGGCGGCCAGGATAATGGGCAACGACCCCAGTTCCTGATCGGCGATGAGCAGACCGGCTGAGGCATCTACTTTGGAAATTTCCTCCACGGCAATGGCGAGGGCGAGCATACCCGCCCCAGAACCGCCGTGTTCTTCCGGAAAATCGATGCCGTAGAGTCCGTTTTCACGGAGCAGATCGACCATCTCCCAGTCGAAGTGTGCCTCTTCGTCACGTTTTCCGGCTCCGGCGGCAACCTTTTCTTTAGCAAGGCGGCGCACCAT
This sequence comes from Desulforhabdus amnigena, assembly GCF_027925305.1. NCBI lineage: Bacteria > Pseudomonadati > Thermodesulfobacteriota > Syntrophobacteria > Syntrophobacterales > Syntrophobacteraceae > Desulforhabdus > Desulforhabdus amnigena. Next base: position 290,789 of record NZ_BSDR01000001.1, on the reverse strand, counting down.
ATCCTGAAGCATGCGCTGTTCTTCCGTGAGATCGTATTGCATGGCGCAAATATCCTCCTTTAAATATTAAATAAAATCTATATACCCCCCGGAGACACAGAGGGCCCAGAGAAAGACTTTCAAATGAAATCTCCGTGTCTCTGTGGTTTATATGAAAAAAGGCTCATGGTTCATAGCTCATGGCTCATGATAAGATCGCTTTTCAAGAGCGTTTCCCGCTTCCCATATTGGCTTGCATCTCTTTGCCTTTTTCATTTTTCGTTGTGACCGTTCCGGTCATGGGAGTTCATTATAAAAATCGGAATTCGCCCGTCCCAGGGTGGAGTCGACCTCAAAGAGCTTGCAGAAGAGAGAGTGGCGTGCGAGGAAGGTGTTGAATCAGGCGATAAACTCGATCTACCCTTTTTCGCTGTAATCGAAAAAGCCCTTCCCACTCTTACGGCCGAGGTATCCGGCCCGAACCATCTTGCGCAAGAGGGGTGCGGGACGGTATTTGTCCTCTCCCAACTCCTTCTGAAGACCTTCCATGACAAAGAGAAGGGTATCGAGTCCCACCATGTCCGCCAGAGCCAGAGGCCCGATGGGATGATTGGCGCCGAGAACCATCGCCTGGTCGATATCGCGGGCCGACGCGACCCCTTCGGCATAGGCAAAAATCGCCTCGTTGATCATGGGACAAAGGATGCGGTTGACGGCAAACCCTGGAGCCTCAGCCACTTCTATGGGACTTTTCCCTATTTTCTCCACGAAGTCCCGGCAGGTGGCAAAGGTCTCGTCGGAAGTGACAAAACCGCGGGTCAGTTCCACCAATTTCATGACGGGCACGGGGTTGAAAAAATGCATGCCAAGGACTCTGTCGGGACGTCCGGTAACGGATGCCATCTCTGTGATGGAAAGCCCCGATGTGTTGGATGCAAGGATGGCTTCCGGCTTGCGGAGCTCATCCACTTCCTTGAACACTCTTTTCTTGAGATCCATGGATTCGATGACGGCTTCTACCACCAGGTCCGCGTCATCCACCGCATCCTTCAGAGAAGTGGTGCCGTGAATCCTTCCCATAACGGCTTGCGATGCGCCGCTCTCGAGCTTCCCTTTGGCCACGGCGCGATCCAGATTTCCCTTGATGATCGCCATGCCCCTTTCAACGAAGCTCTCCTCGATATCCCGAAGGACCACTTCAAAGCCCGCCTGGGCAATCACCTGCGCGATGCCCGATCCCATGATTCCGGCGCCCAACACGCCGACCTTCTTGATTTCCATGATATCCCCCTTCTTTTGTACATTCGCCATTTGTTTGAAGAACTGCACCCGAGATCCAGCCCTTCAGCTCACCAGATGCCTCTTGAGTCCACCAACATTCACCACTCTGCGAGCATTTCGATGAATCCCCGGGCCAGTTCATCGATGGTCTGTTCCCCTTCCCTCAACAACCCCTGGACGGCGATTCCCTGAACGAGCCCCACAAAAGCCATGGCTGTCACCCGGGGATTCCTGATCCGCGGATTGTCTTTGAGTATCCGAGAAAGGGACTTCACAAATCCTGTGTAGATGTCCTTGAGACGTTGTTCGACAGGATGGTTACTGCCGGCGAATTCGGTGGCCAGCGCAGCAAGACATATGGTGGCTTCAGGCTGGCGGTTGAAATGGCGGCACATGATACTCACCATCTCGGTCACCACTTCGAGAGACCCCTTTTCGACCCCATCCAGATAGTCCGAATAGATGCGGATGCCCCGTTCGAGGCGTTCTATAACGGCGTCGAGCAATGCTTCTTTCGAGGGGAAATGGTGGAAGATGGCGCCTGAAGTCAGACCAATGGACTGGCAGATATCCGTTATGGTGGTCTTGTGGTATCCCTGCCGTGCAAAGAGCTTGGTTGCTGCCACCAGCATATTTCTGCGCGTCTGCTGCGCCTGCGCCTCTTTTTTTGAGCTCGATTTGTTTTTCATGGCTTAAGATATTAGATAGTAGGTACTATGTCAAATATATTATAAAAGCGGTCGACATTTTTAAGACCGCCCAGAAGAGCAATCAGACCTTTTCAAACTCTTTTTATCCATAGATTACGCAGACTTTCGCAAGAAAGAAATTTTCATCTTGGGCTGGTGGTGGGATTGATTCAATCGTGCAATCTAAGGATCCGCATGGGGTTTTCTTCAAAAACCCGATCTCTAAACCTCTTTATCCATCTTTCCTTCAAAAAAACCTTTTTCACTCAAATAGCGGGCCGAAGCAAGGACCACGTCTTCCGCTCTTTGTTCATAAGAGTCGAGTTTGATCGTAACATATCCCTCATAATTATCCCTTCGAAGGCAGCTCAGGAAGGCGGGGATATCCATGGCCCCTTCACCCAATTGAATATGGCGGTGGGTGCGGTTTGACGGGATATCATCCAAATGGACGTGAGCAACATAGGATTTCAACTCCTCCCAAGCCTCGCAGGGGTCTTCCCCAACGCAGTAAAAATGTCCTGCATCGAAATTGATCCTCAAACTGCTCTGGGATTCCATCTTCTTCAGGAAGTCGAGCGCCTGTTCAGTGGTCTGGATGAGGGAATCCGGCTCCGGTTGAATGAGCATTTTGACGCCCAGCTTCTGAGCCAGGGGTAGGACTCGATGCATGCCGCCGATAAAAAGCCCCACGGCATCCTCTCGATTCATGGCCTCATGAACAGGTTCAGTCCCAGTTTCTGTGGACACTCCGGGAATCCCCATTGCGGCTGCCATGCGCAGGCACTCCAGCGTATAATTGATTCTCTCTTCACGTTCACGCCAATCCACTGAAATCCATGAAGGGTTCTGATAATCACCGATTGAAGTAACCACACAGCTGTTCAAATTGGATACTCGAAGTTTACGCTGCTCCAAACACTGATTCAAATCAGTGACTTTGCCTGCCGTCAGGTCTCGAGGAAAAGCATGAGGCCGATCGGCTATGAGTTCCACAGCGGAAAAACCCGCCCTCGCTATACCTTCTATGGCTTCAGAAAGGGGACGGGCTCGAAAAACCGTCGTACTGTAAGCAAATTTCATAGAATATTCTCCACACCATATGCAATAAAAGCGAGCATACCCCTTCGATGACTTTCTGATATGCCTCGCTGATTGACACCGTTTTCACCGGTGTTCCCGGTGTTTCCGGCATCCCCTACTTTTTCCGTGCCCGCCAGTCTACCGCCAAGCATCCCTTTTCGTAAAGCCGCACAGGATTCAAATCAAGTTCCTCGATTTCAGGAAAATCATACAACAACCAGGAAACGCGGACAATTAAATCACAAAGGGCTTCACGGTCCAGGGCCGCCTGTCCACGGACTCCACCAACAAGAGCCGCCCCGCGGCATTCGTCGATGGCGCGGCGTGCTTCCTCCTGTCCAATGGGAGCAATGCGGATGGACGTTTCTTTGAAAACTTCCACATAAATTCCTCCCAGCCCCACCACCAGCACCGCTCCGAAAGTCTGGTCCTGTCTTCCGCCGATCAACCACTCCAACCCCATCTCCGCCATCTTTTGAAGCAGCACGGAAGGACCGATTTTTTGAAGCCCCCGGTAAGCCTCTCTCAATGAAACGTCATCAGCGATATTCAAATACACTCCCCCTGCCTCACTCTTGTGGATCACCTCCGGATGTGCAGTCTTCAAAACAACCGGAAAGCCCAGAGATCCGGCTGCGGCAAGAACGTCCTCTTCCCTTTCGAGTTTCCTCCAGGGAACCAGTGGAATACCGTAGGCGGTCAAAATCATGGCCAGCTTCTCGGGAGAGACCGGTCCCGAAGGAAGCTCCTCCACTAACTGCTGCACTCGCATCCTATCCACTCCAGCCGGCCGTCGCCTGGAAAACGGCAGGGGGCCTGTTTTGAACCTGTCCCGATTCAATGCCAAAGCCCTCACCGCTTCACGCGGGTCGCCAAAAAAGGGATAAGAGGCGATCTTTCCCGCAAGGTTGAGTTCTTCCCGGGTTGTGAAAACACAAACAGCAACGGGCTTCTGGAATTTCCACATCAAATCCCCCAGCCCTGTGAGAAGTTTTCTGGACTCCTCCACGTTCATGAGCCCCTGATAATTGAATATGAAAAGCAGCCCATCGATATCTTCTCTTGCCAATGTCTGTTCGGCCAACGTGTGATAAAGAGGAAGATTGAATAGATCGCCAAGATCCATGGGATTGTGAAATTGTATCACACCCGCCCGGGAATGTTTTTTAGCAAGCTGAATCAGATCCGGCGGGAACGGCGGCAATTGAAATCCGAATTCCTCGGCTGAATCGGCCGCCATGACAGCATGCCCACCCGACCTGGAAATAACGGCCAGCCGGTTTCCCTTCAACTGAGGAAGGGAAAAGGCTTTGAGCATTTCCAGAGCACTTCTCTGTTCACGGGTCCGGAGAATACCGCATTGTCGAAAAGCCGCGTCTACGACCCTGTCATCAGATGAAAGGGACGCAGAATGGGACCGGGCAATCACCGCTCCCGCTCCACCTCTATTGGACTTGTGGGCGACAATCACCTTCGGTGAGCGGCTTGCAATTTCCATCAACCGGCGACCATCGGCAATTCCTTCCAGGTAGCAAAAAATCTGATCCGTTTCTTCATCTTGAATCAGGTATTCCAGGAGATCCGATTCATCCACGTTCAATTTGTTTCCAATACTTGCGAATTTACTGAAACCCATATTTTCGGCATTGAGCGAATTGATCATCATGGCGCCTACGCCGCCGCTTTGAGCAACCACGCCGATTCTGCCCGGGCGGCTTTCGGCTTTGAGGGGCAAGAATGGAACAGCCAGACCGATGTGACGGTTGATGATTCCAATGCAATTCGGGCCTATCATACGCATCTGAAAATGCTTCAGGATTTCAACAATTTCTTTTTCCAGCCCTATCCTGCCCTCTCCCAATTCACGAAATCCTGCGGACTGCACAATGACTCTTCGAATCCCTTTTTCTCCACATTGACGAAGCACAGTGGGCACTGCCATGGCAGGAACGAGAATAGTCGCAAGGTCCACCCTTTCCGGGATCTCCCTCACATCGGAGAAGATCTTATGCCCCAGGTATGCTCCCCCCTTGGGTCCAACCAAATGAATGTACCCCTGATACCCAAATTCCATAAGGTTTTTCACCATGATCCGCCCCATGTTGTTGGGAGAATTCGAGACCCCGATCACGGCAACGCTCTGCGCATGGAAAAAATCTTTCATGCTATCCCCTCCTCCTTGGCGTATTCAAAAACTCTCTTCCGCATCGATGAAAACCTGGGAGCAAAATCAAATTAGACTGTTTCATCAACATTTTCAAATCAATGATTGTGGCATACATTGAAGTTCATATAGTATTTTTGAGTCTTCAGCATATATAATTGAAAAAAGCCGTCCTGGTGCAATCCCAGAAGACCTCGAGCGATAAAGCTCTTGATGCGACAGTTGTTGCGGAGGCATGTTTTTGATTTTGTTCGGGAGACAAAAAGCTCTTATGTTTTGTAAAGAGCTAATGTAACAGTACTGTAACAATCAGAGAATCTTTTCGACACAAAATTATGGTTTATTAGAAACTTATGCTACCTACAGGAGTTGGTGATGTCGAAAATGAATGTACTCGTTGTGGAAGACGATAATGATATTCTTCAGCTCTTAAGTTACAATCTGGAATCCGCAGGTTTCAGTGTCGCAACCTCCCAGGACGGACATGATGCTTTAGAAAAAGTGAAACGGCATATTCCGGATTTGATCATCCTGGATTTGATGATTCCGGGTCTGGACGGATTCGAAGTGTGCAAGGAATTGAAGAGGGATGCGGCATTCAAGAACGTACCCGTTATCATGCTGACAGCCAGGGGTGAGGAAGTCGACCGTATTGTGGGGCTGGAACTGGGGGCGGACGACTACGTGGTCAAACCCTTCAGCCCCAGAGAGCTCATTTTGCGCATTCGGGCGGTTCTCCGCAGATCCTTTCAGGAAACCACCCTGACAGCTCTTTGGGAGATCGAAGGGTTGAAAGTCGATTTCGAGGCCCATAAGGTCTCGATTGATGATGTGGATGCACCTCTCACGGCAACAGAATTCAAGCTTCTCACCGAACTCATCAAAAGCAAGGGAAAAGTACAGACAAGAGACCACCTGCTGGATAGTGTTTGGGGATATCAATTCGAAGGATACGCTCGAACCGTCGACACTCATGTGCGGCGTTTGCGTCAAAAACTGGGCCGTTATTCCAAATGGATCGAAACCGTAAGAGGTGTAGGATACCGTTTTCGAGGTTAGAAGATCATGATAAAAAAAATCTCTTCTCACACCCGTTTCATATTCACTCTTACCACAGTGGTCTGTCTGGCCTTGATTCTTCCCTCCTGGTATTTCTACCGAAGCCTCAAGGAAGAAATAATCAATGAAACCAAGCACCGGGCAGTCCATCAACTCGACATGGTTCACTGGCTCATAAGCCAGAAATCCGAGTTTCAAGATATCGAGGCCCTTCAGGCCTGGCTGACGGAGGTCGGTAAACGCGAAGAAGCTCGAATCACTTACGTGGCAACAGGCGGTCATGTTATCGCTGATTCTGAAATTCCGTTTTCCGAAATTCAGAACTTGGATAACCATGCCAGTCGCCCCGAAATCATGCAAGCGAGAGAGCAGGATATTGGAGTGTCCATCCGTTACAGCGGAAACATTCAAAAGACTCTCTTATATGTTGCCAGAAACATCGAACGAAAAGGGGCGATACCCGGCGGAGTCCTTCGCCTGGCGATTCCGTTTTCTAACGTAAATGAACTCCTGGAACGTCTCAAATATGACTTCATCAGTATCTTTTCCTTTATTCTCCTTGCCTTCCTTGGAATCAGCTACTGGCTGGTGCATCAGAGAAGCAAGGCGGTCCGCAAGATCACTTCGTCTGTTAATGCTCTAGCTGACACGGACTATAAAAATCGTATTCATCTCGACCCGGATGAGGAGTTTTACCCTCTTGCGCAGTCGATCAACCAAATGGCCGACCGCATTTCCAAGGACATCCAAACGATCAGTTCAGAAAAACAGCAGCTGGAAGCGGTTTTCAATGGAATGCAGGAAGGCGTTGCTGTGTTGGATTCCAGAGGTAGAATACAGAGCATCAACCGTGCTCTTTCCGAACTCTACATGAACGCTTCGCAGGGCATCGGGCGAAAGCCGCTCGAGGTTTTTATGAACCTGGAATTACAAGATGCCTGCGACCGTATTCTTGCGTCCAAGGGAGAACTGGGCGAGCGTCCTTACAGCATTCAAATAACCCTTGGGGAAGGGAAATACTACAATGTCAACATTGTTCGATCGAGCGATCTTCCAAACGGCGCACAAGTGATTGTGGTCTTTCACGATATCAGCGAGTTAAAACGTCTTGAAAAAATCCGCCAGGATTTTGTGGCGAATGTATCCCATGAACTACGCACCCCTTTGACGTCCATCAAGGGATATTCTGAAACACTCCTATCAGAATCCGACCTGAGCCCTGAAACGCTTGCCACATTCCTCAATGTCATTCTGAGAAACACAAATCATATGGTAAAAATGGTGGATGATCTTCTTCAGCTGGCAAGGCTCGAGACCCGTCAAACCCCGGTCAAGCCTCTTCCAGTGCATGCAGGGAAAGCCCTCCTGAATGCATGGAAAGAGTGTGAACCCTTGGCGCAGGACAAAAAGATCTCTCTGGAAAACCTTCTTCCCAAAGAAGGTATTCTCGTATCAGCCGATTTTGATCAACTCGTACAGGTTTTTCGAAACTTGCTGGAAAATGGGATCAAGTACAGCCCTCCAAACAAAACTTTAACCGTATCCTGCCAGGCCATTGAACAAACAGTTACCTTCAGTGTACGTGACGAAGGACCCGGCATACCGAAACAACATCAGCAGAGGATATTCGAGCGTTTCTACCGCATAGAAAAACATCGAGGAAGCGATTCTGAAAGTACAGGTTTGGGATTGGCCATATGCCGGCATATCATTCGCAATTTCGGCGGGAAAATATGGGTCGACAGTCCCAACATGGATGGGACTCCAGGAACAACCTTTTCCTTCACCCTGCCCAAGGCTTCGCCAGAAGCAGAAGAGGAGAATTCGAAAACAATCGGCGTCGGGTAGAGGTCCTATACGCCGAATAGGTGCGGTTTTTTCGGAACGACGGTCAAATCCGAAAAATCAGCTGCTGCCAGACCAGGGTTCTGGAGACCACTGGAACAACATGAATGATTTGGATGATCCAAGAGGGGCAACACCGCCTTTGAAGGCAACGCTCTCATTCTGCTCGAGTGCATTCCTTGCTTCGTTCCAAAAGGGCTGCACCCAAATGAAATGGATATTATAAGGGTTGATACATGGAAAAAATGCTTAAAATGAGTTCCAGAAACCTTGACTTCTACTATGGTGATTTTAAAGCTCTTCATGCTGTATCATTGGATTTTTTCGATAAGCAGGTTGCAGCTCTCATCGGCCCGTCGGGTTGTGGAAAGAGCACATTTTTGCGCTGCCTGAACCGCATGAATGACCTCATTCCCATCAGTCGGGTCGAAGGAGATATATTGCTTGACAACGAGAATATTTATGACCCGAAGGTAGATGTGGTTTCTATTCGACGCCGGGTGGGAATGGTATTTCAAAAGCCCAATCCTTTTCCCAAAACAATTTTTGAGAATGTGGCCTATGGTTTGCGCGTCATCGGCATTAAAGACCAGTCGTTTATCTCACAACGCGTGGAAGAGAGTCTATACCATGCAGCCTTGTGGGACGAGGTGAAAGACCGCCTTCACAAGAGCGCGCTCGGACTTTCAGGAGGGCAACAGCAAAGACTCTGCATTGCCCGGGCTCTCGCCGTGGAACCGGAAGTATTGTTGATGGACGAACCCGCTTCCGCTCTGGACCCCATTGCTACCCAAAAAATAGAAGAACTCATACACGAACTCAAGAAAAACTATACCATCATCATAGTCACGCATAACATGCAGCAGGCAGCGAGGGTATCGGATGTCACTGCGTTTTTTTACATGGGCAAGCTCATCGAGGTAGATGACACTGAAACCCTTTTCACTCGTCCCAAATTTAGACAAACCGAAGACTACATCACAGGTCGTTTCGGCTAGGAGTCCACTACATGGAAAGTCGTTTTCATCAAGAATTGGAAGACCTTCGAATGATCATTCTGCACATGGCTGCATTGACGGAAAGAGCTTTGGAAAAGGCCGTTCAAGCTTTGTCGGAAAGAAATACTGAACTTGCTGAAAGTGTAATAGAGGGAGACAAAGACATCAATGCGCTTGAAGTGGACGTAGACCGGCAATGCCTGAAATTGCTGGCTTTAGAGCAACCCATGGCCAGGGATTTGCGCTTCATCATCGGCTGTATGCGGATTGCCGTCGATCTCGAGCGAATTGCCGACCAGGCAGTCAATATTGCGGAAAGGGCCATTTTTCTGTGTTCCAGACCTCCCCTTCCAACAAACCCTGCCCTGGACCAACTGGGTGAAACCGCCCTGGATATGCTCAAATCGGTGATTGCCGCATTTGTCAACGAAAGCGAATCTCAAGCCATCGACGTCTGCCAAATGGACGACACGGCCGATGAACTGAATGTGAAGATTCTCAAGCAATTCCTGGATTACATGATCACCGAAACACCCGCTGTGGAAAGATCCGTACAGACGATTATCGCCGCGCGATGCCTCGAACGCGCGGCCGATCAAGCAACAAATATTGCTGAAACCGTCATCTTCATCATCAAGGGTGTCAATATAAAGCACCACTGCCAGCGGACATAAAAAAACCGCCAAGCAATCCTCATGGATTACTTGGCGGCCGCCACTCTCCTGACAGACTCGTCTCAATACCTGCATACATCGTTTTCAACCGTTTTTTCCAGCCCCTCAGATCCCCCCAGCACCTGCCTCAAGGATGCCTCTGCAATCTAGCACGGTAAATGATCGCTATGAGATTCATCCCAAAAACAAGTGCAATCAAGATCAGTGCGGTACCGTACTGAAGCGGTCGGGTCACCTCGATCTCCGTTCCAGCGGTAGCCAAAACATAAACATGGTAGGGCAAGGCCATTACAGGATCAAACAGAGAGGAAGGCAGGTTTGGCGTAAAGAATACCGCAGCAGTGAACATGATGGCGGCAGTCTCACCTGCGGCACGACTGATGCCAAGTATGGATCCCGTAAGCATACCGGGAAAAGCCGCAGGCAGAACCACACGATATATTGTTTGCCATTTGGTTGCCCCCAAACCCAATGAAGCCTCTCTGTAAGTGGCGGGTACCGATCGCAGCGCCTCCTCCGCAGTACCGATGATCACAGGCAGAATCAGCGCCCCCAGCGTAAGAACTCCCGATAAAACGCTTACGCCAAGCTTGCACCAAGTGACGAAGAATGCAAGGCCAAACAGGCCGAATACCACGGATGGAACACCGGCAAGGTTATTGATACCTAAACGGATGGCACGCATTGCCAAACCGGGCCGCGCATATTCATGCAAATAAATGGCCGTGGCGACACCCCACGGAAACGCCACCAACATGGCGCCAAAGCTCAACAGAAAGGTTCCTACAATACACGGAAATATTCCACCCTGGGTCATGGAGTTTCTGGGTGCCTGGCTCAAAAAAGTCCAATTGATTGCGCCGGCCCCATTGTAAACAAGAAACCCAATGATGATCAATAAAGCGAAGGCGTTGATGGCAGCCGCCCCACGAAAAAGACTGAACACGCCCTTCTCGACAAGATGGCGCGTTCGAATTGGCTTTTCGGTTTCAGCGCATACCGAGCCTTCCTTCGGCCCGGCATCCCGCCTGCACAACTCAGATCCGAGAGATATTTCGTTGGTGCTGAGATTTTCCGGCAAATTCGGCGATGGCATGTATCTTTTACCTCTGTGGATTTACAAAGTGGCAGCCCCCACTTGTTTATGTTTGTGGGCAATATAATCCGCTATTAAATTAAACATGAGCGTAAAGATGAAAAGCATCATACCAATGGCAAAAAGAGCGTAATAATGGTCGCTTCGAAAAGGAGCTTCAGCCATTTCGGCAGCGATGCTCGACGGCATGGGCCTCACAGGGTCGAATATCGAAGTCGGGATCAAGGTCGCTCCACCCGCTACCATCAAAACGACCATCGTCTCACCGATTGCCCTGGACATTCCCAGGATCACCGCCGTGCTGATTCCTGACAGGGAGGCAGGAAGGATCACACGAAAAACGGTCTCCCAATGCGTAGCCCCTAAAGCCAAAGACGCTTCTTTCAGCTCCTTGGGTACGGCGTGAATCGCATCTTCCGAAATGCTGCAGATGGTTGGAACGGACATGAATGCAAGCATTAACGAAGCATTGAACAGGTTCAAACCGGTCGCAAGATTGAACGTGCTCTGCAAAAATGGCGCAACAATCACCATACCGAAAAAACCTATAACGACAGAAGGTAATGCTGCCAGGAGTTCGACGACAGGCTTGGCAATTTCTCGAAATCTCACAGATGCAATTTCTGCAAGATATAGTGCTGTCATTATACCTAAAGGAATAGAGATAAGAGCAGAGAGAAAAGTTACAGCAAAAGATGCGACAAGAAGGGGAAGAATTCCAAAATCAGGTGGTGATGAGGTCGGATACCACTCCAATCCAAAAAGAAACGCACCTACTGACAGTTTTTTGAAGATGGGAAGACCTTCTGCAAACAAGAAGAGCAAAATCATTGAAAGCACAAGAATCGAAGTCAAAGCGGTCAGAAAGAAGATCCATCGAATAGCCTGTTCTTTTATTTGACGATTTGGAATCATTCTATTCTTCTTTTTTCCTTTCTTATCTCCCGCCCTCTCAAAACAGAGGGGAGACATCGGCTTTCTGCACCCTTACTCAACTCACAAAAAACCGATATCTTCCCCCCTCACATTGTCGAGAAGGCCGTGGCAGCTCCAAGTGCTTGTTCGCAATCAGAATCCGCCCTCTGGATCAATATAGAGGAACAAAACCGGCTTCCTTAACAAGCTTCTGTCCCTGAGTCGGGTTTATGACGTAATTGATGAAATTGAGGGTATCCCCAGTGGGCCAGCCGCGTGTAAACATGAACAATGGACGTGAAATCGGGAACTTTCCATTCAATGTTGTCTCTTCATTTCCAACGATACCGTTTACAGTCAATGCCTTAACGTTCTTATCCACATAACCGATTCCGAGGTAACCGACCGCATTCTTGTTCTTGGAGACGGCTTGAGCAACAGCGCCATTGGAAGCCTGGAGGAGTGCACCGGGGAAAACACGCTCTTTTTTCATGACCTTCTCCTCCCAAACCTCATAGGTTCCAGAAGAAGTGTCACGGGAAATTACAACGATCGGACGATCGGGCCCCCCAATCTCTTTCCAGTTTTTAATCTCGCCCTTATAGATTCCCTTCAACTGATCAAGGGTGATATCAGCTAATGAATTGTCCGGGTTCACGACCGGTACGATACAATCATAAGCTATGGCAAACGGAACGGGGTAGCTCCCTTTTTCAACAGCCAGTTTCACTTCCTCGTTTTTGATGAACCGCGAGCTGTCAGCAATATCGGTCGTCCCGTCGATGATGGCCTTGATACCTTCCCCGGACCCCCCACCCGACACAGAAATGCTCACATCGGGATGTTCTTTCATGTATGCTTCAGCAGCTTTCTGTGCGATAGGAAGTACCGTCGTGGAACCATTGATCTTAATGGAGCCGGCAAAAACCGTATTCACGGCAAAACCCAGCAAAAGTAACGAAGACAAAAACGACCACTTCACTTTAAGCATCAGTTTCCTCCAATGTGTTTGTTCATCGATCCGTTTTCTCACATGTACCAACAAACCCTAAGAGGCTGTCTGAAAATTCCTCTGTTTGGGAGCCGAACCTGCTTCGATTCCCCCCTTGAGGGAGACCAAGGGCGGTGTTTTTCTGGTTCGCGAAATCTTGACACCCCCCTACCCCCCTCAAGGGGGGAATTTTCAGACATCCTCTAAGACATCTCAAAAACTTACGCGGCGCCGTAATTTTCGTTATGGTATTCTTCCAATGTTACAACTATGTTACAGAGTCACGTAATTTCAGTGACCGACATAAACTTTTCTCATATTACCTGGACAGTGGAAAGTTTTCTATAAGTGGTTGATTTTACAAGATTCCACTTTGACACTACGGCAAAAACAAGCATAAATCGTTTAGCTTTAAAATCGTCAACTTACGCTCTGAATAGACCAAGCTTCGGGAAAACTTACCACTGTCCAGATATTACATGAAACAAGAAGTGGATTCGCAAAATTCCTCCAGCGATTTCGTCAGAATTCGTGAACTATAGGTTTGAATCAGATCTTTCGAAACGATTCATTTTTTTGATTTGCCTGACGAAGGAGACGAAAGAGCACAAACATCTGGCGTTTCTCTTCACTCCAAGAGTATTATGCATGCACCAGCTCAAATACACTCCATTCCGTTTTCCAGGCTCGAGCGGGATCCACCATCTCCTATTTTTCGGAATCTGACATTCTTAACCATGTTTAACACTAAAAGAAAAACGGAGTTCTCACATGCACAGCATTTTAGAAGAATGGACTATATTTGACAAAGTAACCATTTACAGGAGATAGGCATGGAAGAGAGAAAAATCAGAATTTTGATGGCAAAGTTCGGAGAAGGTCACGAGCAAGCAATGTTAAAACTTGCAAGAGCTTTCGGAGAAGCCGGGTTTGAGGTTATTTACACAGATCTCCAGGACCCCAGAGCAATTGTCGCTTCTGCCATACAGGAGTCCGTGGATCATATCGGAATCACTGTGCTGCATGGAGCGGATATTGTTACTCAATTCAAAAACCTCTTCGACTCTATGAAAGAACACGGCATTTCGTATATTCAAGTCACTGCAGGGGGGCTTCTCGACGTAAAATACGTCCCTCAATTGAAGTCATTAGGTCTCGTTGAATTCTTTCCGAAAGGAACAACTTATGACGAACTGATCAATTGGGCAAAGAAAAACATCAAGGCTGTAGAGTAGCAGTGCATGATGTATGAGACGATTCTCTCTTGATATTTTGGCATTCATTGTTCGATTGGAATTTGCGCTGCATGGGACGAAGGAATGGGGGGGAAAAGAGTAAGATACATTAACTGCCACATAAAAGCTTCGTCCCATAAGCGCGATTCGCACCCAAGGCCTTAGGCTGGAAATGGCAGGCATCTCTGGTATTTTCTATTCAACCATGAGAAATCACGGAAAACCATAAGGATGGAAGGGCAAAAACATCTGCAAGGAAAACGCTTGCCTGAGCGCCGGCTGTTTTTTGGGGAAAAGAAGACATTTGCAAAGAAACCATAGAGGTGAGGGAACAAAAGAGAAAGGAATGGAGGGGTAAAAAAGGGGATGGGGCGGCAGCGCCCTACTCTCCCACGCAGTCACCCACGCAGTACCATCGGCGCAGAGGAGCTTAACGACCGTGTTCGGGATGGGAACGGGTGTATCCTCCTCGCTCTAGCCACCGCCCCAATATGGGGAAGCTTACAACTGAACAGGGGTTTTATTTAAGAAGCTCTTCCTGGTTTCAATCGGTTGCCTTGAGGATGGTCAAGCCGCACGGCCAATTAGTATCGGTTAGCTCAACACATTGCTGTGCTTACACACCCGACCTATCAACCTCGTAGTCTACGAGGGGCCTTCAGCCCGGGATCGCTCCCGGAGGGGAACTCTCATCTTGGGGTGGGCTTCCCGCTTAGATGCTTTCAGCGGTTATCCCTTCCGAACTTAGCTACCCAGCTATGCCCCTGGCGGAACAACTGGTACACCAGTGGTTCGTCCATCCCGGTCCTCTCGTACTAGGGACAGATCCCCTCAAAATTCCTGCGCCCACGGTAGATAGGGACCAAACTGTCTCACGACGTTTTAAACCCAGCTCACGTACCGCTTTAATCGGCGAACAGCCGAACCCTTGGGACCTGCTCCAGCCCCAGGATGCGATGAGCCGACATCGAGGTGCCAAACAACCCCGTCGATGTGAACTCTTGGGGGTTATCAGCCTGTTATCCCCGGCGTACCTTTTATCCGTTGAGCGACGGCCCTTCCATGCGGAACCGCCGGATCACTAAGACCGACTTTCGTCCCTGATCGAGATGTCTCTCTCACAGTCAGGCTCCCTTCTGCCTTTACACTCTACGGCTGGTTTCCAATCAGCCTGAGGGAACCTTCGCGCGCCTCCGTTACTCTTTGGGAGGCGACCGCCCCAGTCAAACTACCCACCAGGCACTGTCCCCGAAGAGGATAACTCTTCCGGGTTAGAACTCTAAACGCATAAGGGTGGTATTTCAAGGTTGGCTCCGCGAGAGCTGGCGCTCCCGTTTCTCCGCCTCCCACCTATCCTACACATACACGCCCAAAATCCAATGCCAAGCTATAGTAAAGGTGCACGGGGTCTTTCCGTCTAGCCGCGGGTACTCGGTATCTGCACCGAGACTGCAATTTCACTGAGTCCCTGTTTGAGACAGTGCGGAAGTCGTTACGCCATTCGTGCAGGTCGGAACTTACCCGACAAGGAATTTCGCTACCTTAGGACCGTTATAGTTACGGCCGCCGTTTACTGGGGCTTCGGTTCAACGCTTCTCTTGCGATGACATCTCCCCTTAACCTTCCAGCACCGGGCAGGCGTCAGACCCTATACGTCGTCTTGCGACTTTGCAGAGTCCTATGTTTTTAGTAAACAGTCGCTACCGCCATTTCTCTGCAACCCCCTTCGGCTCCAAGAGCCAGTCTCTTCACCTAATGAGGGCACACCTTCTCCCGAAGT